>NZ_LZOX01000018.1:0-94018 GCF_001679495.1 Haemophilus sp. CCUG 66565 | reverse complement strand
ATTTCACCGCACTTGTTGTTTCTTAACTTACCATTCGTAGCCTACACCAACGGAGCTCACCACATCGCCTTGGGTATTTGTGCTTCCACTTAGGCGGAATAACACTTTACCGTTGTCACTTGAGCGGCTATATCCCACTGCGATAGCATTTTGTCCTTTGAAGTTTCCTGCACCCGCAGAAACCATAGATTTACCATTACCTCGCACTTGTGGTAATCCAGCTATTGCAGCAGAACCAGCAATCCCCGCTTTCAGCATTTTATTATGTTGGGTGACTTTTTGATTAATAGCCTCGACAACAGAATAAAGTTGAGAGCCGTTAATCGCATCCGTTGATGTACTGGTAATACGACCTGCTGCAACGTGCGTAATTTGACGCTCTTTACCTTCGGCACCTACGCTGACAGTTGATGTTGGATTTGTACCTGCGAATCGATAAGTTGTGCCTTGAATAGTGATACTTTCTACAGGCATTGGTTTACTTGGCGCAGATTCATTACCTAATACTACAGCACCATCAAATCCTGCATCAACAGTGACATTATTGCCTAATACCATAACATTATGTGATGCAACTTTATTCCCTGCACCAATCGCTACAGAATTATTACCTGTTACCTCATTTTTGGTGCCGATAGCAATTGAATTTGTACCGCTCGCAAAGGATTCTTTCCCTGCGGCAATTGAGTTTTCACCAATGTTAGAAAAATGATGTGTTAGTTTTTCCTCTAACTCTTTTAATGCTTTTTCTTTTTTGGCTCGCTCTTTTTCAAGCTCTTCTTTTTCTGCTTGTTTTTTTGTAAGTTCTTCTTGTTTTTGTTTTAACTCATTTGAATTTTCAGAATCGGATGGTGATTTTAAATTATCAATCTGAGATGTAAGATTTTTGATTTCTTCTTCCATCTTCTCAAATTTTATTTGAGCGTCATCTAAGGCTTTTTGGGCTTTTTCAGATTCTTCAGTTATCCCCTTAACAACATCATTGTATGGGTCATAAAGTTTCAATTTTTTAGCCCAATCAGTTAATTCTTTTGCTGTCTCGTCAGCATATTTATTCCATAATTTCTTGGTAGATTCCTTAAATTTAAATTTAATATTTTCATAATAATTTTTAGGATCGTCTTTCAGCTTAGCGATTTCTTTATATAAATTGTCTCGTTTACCTCTATTTTCTAGAGTTGGGTCTGCGATTGACTTATCATAAACAGCTATATAATCTGAAATTTTCTTAGCAAAACGTTCCACATCTTTAAGTTGATTAAGAAAGTCCTGTTTATCAAAAAGCCATTTTTCCTCAGGTGCTTCACGATCAATTAGATTATCAAAGTCATTATAAAATCTATCTACCCATTCACTTAAACGCTTCACATCCTGAGGAGTGTTAGTTTTTACTCCGTCAAAAAATTCATCAAAAAATCTTTGCGTTTGACCATAGTAAAGGTAGTGTTTTGCCTTATCTTTATCCTCAAAGCGAAATTCGACTTTCTTATTATTCTCATCATAACCCAGGTAATCGAAATCGCCTGAATGGTACTTGTGACTAGTTAATAAAAAATCACTGTGATTTATTTGATCATCACTAGCTTTTATTGGCGGAAGATAAAATACAGTATTTGCTACGTAATTTGGTTTGTAATAATTCTGAGAATTTATTTTATCAAGCTTATAAGCTTTACTTAAATCACTTATGACATTATTTTCACTTATCATTTTCAGTAGGGTAGAAAATTGCACATAACGCTCTTGTTTTTGGGATGAAAAAAAGTCATCTGTAATTCGGCTTGGTATGTTATCGATGCTTGTAATTTTTACAGGAGCTACAGAAGTTACATTTTTTAGTAAATCTGTAATGCCATCATGATCAGATGCGTATGAACTTAGATCTCTTCCAGCTCCTGTGTAAAATAAGTATTGTTTATTTCTAGATCTAATAGTATCTTTTATCTTTTCTTCGTTATATTCAAATGATCCTCTAGCGTTATCATATCCATTAACTATAATTTCATATTTATCTATACCAAATTTTTTAATTTCAGAAACATTAGGGTAATCAGCCTCAACTCGCTCTTTTAGGTCTTTTGCTAGTTTTTGTACTCCAGTTGTTCCTGCAGAATTGTCCGAAAGTTTATTCCAATCAAGTTCTTTAAGTTGTTTCAGGAATTTTATCGAAACACTTTCATCCTCTGAATAGATTGAAGGATAATGACTAGCGTATTCTTTAGCCTCTTCCCGCTCTTTGTCTAATTTGGCTAATTCTTTTTGTTTATTAGCCAAATCATTATTCAGTGAAGTAACAACTTGATTTTTTTTATCGTTAGATTGTTTGATTAAATTTGTTATTTCATTAATTCTTTTGTTCAGATCTTCAGCAGTTTTATTGCTGGCTTCAATTTTTTTATTTATATCGGAAAGTTCATTTTCTGCTTTGTTTTTATCAGCAACCGTTTGCTTTCTTTCGTTTGATTTTTCATCAAATTCTTTACGAGAAATATTGCCACCTGTTGCAACTGAATTATTACCTTGAGCCAAACCATATTTAGCTGTTACAGCATTGTTATAGCCAGTTGCAACGCCATGATCGCCTGTGACAATATTCCCTTCACCCGTTGTGGACGGGGCAGAATAGGCAAGGTTAGAAGATAAAGGCAATGTAAAGAGCAATAAGGCTACTGAGCTTTTTGCTGTAGTAAGAATTGTATGTTTTTTCAAAATATTCTCCTCAATCTTTGAACTATTTAAAATTGATGATCGACTTAATTATACATTTGTAGGGTTCTACATACTTATAAAAAGTATTCATTTTGTGATCTCGCTCATATTTTTTATTTTATTTTGAGTGAAATATAATCATGAATCATCGATTTGACAGCACGTGGTATCCTTGATACACAACAGAGTAATCGAATTCATTTCTCTCTTAATAGCTAAAAGAGTCTAGAATTTATAAGATATTTGAATATTTAGTTAGGGCAAACAAAAGTGCGGTGAAAATTCACCGCACTTTTAAGAGGTATGTTTAGTAAGATACTACCAGCTATAATGATAAATCGCTTGAATTGCATAAGGTTTGTCAAAGTTTTTACCGTCAGCACGGCTTACTTCTAAACCAAAGCGATGATTGGCAAATCCAGCATTTAAACCGACCGCACTTTCAAAACGTCCACGGCTGCTTGCGACATCAAGCGCACTGTTTGTGTAATGAATTTTGCTGCTACGGTTTTTGCTAGTAATCGCATTCACTTCTGCATAAGGCTGTAAATTCCAACCATTACTTAATGCAAAGCCTTTGGCTACACGTAAACCAATTCGAGAATACACAGAAAATAAGCTATCTTCATTCTCTTGTGATGAAATATGTGTCCACGCTAATTGTGCTTGCGGTGTGATTGTCCAATCGTTTGCAAGACTAAAGCGTTTACCTAATTCACTCGAAATCGTATAAGCATTGTAATGACGTTTTTCAGTGTGATCTGAATTAGCGTGTAAACGGCTGTATTTCATGATGTTATCTACATAAATACCGTCATCTGCAAGGTAAGCTGCATATAAGCCCACGCTATTGCTTCTTACTTTGCCATCACCGTAATAACCATTAAAATCAACGTTAGCTTGGCTGCGGCCAACAAATCCACCAACACGGAGGTTATAAGTTACAGCAGCATCAGCGCCCACTTGTACGCGATGTACGTTTTGTTTAAAGCCAGAAGTTTCACTGTCACCAGTCGAAAGTGCGGCTAATTTTTGGCGAGAATTCACATTACGAACCCATACATTACCTTTTTCACCGTTTTTCACTTCACCTAGACGCTGATGAATGCCGCTTAAATCATCTTCCACTAAAAGCAATTGTGCTTGGCGAAGAGAAACTTGTGCATTCGCTAAGTCTGAGAGTAATGGTGTACTTGGTAGAACTGGATCTGCAGGTGGTACTACTGGATTACTTGGAGTCACCACAGGATTACTTGGCGTCACCACAGGATTGCTTGGAGTTACCACTGGATTGCTTGGACTCACTACAGGGTTACTTGGAGTTACCACTGGATTGCTTGGACTCACTACAGGGTTACTTGGGGTAACGGGTGCAACAGGAGGAGTTGGAGTAACCACATTTTTAGAGTTAGCTAATACCCAATTATTTCCTTCTTTTGTTAGGAAGTATTGGTAAGCACCTAAATCTACACGATTGTTGGCATTGGTTAAGCTAAATGCTGCATTGCCGCCATTGGTTTCTACAAGTGTCACTTTTCCGTTAGCAACATTTGCACCTTGGTTAGTGACACCAATTTTATGATTACCTTCGGCAGTACCTTTAACAACGATTTTATCGCTTTTATTTTCAGCAATATTGGTATTGAGGTTAAATGTGCTAGAACCAGTGAGGTTATCTTTAATTGTTAATGTTTTATATTCAGAAGTTGGAGTAAATGTAATGTCAGAACTGTTAGCATCTAAGTTATTCAATGTGCTTGATTTATTGAAACTCCATTGGCTATTAGACATAGATAAATTGATTTCATTCTTAACTGGCCAATCTGGATTTTCAAGAATTGCGCCAGTTAGTTTGGAGTTTTTACTTGCAGTAAGGTTTAGATGATAGACTCCAGCTGGTGTAGAATTGGATGCATCATTATCTTCTGCTTCAAGAGGGAGGTTTTTATCATTAAGCGAGATTAATGCTTGAGTAGCATTTAATGTTGTATTTTCTAAATTAATTTTAACTAACTGCTCATCGCCCAATGGGAATGCGAGTAAACCATAACCTGTATTACTTTCTGAATTTTTTAGTGTTATTATTTGCGATCCGCTATCTGATGTGGTGAATAAGCCACTTTTATTGTTAAGAGTTACATTTAAACCATTAGCTATAACCGTCTGAGCCGCATTCTCATCATTTGTACCGATGTCAAAAGCAAATTGCATATCTTGATTTCCAGTAATTTGTACATTACTGATATTTGCTATATCTTCTGCACCATATAATGCGTAGGCAATATCATTCTTTCCATTCATCTTGATACTATGATTGGATGAATTGATAACAGAGGTCTTTTGAGATTCAATTGCGCTAGAACCATCGTTATTTATTTCAATATCAGCTTCTGTATTAATTTTGCCACCACGAGATTCAATCGCTGAGTTGCCACTTGAATCACCATAAGCATCAGTTATATTGTGAATTTGTGCGTAATTTTTCTCAACAATGAGTTTTGAGCCTTTTTCTAAAGTAGCAACTGCCCCCGATATATCTAAAAGTGAACTTGAAGGGTAGTCTTCTTTAAGTGTGGCATTTACACCAGATTTAATAGTAAGTTGATTATTTCTATCAGTAAGGTCAAAAATACCAAATAGTGAATCACTAGAGGCTAGTGGTTGTCCTCCATGCATGCTAGTTCCGATATCAGTTTTAGCGATATTTTGGTAGTTTCCTGGTGTAATAGTTACATTAATTGCATCACTAATTGATGTTTGTTGGTTTTTGTTGAAAGTCCAATTAGGTGATGCACCCCAAGAATACTGACATCCTGTTGAGTTTGAGCAAGTTAGATCTGTTGCCCATGCCGAATTAACTAATCCTAAAGCCACAGCCACCAAACTCACTTTAAAAGTGCGGTTAAAAATTTTATTATTTTTCATATGAATTCCTTTGGATTATAAAAAAAGCCAACTTATTGAATAAGTTGGCTTGAATTTTACTGATTTAGTAATTAACCCGCAACTGCGATACGTTTCATATCTGTCATATAACCACGTAATTCTTGACCGATTAATTCAACAGGGTGGTTACGAATTGCATCGTTTACATCGCGTAAGGTGATGTTATCGATTTCCACTGCTGGAGTTGGCTCGCCCAAGTCACCTTTTTGAAGATTAGGGATAATCTCTTTTGCAAGAATTGGGGTCGCTACGTTAGAGAATAAGTAGTTACCATATTCTGCAGTATCTGAAATTACCACGTTCATTTCATATAAGCGTTTACGCGCGATGGTGTTCGCAATTAATGGTAATTCGTGAAGTGATTCGTAGTAAGCTGATTCTTCATAAATACCGCTTGCAACCATCGCTTCAAAAGCTAATTCCACGCCAGCTTTTACCATTGCGATCATTAATACGCCGTTATCAAAGTATTCTTGTTCACTAATTTTGCCATCATATTTTGGTGCATTTTCAAAGGCGGTTTTACCTGTAGCTTCACGCCATGCGAATAAGTCTTTATCGCCATTTGCCCAGTCAGCCATCATTGTTGCGGAGAAGTGGCCGCTAATAATGTCATCCATGTGTTTGTAATATAAGAAACCAAGGCTTTCTTTGATTTGTTCAGCAAGTTCAAATGCACGTAATTTTGCGCTGTTTGATAGGCGATCCATCATTAATGTGATACCGCCTTGTTTTAACGCTTCGGTAATCGTTTCCCAACCGTATTGGATTAATTTACCTGCGTATGCTGGATCTTTACCGTCTGCCACTAATTTGTCATAACATACGATAGAACCTGCTTGTAACATACCGCAAAGGATAGTTTGCTCACCCATTAAGTCAGATTTTACTTCTGCCACGAAGGAAGATTCTAAAACACCCGCTTTATGACCGCCAGTTGCAGCAGCCCATGCTTTTGCGATCGCCATGCCTTCGCCTTTCGGGTCATTTTCAGGGTGAACTGCGATTAATGTTGGCACACCGAAACCACGTTTGTATTCTTCACGTACTTCAGTACCTGGACATTTTGGTGCAACCATCACAACCGTAATGTCTTTACGGATTTCTTCGCCAACTTCAACAATGTTGAAACCGTGTGAATAACCAAATGCAGAGTCTTTTTTCATTAAAGGCATCACATCGGCAACCACTTTAGAGTGTTGTTTGTCTGGCGTTAAGTTTACGACTAAATCTGCAGTTGGGATTAATTCTTCATAAGTACCTACTTTAAAACCATTTTCAGTTGCACGTTGGAATGATGCACGTTTTTCAGCAATTGCTTCAGGACGTAAGGCATAGCTAATATCTAAGCCAGAATCACGCATATTTAAACCTTGGTTTAAACCTTGCGCACCACAGCCCACGATAACGATTTTTTTGCCTTTTAAGAAGTTTGCTTCATCTGCAAATTCTTCGCGATCCATAAAACGACAACGACCTAATTGGTCTAATTTTTGACGTAAATTTAATGTGTTGAAATAGTTAGCCATTTTGTTGTCCTTAATTGTGTAAGGTGAATAATTGTATGATGTTGTGTTTGCATATTTTTTTGTTGTGGTTTGATTATAGGATTTTTTATGATTGCGTAAAGTGATATTATAGAAATGTAATGTTGCAGTTTTAGCAATGACTTGGATTGAAAATAGCGATTTGGATTTTATCAATGAGTTTCTTCTCTTTTTTGTAGTGCCAAATCTCCCCTACCCCTCTTTGCTAAAGAGGGGGAAATTCTTTGTAGAACGTGATTTACAGTAATTAACATCAAATATGCTAATGGGTGTGATGAATAATCTAACTGAATTAGTTATAACTCATTAACTAAAGTTTTTTATGTTGAAGAAACATTTGATTCTTTGCTTGATTTTTACGGTAATCCAAATGAAATATATAAATAAGTAATTATGATATAAAAATATAAATGAGCCAGTTTCTAGTAATTGACTAAAGAATTCCCCTCTTTAGCAAAGAGGGGGAGGGGAGATTTGGCAGTACAAAAAACGAAGAAATTAATTTTTACTATAGATAAAAAAGTTATGGAATTTAACGACCTACAAATATTCATCCACCTTAGTGACACAAAAAACTTCGCTAAAACCGCCACCCAAAACCACATGTCTCCCTCCACTCTTTCCCGTCAAATTCAACGGTTGGAGGACGAGTTAGGGAAAACACTTTTTATCCGTGACAATCGGCAAGTCAAACTTACTGAATATGGTGAGAAATTTTTGCAATTTGCTAAAACAGAATGGCAAAGCTGGCAACAATTTAAACAACAGCTCAAGGATGAATCAGATGAACTTTGCGGTGAAAT
The DNA here is from genome assembly GCF_001679495.1 of Haemophilus sp. CCUG 66565. Classification (NCBI taxonomy): domain Bacteria; kingdom Pseudomonadati; phylum Pseudomonadota; class Gammaproteobacteria; order Pasteurellales; family Pasteurellaceae; genus Haemophilus; species Haemophilus sp. CCUG 66565. Next base: position 86,013 of record NZ_LZOX01000018.1, on the reverse strand, counting down.
TAAGCTTTTTTGCTCTGTAACCGCATCTTATAGCCATCTTCCGCACGTACTTAAAGAATTTCGCCAGCGTTATCCTAAAGTGGAAATTCAGCTGACGACGGGTGATCCAGCACTTGCATTAGAGTTGATTCAAACACAACAAGTCGATCTCGCTATTGCGGGTAAGCCGAATAATCTGCCATCGAGTGTGGTATTTCATAAAATTGATGATATTAGCTTATCTTTAATTGCACCGCGTGTGGCTTGTCTGGCGACACAATTACTGCAGGAAAAACCCATTAATTGGCAGCAAATGCCTTTTATTTTCCCTGTTGAAGGGCATGCTCGGCAGAGGATTGAACAATGGCTGCGGGAGAAACATATTAAACACCCGAAAATTTATGCTACCGTTGCGGGGCATGAAGGGATTGTTCCGATGGTTGGATTGGGATTCGGATTAGCGATGTTGCCTGATGCGGTCATTGACAATAGCCCAATGAATAACCAAATTTCCAGACTTAATCTTGATAAGCCTATCGAGCCTTTTGAATTGGTTATTTGTACCCAAAAAAGGAATCTCGAACAACCCTTAATCCGTGCATTTTGGGCGATGTTAGAATAGAATGATTGGTTGTTTAGAATAAGGATTTCTTATGTTTAAAGGTGTTCTCGTTTCATTACTTGCCTCGTTTCTATTTGGCTATATGTATTATTTTTCTACGCTGTTGAAACCTTTGAGTGGCACGGATATTTTCGGTTATCGGATGATTTTTACGTTTCCCTTTGTTGTCCTTTCCGTGTTTATGTTTAAGCAGAAAAATGCGTTGATTCATCGTTTAAAACTCATCAAAAAACAACCGCACTTGGCATTGCCCTATCTTTTTTGCGGCTTATTGATGGGGTTTCAGATGTGGCTTTTTCTTTGGGCGCCGAATAATGGCAGTTCATTGAGCGTCTCTTTTGGTTATTTGCTTTTGCCTATTGTCATGGTGGCGGCAGGTCGCTTAATTTTTAAAGAACGTATTTCAACGTTCAAATTTATTGCAGTCGTGATTGCCGCATTGGGCGTAATTTCTAATATCGTGCTAAAAGGTGGGCTTTCTTGGGAAGCTATTGTGATTTGTGTTGGCTATACCACCTATTTTTCTGTTCGAAAAGCATTAAAAAATAGTGATCTCGCTTCTTTTTGTTTAGAGATGTTGAGCCTAATCCCAATTAGCATTTATTTTGCGTTGCAAACAAATTTCGCTGTGGTTGAACAAAGTAATCCTAATATTTGGGGGCTGCTTGTGTTGCTTGGATTAATTAGTGGCACCGCATTGATAGCTTATGTCATTGCCAGCAACATGTTACCGATGAATTTGCTTGGCTTACTTGGTTATGTGGAAACCATAATGATGGTTTTCGTGTCGTTTTTTATCGGTGAACAAATTGATGCCGAAAGTTACCCTCTTTTTATTTGTTTAGTGCTCGCTATGATTCTTGTTGTGATTGATGGCGTGTACAAACAGCACGCAAAAGGAAGTTTATAAATGTCATATAAAGAAATTACGCCACAACAAGCATGGGAAATGGTTCAGCAAGGGGCGGTGTTAGCCGATATTCGCGATGATGCCCGCTTTACCCTCTCGCACCCTAAAGGTGCTTTTCATTTAACGAATCAAAGTTTTTTGCAATTTGAAGAGTTAGTAGATTTTGACTCCCCTATCATTGTGAGTTGCTATCATGGCGTGAGCAGTAAAAATGTAGCGACCTTTCTAGTGGAACAAGGCTATGAAAATGTGTTTAGTATTATTGGTGGATTTGATGGCTGGTGTCGAGCAGAATTACCTATTGAAACCGCTTATTAATGTTTACCCATATTCAAGCATAAAAATTATGACAAGAAATGATAAATAGCATTGATCATCTTTTACATATCCGTAGACTATAGCCACTAATGTGCAACGATAATACCTAGTAGCATTTAAGCATGAATAAAAAACCTCTAAAACTCACCGCACTTTTTCTTTTTTTTCCTAGCCTAGTTGCTTTAGCTGAACAAACGGTGGATATTGAAATTCAAGGTATCCGTGGATTTCGTGCTATTCGTAATACTGATCTTAATGTTCAACTCATCAATAAAGAAGAAATGGATGGCTCAGAACGTTATCAACACTTAGTAAGTAAAGCCGTAGATCGCGGCTTGCGGGTATTCGGCTATTATGAATCTTCCGTGCGTTTTGAACGAAAACAGCGTCAAGGCAAACGTGATTTATTGATTGCTCATGTTACACCTGGCGAGCCAACAAAAATTGCGGGCACTGATGTGCAAATTGAAGGGGAAGCCGCACAAGATGAAAATTTTGATGCGTTACGTAAAAACTTGCCAAAAGAAGGCGTTTTGGTTGAACATCAAACTTACGATGATTACAAAACAGCGATCTCACGTTTAGCATTAAATCGTGGATATTTTGATGGGGAATTTAAGATTTCACGTTTAGAAATCAGCCCTGAAACCCACCAAGCATGGTGGCGAATGTTATTTGATAGCGGTGTTCGTTATCATTATGGCAATATTACTTTTAGTCATTCACAAATTCGGGATGATTACTTAAATAATATTCTTAATATTAAATCTGGTGATCCGTATTTAATGAATAACTTATCGGATTTAACCAGCGATTTTTCATCTTCAAATTGGTTTAGTTCAGTATTAGTTCAACCTAATGTTAATCATAAAAACAAAACTGTGGATGTGGAGATTATTCTTTATCCACGTAAAAAAAATGCGATGGAACTCGGTGTGGGCTTTGCAACTGATGGTGGCGTGCACACCCAAATTGGTTGGACAAAACCTTGGATTAATAGCCGTGGACATAGTTTCCGCACTAATCTTTATCTCTCTGCCCCAAAACAAACTTTAGAGGCAACTTATCGAATGCCTCTACTTAAAAATCCATTAAATTATTACTATGATTACTCTGTCGGTTGGGAAGGTGAAAAAGAGAATGATACCAATACGAGAGCGCTTACATTGTCCGCGTTACGTTATTGGAACAACGCGCATGGCTGGCAATATTTTGGCGGACTTCGTGCGCGATACGACAGTTTTACACAAGCCGATATAACCGATAAAACTTTCCTCCTTTATCCAACGGTCGGATTTACTCGCACCCGATTACGTGGCGGTTCTTTTGCTACTTGGGGCGATGTACAAAAAATTACTTTTGATGTGGGTAACAAAGTTTGGTTATCGGAAGCTTCTTTCGTAAAAGTGCAAGCCTCTAGCGCATGGATTCGTACTTATGCGGAAAATCACCGTATCGTTGCTCGTGCTGAAGTTGGGTATTTACATACAAAGGAGATTGAAAAAATTCCGCCCGCACTTCGTTTCTTTGCTGGTGGCGATCGCAGTGTGCGCGGTTACGGCTATAAAAAAATTGCGCCTAAAAATAAAAACGGAAAATTGGTTGGTGGCTCGCGATTACTTGCGGGTTCTTTAGAATATCAATATCAAGTTTATCCGAATTGGTGGGCGGCAACCTTCGCAGATAGTGGATTAGCAGCCAATGATTACACAACTAAAGAATTGCGTTATGGCGCAGGCGTTGGTGTTCGTTGGGCATCACCAGTGGGCGCGATTAAATTTGATATTGCCACCCCGATTCGTGATAAAGATAACAGCAAAAATATTCAATTTTACATCGGACTTGGTACAGAAATTTAAGGTGAATTTATGACAGAACAAATACAACCATCAGAAACTTCACCAAAATCACCTGAGCAACCTAATAAAAAACACTGGGTGCGCAAGGCTGTTTGTATCGGAAGTGCGGTCATTTTGGTGCCTGTTTTAGGTGTTGTTGGGGCGCTTTCTTTCGATGCGGGGCAAAGAAGTTTAATTCAACTTGCCGATAAAATGCTTGATAGTTTTTCCGTTGAGCAAATTGAAGGCGGATTACAAAATGGCTTAGTGCTCAATAATGTTCATTATCAAACCGCTGGGATTGATACTCATATTGCACAAGCACGTTTACAGCTTGATTTCGGTTGTTTGCTTTCACGTGAGGTTTGTTTACGCGATTTCACCCTTAATAAACCGACGATTGCGATTAATACAGCATTACTGCCTCCATCAACGCCTGATGATTCAAAGTCTGGCCCGATGAAACGTATTTCCTTGCCAATTGGTATCAATGCAGAAAATTTGGTGGTGCAAGATTTATCCGTAAATGTTGATCAGACTAATCTTACTCTCAGTCATTTTAAAAGTGCGGTAAGTTTAAATAATGAAAAAGGCTTAACTATCGCGCCGACTGAAATTAACGATATTTCAGTTATTTCAAAAAAATTGCCTGAAGTTAAATCAGAGCTAAAAGCCGAACAGCCGAATAAGCCTGTAGATTGGGATGCGATTGAGCAATCTTTAACGCCTGCTTTTTTAGGCAATGTATCAGAAATAATTCTTCCTTTTGATTTACACATCCCCGCGATTAAAGGCAAAAACTGGCATTATCAAGCGGTGAATGAAAAAGGTGAAACACTTCAATCTATTGAAATCCCAAGCCTGATTGCACAGGCGGATACCGTCGATAACCAACTGCAATTACAAAAATTAGCGATAGAAAGCTCGTTGGGTAATCTTTCTTCACAAGGTAAATTACAACTTGATGGCGATATGCCACTAGATTTAACTTTAAAATCCCATTTGGAGCCGTTGAAATCCTCTGGAAAAGAAATTTTGCCAGCGAGTGATGTCGATCTTAAGCTTTCGGGATCATTGAAAAAATCCACCGCACTTTCTTTGAAAACAAAAGGCGTATTAGATGCTGAACTGAATGGCGAAGTGCAATTAGCACAAGACAAAATGCCCTTAAACCTCACATTAAATGTGGCAAAAGGACAATATGCTTTTGTAAACACAATGGCGCCACTTAAAATTAATGATGTAACACTTAAGCTCACGGGGGATTTACTGAATTATCACGCTGAACTTAAGGGTGGCGTAGATGGAATGGATTATATTCCCGCATCTCAAGTAGACCTTAATGCCGACGGCAAACTTTATGAAGTAATCGTCAATAAATTGGGGATAGCTTCGTTAGATGGTAAAAGTGAATTTGTGGGGGCTGCAAACTGGAAAGAGGGCGCAAACTGGGATGTACAAGCCGATTTAGAAAAAATGAATATCGGTTTTTATGTACCTGTCATGCCTGCAACACTATCTGGCAAATTGTATTCGCGTGGTTTTGCAGGCTCTCAAGGCTGGCAGGTGGAACTGCCAGTAGCTGATTTAAATGGAACACTGTCTTCAAAACCCATTAGTTTAAAAGGCTCTGCAACACTTAATCAAAATGTACTTCTAACAGTACCTGATTTGCAGGTTAGATATGGTGAAAATCATCTTAACGCAAGAGGGGTATTAGATGACCATTCTGATTTTATATTAGATGTTGATGCACCGAATTTGCGTGGTTTATGGTCTGATTTAAGCGGTAATGTGAAAGGGCATGCGGCTATTTCTGGTCAGTTCACCAATCCAAACCTTGATCTTGATTTAGTCTCGTCTAATTTACACTTGCAAGGTTTACAATTATCTAAAGTGAGTGCGAAAGGGAATATCAAAAGCAATCCTTTAGCTAAAGGGCAATTCAATGTTAAGGCAGAGCAACTTCATTACGGTGAAAGTGTTAAACTCCGTTTACTTGATCTCGCCTTATCTGGCGATGAACAAAATCATTTGTTAACGCTTAAATCCCAAGGTGAGCCTGTTGCTGCAAATTTACAAATTAACGGTCATTTTGACCGCACTTTAGAACAGTGGAAAGGCACACTTTCCCAAGCAAAACTCGATACACCTATTGGTGATGTAAAATCTAACCAAGCTATTACGGTGTCTTACGATCACAAACAAACACAAGCCAATATTGCTTCACATTGCTGGAAAAACACAGATGTAGAGTTATGTTTTCCACAATCTTTCAATGTGGGCAAGCAAGGGAATATTCCTTTCCAATTTAAACGTGTTAATTTGGATTTAGTTAATAAACTTATCGAACAAGATAGCCTCAAAGGCAACTTACAAGCGCAAGGTAATGTTGCTTGGTTTACGGATAAACCATTCCAATTTAGCGCAAAAGTAGATGGCAATCACTTAACTTTCTCTCAAAAATTGGATTACCGTACGTTTAAATTGGATATTCCAAAATTAACACTTAACGCCGACATTCAAAATAACAATTTGGTTTTAAAAACAGACATCAATGTGCATAACCAAGGCAGGATTGTAGGCGATATTCATTTAAATGACCTGGCTAAAAATCGTCAACTTGGCGGAACCCTTGCGATAGAACGACTAAACTTGTCTATCGCAAATCAGCTACTTACTAGTGGTGAATCAGTGAATGGCGAGGTAGTTTCGAAGTTGAGTTTCGGTGGGAATTTAGAGAAACCATTATTAAATGGCGACTTCAATATTCGCAATATTCGTACCAAATTAAAATCTATGCCAGTCAATATTACAGATGGCGATATTGCCGTACATTTCCACGGTAATAATTCCACTTTACAGGGCAAAATTGAAACTAGCGATAGTCGTTTAAATTTAACTGGCCGAGCAAACTGGGCGAATATCGAACATTGGACAACAGAATTAAATGCTCAGGCAAATAATTTCAACGTGGATATTCCTTCTATGGCGAAACTACGTTTCAGTCCAAATATCACGGTAAAAGCGAATCCGAAAGAATTGAATTTAAGCGGGACAGTGGATATTCCTTGGGCGCGAATTAGAATTGATAGCTTACCAGATACTGCTGAGCCAGTGAGCGAAGATGAAGTTATTTTAAATGGCCCTCATAAGAGCAAAGAAGAACTGATTAAACGTGAATTTGCGGCAAAAACAAAATCAGGCATGGATATTCGTTCTGATTTACGCATCAATATTGGTAAAGACGTCAGCCTTGATGCTTATGGTTTGAAAACCAATCTTGATGGTTTACTTTCTGTGAAACAAGACAGGGGAAATTTAGGTTTATTCGGGCAAATTAATTTAACTAAAGGACGTTATGCATCTTTTGGACAAGATTTATTAATTCGAAAAGGACAAATTAACTTTTCAGGCCAACCGTCACAACCGATGTTAAACATTGAAGCGATTCGCAATCCAGAAGCAATGGAAGACAGCAAAATTACTGCTGGTGTTAGAGTAATAGGTACGGCTGATAGACCTGATGTCACCATCTTTAGCGAACCAAGCAAACCACAAGATCAAGCACTTTCTTATTTATTAACCGGTCGTTCATTAGAAAATAGTGGTGAGGCTGGATCTAGTGGTTCAGTGGGGGCAGCGTTACTTGGCCTAGGGCTTTCAAAGAGCGGTAAATTAGTGGGAAGTATTGGCGAGGCTTTTGGTATCCAAGATTTAAACCTTGGCACATCGGGTGTGGGTGATAAATCCAAAGTAACCGTCAGCGGAAACCTCACTAACCGCTTACAAATAAAATATGGTGTGGGATTATTTGATGGCTTGGCAGAAGTAACCTTACGTTACCGCTTAATGCCACAACTTTATTTTCAATCCGTTTCTAGTACAAACCAGGTGTTTGACTTACTTTATCAATTTGAATTTTAGGAATTTTATGAATAACGCAATATTACCCTCACAACATCGTGGTAATGTCCGTGAAATTGCAGCAATTGATCTTGGCTCAAACAGCTTTCATATGATTATTGCACGTATTGTGAATGGTTCTATTCAAGTCCTTTCTCGCTTAAAACAAAAAGTGAGGCTAGCAGAAGGATTAGATGAAAATGCCGTACTCAATCAAGAAGCAATTACTCGAGGAATAAACTGTTTGGCATTATTTGCAGAACGTTTACAAGGTTTTCCGATGGAAAATGTTAACGTCGTCGGTACCTATACATTAAGACGCGCGGTCAATAATGATGAATTCTTACGTCAGGCGGCCCGCGTTTTCCCATATCCAATAAATATTATCAGTGGGCAAACAGAAGCCAAAACAATCTATGCTGGCGTATGTCATACCCAGCCAGAAAAAGGCCGTAAACTGGTAATTGATATCGGTGGTGGCTCAACAGAAATGATCATAGGGGATGACTTTACCCCGCTTATTGCAGAAAGTCGCCATATGGGTTGTGTCAGCTTTGCCACTCAATTTTTCAAAGATGGAATTATTTCAGTAGAAAATTTCCAACGAGCCCGTCAAAGTGCGGTAAATAAAATCGAAGATTTAGGTTTTGAATATCGTAAACTTGGCTGGCAATCTGTACTGGGCTCCTCAGGAACTATCAAAACTGTTTCTCAGGTTATTTCCTCCACTATTGATCCTAATGGTATTATCACCACAGAACGATTAAATACCCTTATCTCTCAAACGCTACGGGCAGGTCATTTCACTTCACTGAATATCAATGGCTTAAATTCTGATCGCGTAGATGTGTTTGTACCTGGACTGGCTATTTTAAGTGCTGTATTTGAGGTATTTAATATTCAACAGATGCGTTATTCTGATGGAGCACTACGTGAAGGTGTTATCTATAGCTTAGAAAAAAACTTTCAAGTTGCTGACATTCGTGCACGCACAGCTTGGGGATTAAGTGAACAATTTAATATAGATCAAGCACAGGCTCACCGTGTTGCTGACAGTGCAAATTTATTAAGTGCTCAATATCAACATTGGCAATCTCAAGCATATATTGAAGAAATGCGAGAAATCCTGCTTTGGGCTGCTCGCCTGCATGAAGTAGGTATTGTCATCAATCACAAAAGTTTGCAAAAACATTCTGCTTATATTTTACAAAATATCGCACTACCTGGTTTTGACCGTGAACAGCAACGTTTACTCACCACCCTCGTTAACTGGCATATTGGTCACCTCAAGCCAAACGAATTTCTTCGATCTTCTCGTTATCATGAACAAGATATCATCACGCTTATACGCATTCTCCGTCTTGCGGTAATTTTCAATAAATCACGTCAAGCCACGGAAAATCTAAAAACGTTCACCTTTCAAACTCAACGATCTGACAATAATTGGCTCTTAACGCTTGAAGAAGGTTACTTAGAACGAAACCCATTAATATGGAATGAATTAAGAATTGAAAGCAATCTTCTAAAAGATTTAGAAATGGGACTAATCTTTAATTAATCCTGTCTTACTAACTATATAAAATAAGCTTTTGAGATAAAATCACAAAAGCTTATTTTTTATCTTCACTATTCCCAGTGGCTCGATATAAATGCAAAAAAGTGCGATGAAAACTCACCGCACTTTTCTCTTACTTGTCTCTTAGACTATTTCGCTACATCTATTATTTGATGATTTTCGCTACAACGCCCGCACCAACTGTACGACCACCTTCACGGATTGCGAAACGTAAACCTTGGTCCATCGCGATTGGGTGGATTAAGCTTACTGTCATTTTGATGTTATCGCCTGGCATTACCATTTCCACGCCTTCTGGTAACTCGATTGTACCAGTTACGTCAGTTGTACGGAAATAGAATTGTGGACGGTAACCTTTGAAGAATGGAGTATGACGACCACCTTCATCTTTTGATAATACGTACACTTCTGATTCGAAGTCAGTGTGTGGCGTGATTGAACCTGGTTTCGCTAATACTTGACCACGTTCGATTTCTTCACGTTTTGTACCACGTAATAATGCACCGATGTTTTCACCTGCACGACCTTCGTCAAGTAATTTACGGAACATTTCAACACCCGTTACAGTAGTTTTCGCTGTTGGTTTGATACCTACGATTTCTACTTCATCACCAGTACGGATGATACCACGTTCTACACGACCTGTTACTACTGTACCACGACCTGAGATTGAGAACACGTCTTCGATTGGAAGAAGGAACGGTTGGTCAATCGCACGCTCTGGCTCTGGGATGTAAGTATCTAAATGGTTTGCTAACTCAAGGATTTTTTCTTCCCATTCTGCTACGCCATTTAATGCTTGTAATGCAGAACCACGTACGATTGGTGTATCGTCACCTGGGAAGTCATATTGAGATAGAAGTTCACGAACTTCCATTTCCACTAATTCTAATAACTCTTCATCATCTACCATGTCGCATTTGTTTAAGAATACGATGATGTATGGAACACCTACTTGGCGACCTAATAAGATGTGCTCACGAGTTTGTGGCATTGGACCATCAGTTGCTGCTACTACTAAGATAGCACCATCCATTTGTGCCGCACCAGTAATCATGTTTTTTACATAGTCAGCGTGTCCCGGACAGTCAACGTGTGCGTAGTGACGAGTTGCTGTATCGTATTCAACGTGTGAAGTGTTGATGGTGATACCACGCGCTTTCTCTTCTGGCGCGTTATCGATTTGGTCAAATGCGCGAGCTGCACCACCGTAGTGTTTAGATAATACGGTGGTGATTGCTGCTGTTAAAGTTGTTTTACCGTGGTCAACGTGGCCGATTGTACCCACGTTTACGTGCGGTTTTGTACGTTCAAATTTTTCTTTAGACATTTAAAGAGTCCCTCTAAATAGACACGGTTATCGATGGGTAAATTAAACCACATTAACCAATAAAATTGTTTGCTATAATTGAAGGAAGAGAGAAATGAAGGATGGTGCTGATAGGCGGATTTGAACCGCCGACCTCACCCTTACCAAGGGTGCGCTCTACCAACTGAGCTATATCAGCGTTTGGAGCGGGCAGCGGGAATCGAACCCGCATCATTAGCTTGGAAGGCTAAGGTAATAGCCATTATACGATGCCCGCAAGTCCTAAATTCGTCTGTCCCATCAGGATTCATCTAAAAGATGGTGGAGGGAGAAGGATTCGAACCTTCGAAGGCTGAGCCAACAGATTTACAGTCTGCCCCCTTTGGCCGCTCGGGAACCCCTCCACGCTAAATGAATACTTGATACGAAGGAATGGTGCCGACTATCGGAATCGAACTGATGACCTACTGATTACAAGTCAGTTGCTCTACCTACTGAGCTAAGTCGGCGTGTCGTAAGCAAGTGAGGCGTATTATATGGAAAAAACTTTTCCTGACAAGTGTTTTTTCTAAAAAATTTATTTTTTTTGTCTATTCGTTTAAATCACAAGCAAAAATGTGATTTTTTAGTCAGAAATCATGAAGTATGCTGAAAAATCAATGCGAAATTTCATGTTATAGAGTATATTTTCTCGCATTTATTTCACGATAAAATCACTACATCATGGAATTTTCAAATCAATTAACCCCGTTTTTAAGCTTCAATCGCACACAGTGGGCTGAATTACGTAAATCCGTTCCGTTAAAACTCACAGAGCAAGATCTTAAGCCTCTCCTAGGTTTTAACGAAGAACTTTCACTGGATGAAGTCAGCACAATTTATTTACCCCTGACACGCTTAATTAATTATTACATCGATGAGAATTTACGTCGCCAAACGGTATTACATCGATTTCTCGGCAGAAACAATACTAAAATTCCCTATATTATCAGTATTGCTGGCAGTGTGGCTGTAGGGAAAAGCACATCTGCACGGATATTACAGTCCCTTCTTTCCCATTGGCCAACAGAGCGAAAAGTTGAACTTATTACTACTGATGGCTTTCTCTATCCACTTGAGAAACTCAAGCAAAATAATCTGTTACAAAAGAAAGGGTTTCCCATTTCCTATGACACGCCCAAACTCATTCGCTTTCTTGCTGATGTAAAATCGGGTAAAAGAAACGTTCATGCACCAATTTATTCTCACCTGACATACGACATTATTCCCAATAAATTTGATGTTGTCGATCAACCGGATATTCTCATTTTAGAAGGATTAAATGTGCTACAAACAGGCAACAATAAAGCAAATCAAACCTTCGTGTCTGACTTTGTTGATTTCTCCATCTATGTTGATGCAGAAGAACATTTATTAAAAGAATGGTATATCAAACGATTTTTAAAATTCCGTGAAAGTGCCTTTACTGATCCTAATTCTTATTTCAAGCACTATGCAAAGTTATCAAAAGAAGAAGCCATTGCCACAGCAAGCAAAATTTGGGATGAAATTAATGGATTAAATCTTAATCAGAACATATTGCCAACACGAGAACGAGCCAATTTAATTCTAAAAAAAGGGGAAAATCACGAAGTAGAATTGGTGAAGCTAAGAAAATAAAAAAGTGCGGTGAATTTTCACCGCACTTTTAGGATTTATTCATGATGGGAAAATCCCATCATGGACGATTATGCCATTACCATTGGTAACCTACGCCAACTCCGGCACCGACATCACCACTGGTGTTTGCGTTACCTTGAAGTTTAAAGATCACCTTGCCATTATCGCTTGCACGAGAGTAACCAACCGCTAAAGCATTTTGACCTTTGAAGGTACCAGCTGCTGCGGCAACCATTGATTTACCTGGTGTATAAACCTGTGGTAACGCAGCTGCTGCATTTGCACCAGCGATACCAGCACGAGCCTCTTTGCCATATTTATTGACTTTTCTGTCTAGGCGGTTAAGTTCACCTGCATGATTGTTAATAACCTGACTAAGATTATTCACTTGAACATTAGTTGCATGTAATTGGCTACCATTTACAGCATCTGTTGAGGTGTTAGACACAACACCTGCTGCAACATTTTGAATTTGCGCTTCGTTACCTTTGCTGCCTACGGAAACGACACGGGTGGCGTCGCTTGGTTGGCCTGCAACAGTTGCCGAAGGATCCAGACTGTAAGCACCGGTATGTGCTTTACCTGCCTGCGCACCTGCTCCGATTGCGACAGAGCCTTTGGCTGCTTCCGGTTTGACTGCGGCACCGTTGCCGATGGCAACTGCATCTTCAACGGCAGCGTTGCTGTTTCCGCCGATTGCCACACTGTTTGGTCCGGTTGCTTTCGCAGCTTCGCCGGTAGCGTTTGCTTTGAAGTAGTCGTTGCCTACGGTTACGGTCATCTTGCCGTCTTTAACATCGCCTTTCACGGTAATGCCTGTGTTTGGCTCAGCTTTAAAGTCAACTACATCCGCATTTTTCACAGGTGCGGCTTTGTTGTTGTCGGAGGTTGAAACGACCCAACCCAGGTTTTGCGCATCTTTGACGGTCATTGCGTTTCCAGCATTTGAGTTGGCTAAATCAACCAAACCATTTTTCGCCTGATCAACTGGTTTGTCCGTTGCCGGTGTAGCCGGTTTTTGTTCTACTGCACCGGTATTCGGCTTGCCATTGGTCAAGTCGCTCGGTTTGTAGTATTTGTCGTCTACTTTTACGATCTGCTCACCGGCATCGTTATAGGCGATGGTATTTGCACCTTTTGGCACGCTTAACTTGCTGGTGTCTACATCTACAGAAACCGTTGTGGTATCCACGCCGTTAGCATCACGTTTAGTTACTGCTCTAATCGTAGTACCTTTACCATCTACAAAGTTAACCACATCATTAGGCGTTACTTTTTCAGATTTCGCCGGATCTTTTTCTTCTTTGTCTTCAGCTTTTTCTACGGTTGTTTTACCGTTTTGTTGAACAAAGAAGCCCGATTTGTTTACTGTTTGGTCGAGTTGGTCTTTATTTACCGCTTGATCAGGTTTTTCAGCCCAGCCTACATTATTTAATTGAACGCCGTCTTTACCTTTCACAATCGAATCTTTATTCTCAGGTTTTGCTGCATCATAACCTTTTGGTGTAGCTTTTACTTCGCCTGTCTTAGGATCTGTTGTGTAAGTATAAACATCCTCATTTTTATATGGGGTAGTAGCGTTTGACTTACCATCAGCTAAAGTTGCCCCTGTCTTCACTGGTTTTTGAGCTTCAGGCGCTTTGCCGTCGGTCGGTTTCAACGTACCGTCTGCATTAACATCGGCTGCTTTATACCAGTTACCATCATTCGCTTGTGTTAAATTATCACCAGCTGCATTTTTCACGTTTGCGTAATTAATAGGCAAATCAGTGTCAAATTTCACCACGGTTGTGGTTTGTTTGTCACCTTTAGCATCGATTTTATCAACAGTCGCAGTTTTTACTGTGATACCTTTGCCATCTGCAAAACGAACTTCATCATTCGGATTAACTTTTTCATCCTTATTTTCGAATTTGTCGTTTGCAAGGGCATCTTTCGCTTTCCCTACAGTCCAACCGGATTCTTGGATTGCTTTGTAAACCGTGTTGCCGTTAACAAAGTTGTCACCTTTATCTACTGCTACTGTTTCCGTTGGTTTTTTGGTATTAGTCACATTACCGTTATCATCTACAGTATAGTCAGAAGGTTGTGCATTCGGTTTCTCTTTTCCTGTTTTCGGATCGATGCTGTCTTTGTCGTAAAGCTTGCCGTTGACATTGACGTAAGTCTTATCGCCGATTTTATATTCGCCCGCTTTAACCACATCGCTCTTTTCCAACTCGATGTTGATATTGCGGATGCCGGTCTCATCGTCGGTGTTACCCGTTACTTTAATACCGTTTTTGCCGTTGAAGCGAACTTGGCGTGCATTGGTTACGTTATCGGCATAATCATTACCATTAGCAGAAACCACCCAGCCCATTTTATTCGCATCGGCAACGGTTAGGGCATTGCTGCCTTTGGAACCTTCCAAATTAGCCAAGCCTGTAGCTGCTTTTTCATACGGGTCTTTCTCTGCTTCTGTTGCTGGAGTTTTTGTCTCATCTGGTTTTTTAGGTACACCATTTTCAACGTTATCTTGAGCATAGTATTTATCCCCGATTTTGACTAACGGGTTGCCGTCTTTGTCGAAGTCGTAAGTATTCGCACCCGGTGCCACGTTGGTTAAGGTTACGTTATCGCCCGCTTTGCCTGCTTCGGTGTTGTCTGGGTTGTTCATAGAAGCGATAACATTGGTTACAGCCGGATTGGACGGGGTGCCGTCTGCACCAAAAGTCGTACCTTCAGGGTAGTATTTGCCGTCAGGGTATTTCACGACTTTATTGCCTGATGCATCGGTATAAACCACAGGGAAGGCATCACGTAAGCCGGAAGCGACTGCATAAAGTTGCGAACCGTTAATCGCATCGGTCGAGGTAGAAGAAATCTCACCCGCTGCAACGTGTTTGATTTGGCGTTCGCCGTAAACGGTAGCGCCGTCTTTATCTGTAGTTGCCGCACCGATAGAAACAAAACGGCCTTGCAATTGATTATCTGCTTTTTCAGCTTCAGAGCCATCTGTTTTGGTTGCGCCCAAGTTGCCTTTGAAACCGCTGTACACCATACCGTTTACATTGGCGGAGTTGACTTTTTTCACGGTCGGGCCGCCGTCGCTGTTGTTACCCAACACTACGGCATTTTCACGTTTTTCTGGCGTGTTGCCTCTAACGCTGACGTTATTACCCAGCACCATTACGTTGTTTGTCCATACGCGGTTGTTATAACCAACAACGAATGAACCTTCACCACCGTTAGGCGTAGCAGAAGCAGAATTCGGGCCTGAAACCTCGTAATTCATTTGACCCACTCTATTTTTAGCACCAAATGCCCCTGCGTTTTTGGCCCTTACTATGTTGTTGTAACCAACGGCAGTAGAGTTTTCTAAAGCAACCAGGCTGTCTGAACCTACGGCAGTTGCATTAGATGCATTAGTAGTGAAGTATCGAGCTGCGCCCTCACGTGTAACCTTGTCTGACTCACCTGCACGGGTATTAGTACCGATTGCCACTGCATTAGGTGAGATACCGTTTACTTTAGCCTTGTGACCTACTGCGGTAGAGCTGTTAGATGCAGTTTCGGAAGATGCGCCGATTGCGATGGCATTGGTTGCATTCTTGCCGGCATAGCTTTTCTCAAAAGCTGTTTTAGCAGCATCGTGTGCGGCTTTACCGTCAGTTCGTGCTTTGTCTGCTGTTGTAAACGCAGTATTTGCGTTTTCTAATTCAGCAATCTTGTTGTTCAGGTTTTTCGCCAAGGCAACAAGATGGGCCAATCTTTCGTTTTTCCCGCCAACCTGTGTATCAGTGATATCGGCAAATTTTTGAATGTCCGCTTTTTTAGCAAGGACTTTTGCAATATTGCCATCTGAGGTGTCTACGGCTCTTGCAAATTCATTCGTCAGCGTTTCCAGCTCTTCAAAGCTGTGGCCTGCCGTTTGCAAGGCGGTTTTGAACTCAGCGGCATGTTTGTATAAAACGCCATCTTGCGTATAGTTATCATGGAATATTCTTAGATTGGTCGAAAGGTCGGCAACGATAGTTTTGAGCGCGCCGGCATTGGCTTTTGCATTTTCAGCCGTTTTGTCCAAATTGGCGTATGTCTCGTATGCCTTACGGTAATCCGCATAAGCTGTTTTGATGCCGTCGACAGATGCTTGCGCGACACCGGCTGTTGCTCCGGTACCGAATGCGATATTGTCGTTGCCTGTGGCAATAGAGTTTGTGCCTAAGGCAGATGAATTGTTG
Organism: Haemophilus sp. CCUG 66565; assembly: GCF_001679495.1. Taxonomy (NCBI): domain Bacteria; kingdom Pseudomonadati; phylum Pseudomonadota; class Gammaproteobacteria; order Pasteurellales; family Pasteurellaceae; genus Haemophilus; species Haemophilus sp. CCUG 66565. The sequence continues at coordinate 69,673 of NZ_LZOX01000018.1, read as the reverse complement.
CCGATGGCCATCGTGCTTTTTTGGTAGGAGGCTCCGGGAGATGCGTTATTTACGCCGCCACCTGCATCTGCAGAACCCAATGCCAATGCTTGCGCGCCATAGCTGACGGCATTTTTACCAATCGCAGTAGAGCGGAAATTGCCGGCAAATGCATTGTATCCGACAGACAGGCCGTCATCCGTTACAGTATGTGCATTGGCACCAACTGTAACCGCACGGTTTGCACTGTTCCAGCCGGACATTGCGCCATCACCGATAGTTACGGCATTGTCGCCCTTACTGAAAGCATTAGGGCCTACCGTAACTGTATTTTTACGAACTGAGCTGGCTTTAAAACCCATTGCAATGCTGTTCTCATTACTTGCATTGGAACCGGAGCCCAAGGCTACTGTGCCGACGTGATTGGCATGAGCAATCGAGCCGATGGCGACGCCGCCTTTTTCACCGCCGCCGGATGCCATGGAATTGGTACCAACTGCTATAGCTTCAGGGGAGACGGTGCTGGAATTTGTGCCGATGGCAATGCTTTTTTCCCAGTCTGCTCTAGCGCTGTTACCGATGGCAATGATATTTTCACCACTTTGATAAGTTGCGGAATTTTGATTGCGCATAGCGCTTGCTTCACGGCCGATCACAATGGCATTACTTGCCGTTGCAAGTGTACGCGTACCGATTGCAATCGAATTGTGGAAAGTGTCTGTTTCGGCATTGCCGTTAACTTTGGGCTCGATACGCGCCTGTGCACCGATGGCAATACCATTTGAATTGAAATCTGTCGGGAGCTGTCTCAGAACTTCGGCGCTCGGACCGATGGCTACCGAGTTAGCAGTTTCTGCTTTTGCCTTTCTTCCGGCGGCAATCGCATTTTTACCGAGTGCTTGCGGTTTTTCGGCGTCCGAAACGGAGGAGCCTACAGCCGCATCATTAGATATCGCGATTAAATTATCAGCAGCTGTATGTTCTGCAGCATATACTCCAGTAGAAAAAAGTGCGGTAGAAATTACGGCTAATTTTATAGATTTTGATTTGCCTTTGGCTGATGCCAATTCACCTACAGCAGTCCAAGTTTGGGTGGCATGATTCCAAATTACTTTGAAAATGTTGTTCATTCAGTTTTTCTCCTAAAATTGAATAGATAAATGTCAGTCCATTGCTCGACTTGTGAAAAATAGTAGATAAACGACTAAATACTACCTACACCTTGCAATTTTAAATTGTCGCAGGGATTTTACAGACTATCAAATTAAATAGAAAGTATCTTTACTAAACTTTACAAAGATTGACATTAAATTTTTAATCTATTTAACCTCATTTTTCCTGAAATATAGATAAAATACCTCAATGATGAAAGTGGGATACAATCTACTCCGACCACATCACTATTTAATAAGGAAAAAATATGCTATCAAAAGAACGTTTATCCCAACTTGCCAAAATGGAAAGTATTTTAGATGAAGCAAATAGTTTTCTTACCGAGGCAGAACAGTTTTTGGAAAAATGGCAGGCGTTTTTACCTAAAATGAAACGCCTAGAACATTATTACTTCGAAGGGGATTGGCGAGAAGATTTCGAGGCTTACGAAAATGGCGAAGTACCCAAAGACCAACCTTGTGGCATACTTTCCGAAGACTTGGTTTTTAACGCCAGTGTTGCGCAACAGGGCTTGGCGATTGAGTATTTGAAAGTGGTGACTAAAATTCTTGATCAAGCGAATGGAAAGTAATTGGCAATACAGTTTGCTTGAATTCATAAACAAAGTGCGGTGAAAATTCACCGCACTTTTGTTGTTATTCTAATTAACTAAAAATTAATTTTTCGCTGCTGCCGCTGCTTTTACAATTGCTGCAAATGCTGGGGCTTTTAATGATGCGCCACCTACTAATGCGCCATCGATGTCTGGCTGAGTAAATAATTCAGCTGCATTTGCATCATTTACAGAACCGCCGTATTGGATAATTACTTGATCTGCCACGGCTTGAGATTTGGCAGCGATGTGGCTGCGGATAAATGCATGAACTGCTTGTGCTTGCGCTGGAGTCGCAGATTTACCCGTACCAATCGCCCAGATTGGTTCGTATGCGATCACTGCACCGTTGAATGCTTCTACGCCCAATGCGTTGATCACCGCATCAATTTGACGCGCACATACTTCTTCAGTTTTGCCCGCTTCGTTTTCAGCTTCAGTTTCACCGATACATAATACTGGTACTAAGCCTGCTTCTTTTAATGCACCAAATTTTTTTGCTACGAATTCGTCGCTTTCTTTGTGGTAAGTACGACGCTCAGAGTGGCCAATAATGATATATTTGGCACCAAAATCTTTTAACATTTCGCTAGAAATATCACCAGTAAATGCACCTTTCACATTGATATCTACGTTTTGTGCACCTAATTGAACCACACTTTTACCGCCGCAGCTGCAACCACAACCAGAAAGTGCTGCTTCAGCCGTACCTAAATACATAACGGGGGGAGCAATTGCTACATCACAACCTGTTACATCATGTAATTCTGCTTTTAATCCTTCGATTAATTCTTTGGTGAACGCTTTGGAACCGTTTAATTTCCAGTTACCCATAACTAAAGGACGACGTGCCATTTTTGTTTCTCCATAGTTGATAAAATTAACTTGCTTACTATACCAAAATTTCGCCACGATTCTTTGCAGAAGATCATAAAATTAAAAAAATTCTCATAGAAAGATGATTATCTTGTGCTAAAAAGCTACAATTACCTGTATGGAACCAATAAAAAATAACCAATTATGAAACTTTTCAAAGCTGAACAATGGAATATTGACATGCTTCTTCCTCTTTTTGAAGCCTATCGCCAAGCCTATGGACAAGCAGAGAATCCAGAACGCACCTTGGCTTTTTTAACTAATCGCATGCGTTTTAATGAAAGTCTGTTTTTTATTGCGGTGGATGAAAATGAAAAGGCTATTGGCTTTGTGCAGCTTTTCCCTCGCCTTTCTTCTTTACAATTACAACGCTATTGGCAAATCACCGATATTTTTGTGTTAGAACATGCTCAACAAACGGAAATTTATGCGGCGTTGATTTCTAAAGCAAAAGACTTTGTGCATTTCACGCAATCAAATCGTTTAGTCGCCGAATTAGCGCAAAATCAATATTCAATGTTGGAATCGGAAGGGTTTAAATTAAACCCGAAAGAACGTTTATTTGAATTGAGTCTGTAATGTTAACAGCGTTAAATCGTTATTGGGATTATTTGCGGATTGAACGCCAAATGAGCCCTCACACGCTCACTAATTATCAACATCAACTTGATGCCATCATCAAAATATTAACGCAACAAGATATTCATGCTTGGGCACAAGTGACACCCAGCGTGGTGCGCTTTATTTTGGCGGAAAGCAAAAAACAAGGCTTAAAAGAAAAAAGCTTGGCTTTGCGTTTATCCGCATTGCGTCGATTTCTCAGTTTTTTGGTGCAACAAGGCGAATTGAAAGTAAATCCCGCCACAGGCATTTCTGCACCGAAACAAGGCAAGCATTTACCGAAAAATATGGATGGCGAGCAAGTTCAACAATTGCTTGCCAACGATAGCAAAGAGCCGATTGATATTCGTGATCGTGCTATTTTGGAATTAATGTATAGTTCGGGTTTACGTTTATCTGAATTACAAGGATTAGATTTAAACAGCATTAATACTCGTGTGCGGGAAGTGCGTGTTATCGGGAAAGGCAACAAAGAGCGTGTAGTGCCGTTTGGGCGTTATGCATCACATGCCATTCAAGAATGGTTAAAAGTGCGAGCATTATTTAACCCAAAAGATGAAGCGCTATTTGTTAGCCAGCTTGGAAATCGTATTTCTCATCGAGCCATTCAAAAACGTTTGGAAACTTGGGGAATTCGTCAAGGCTTAAATAGCCATCTTAATCCGCACAAATTACGTCATTCTTTTGCAACGCATATGTTGGAAGCCAGTTCTGATTTACGTGCCGTACAAGAATTGCTTGGGCATAGTAATCTTTCCACCACACAAATTTATACTCACTTAAACTTTCAACACCTGGCAGAAGTGTACGATCAGGCTCATCCAAGAGCGAAACGTAAAAAATAAACGCTCAATAAACCTTTTATAATAAAAAGAGGTAAGCCATGATTCTGGCTAGAAGGGAATGGGGAACAAATGAGAAAAAACTTTACCTGCTTAATACACTGTGGCAAATTTAGTTTAATTCAGAGTGCTAATTGCGGGTAAAACTTCTGCGTTATCGCCACAAAATCCAGCATAGTAATAGACCGCACTTTACTTTCTCTAGGTAAAAGTGCAGTAAGATTTCTTGCCAGAATATCTTGCTCTAACAACAGACATTCAGCTGGGCATTGTTCAAAACAATGCGGATATTTAATTGCGAGCAAGACGCCATCTTGCCATAACACTACCGCATCATTCTCAGTAATATTCGCAAAATACCCCTCAAGTTCTCTTTGCGCATAATCTGCTTGTGAAAAAGTATAAAGCATGATTTTCCTTAAAAAGTCAGCAATTTTTCAGCTTGATTCAGTCTGGACATAAAAGAAGCACGATCCATTTTTTCAGCTGAAATAATACATTGCTCTGACGAAATACCGAATTTTTCCAAACTTTCTGAACAAATGAAACGTTGTGTTATTTCATATAAATCTAACAATTTAAAGGTGCGAATAAAATCTTTTTGGAGAATATGTTCTGGTTGTTGATAAGAAACAAGATTCAGCACGCCGTCATCTATAAAGAATACGCCAATATCCTCTTCATCACAAAAAGCCGTTGCGGCAAGTAATGCATCTAATCCCTCACGGGAAAGTGCGGTGCCATGGGGAGCGGTTTTAAACAAAAAAGCAATTTTCATAATGTGATGACTCGCTCAGCCTTTAATGTTGCCGATATAAATTCACCTAGCCCCGCAATCGTGAAGCCCTCAGCAAGATTGATGTTTTCTGGGTTTTCTGCCATTAAAGTATCCACGATACCACGACGTTGTGAAGCGGCAACACAAAGGTGCAATGGGATTTGATGCATCATAGCAAGATCTTGCCAACACTTTTGCAAATTGACTTCATCACTAGCAGGATAAACTAATGCGTTTCCATTCGTCACACCATCTTGGAAAAAGAAAATTTGGGCGATCTCATGTTTTTTTTCAATCAATGCTTTGGCAAATTGGTAAGCTAAAAAAGCCCCTTGCTGACCATAAATAGGGCTTTTAACTGCAAGTACATAGCGCATTATTCTTGCTCGTGTTTTATTTGACGAATATACAGATAGACCGTATGGCGGGAAATATCCAAACGCTCTGCCACTAAATTGATTGCATCTTTAATGTCAAAAATGCCTTTTTCATACAGAGATAAGACAATTTGGCGGTTTTTAGTGTTATTGGCCACCATACGATCAGTATTTACTTCCTCTATGGTTTTCTCAATAGTTTGATTGACTAAATCCTCAACAGAGCTTGCAAAATTGACAGCCGATGTTTCTTCTGTTTTTTCTGTTGGCATAAAAGCCTGTACAAATTGTGAAATTGGTACATCTAAATTAATATTAATACAAAGTAAACCAATAATACGTTGGGCTTTATTACGAATCGCAATCGTGACAGATTTCATCAACACACTGCCTTTAGTGCGAGTAAAATAAGGCTTAGAAACACTTTCACTTTGCATATTACGGAGTGAACGTAATGCCAAATCAGTAATTGGTGAGCCCACTTGACGATTCGTGTTATGGCCATTTGCAATACAAATAGCAGAATGCTCAATATCTTCTAAAGAATGTAAAACGATTTCACAGTGTTCGCCAATCAGCGCGCTAACGCCATCAACAACCGCTATATAAGAATTAATAATAGTGCGATCTTCATCCGTGAAAGGTTGTTTATCGTTTAATGTCATGGTTCGAGGTTAAAAGTGCGGTCAAAATTCACTGAGTTTTATAACAAGTGGCACGCATTAAAAAAACACGTGCCATGACTAGAAGTATTATTTTTCTGATTTAGGATTTACATCTAAAACTTCTACATCAAAAATGAGGGTTGAATTAGGTGGAATAGAAGCACCGGCACCCTGTTTACCATAACCTAACTCTGGTGGAATCACTAACTGAATTTTTCCACCTTTTTTCACCAATTGAAGGCCTTCTGTCCATCCAGGAATAACTTGATTTAATTGGAATTCAACCGGTTGACCACGCTCCACAGAACTATCAAATACTTTGCCATTTGGTAATTTACCAGTGTAATGCACTTTTACAGTATCGGTAGCCTTAATTGCCTCACCTTTACCTGCATTTTCAATTTTGTAAAGTAAACCTGATTTAGTCGTTTTAACATCTTTGCCTTTAGCAAAATCAGCGCGATATTTATCCCCCTCATCCTGAGCACTTTTCGCAATGGCTTCCGCTTTTGCTTTCGATGCAGATACTAATTTCGCTTCAATAGCTTCTAAAGTTTTTTGTACATTTTCATCTTTACGCACATCAACTTTACCCTCTAAAGCATCTTTTAAACCATCTAAGATACGAGCATTATCATAAGTAATCACTTCTTTGTGCGCATCGACCAAATCTTTCATTTGCCCACCCATTAATGCGCCCACGGCATAAGAAGCAGCTTTTTCATCAAGCGCTTTTTCTTCCGCAAAAACTTGGCCAGAAATCACCGCACTTACCATTAATGCTGCGATAGATAATTTTTGAATTTTTAACATATGCGTTAATCCTTTATAATAAATGAAATAATTCTGAGGCTAGATTAAATCGCTTTTAACCTATTCTCAACTTTTTTTTAAAATTTAGAGAAATTTTATGCACATTGAACAAATATTAGAAAATCGTATTGCTGAACTTGAAACCAAAATCGCGTTTCAAGAGCAACTATTAGACGAACTGAATCATGCATTAGTTCAACAACAATTTGCGCTTGATAAAATGCAAGTTCAGCTACGCTATGTGGCAAGTAAATTAAAAGATTTTCATCCATCAAACATTGCAAGCCAAGCGGAAGAAACGCCACCACCGCATTATTAATTTCTGCAATAAATTCGTATAAATAAAAAGGACGCATTATGCGCCCTTTAAATTACATTCCCAAATAATAATCAGCTAAATACTTGCCTGCTTATGAAAAGTATTTTTCCAAATCGTCGCTACCGCCAATATGCTTACCACCGATAAACACTTGTGGAACAGTAGTACGACCAGAAACCGCACGTACACTCACGATAGTAGCATCATGGCCTAATACAATTTCTTCAAAACTTAATCCTTTATCATGTAAAAGTTGTTTTGCTTTTGTGCAATACGGACAACCTGGTTTAGTGAAGATTGAAATAGATTCTTGAATTTGATGCTGTGGCGCAAGATATTTTAACATTGTATCTGCATCAGAAACTTTGAACGGATCACCCGGTTCATTTGGTTCAACAAACATTTTTTCTACTACGCCATTTTTCACTAACATAGAATAGCGCCAAGAACGTTTACCAAAACCTAAATCTTCTTTACCAACAAGCATTCCCATGCCCTCTGTAAACTCACCATTACCATCTGGAATGAAAGTGATGTTTTCAGATTTTTCGTCTTCCTTCCATGCATTCATCACGAAAGTATCATTGACTGAAACCACAACAATATCATCCACACCATATTTTTTGAATACAGGGGCTAATTCGTTATAACGAGGTAAGTGAGAAGATGAACAAGTCGGCGTGAATGCGCCTGGTAATGAGAACACGATCACTGTTTTGTTATCAAATAATTCAGAGGTAGTTACATCAACCCATTTATCACCCTGACGAGTGCGGAATGTTACTTGAGGGACTTTTTTACCTTCCATATTAGACATCATCATTATTCTCCTATTGGTTGTTGATTTAATTTGAATGCGCTGGATTATAGGGAAATTTATGGTATAGTTACAATCAATTAATTCTATTTTTTTAATTGAAATTTTCTATAGGAAGAATCAAATGAATATCCGAGATTTAGAATACCTTGTAGCCTTATCAGAATATAAACATTTCCGCCGTGCTGCCGATTCTTGCAATGTCAGCCAACCCACTTTAAGTGGTCAAATTCGCAAGCTCGAAGATGAACTTGGCATTATTTTATTAGAACGAACCAGCCGTAAAGTATTATTCACACAATCAGGTATGTTACTTGTAGAACAAGCGCGTACCGTGTTGCGTGAAGTAAAATTATTGAAAGAAATGGCAAGTAATCAAGGTAAGGACATGACAGGCCCGTTACATATCGGTTTAATCCCAACTGTTGGCCCTTACTTATTACCTTATATTGTTCCAACGCTAAAAGCTGCCTTTCCGGATCTAGAAGTCTTTCTCTACGAAGCACAAACACATCAATTGCTAGAACAACTTGAAACTGGTCGTTTAGATTGTGCAATTGTAGCTACCGTGCCCGAAACAGAAGCCTTTATTGAAGTGCCTATTTTTAATGAAAAAATGTTACTGGCCGTATCAGATGAACATCCTTGGGCAAAAGAAAAGAAAATGTCTATGAATCAACTGAAAGGTCAAGAAATGCTAATGTTAGACGATGGTCATTGCTTACGTAATCAGGCTTTAGATTATTGCTTCACGGCAGGCGCGAAAGAAAATGCCCACTTCCAAGCCACAAGCCTAGAAACTTTGCGCAATATGGTCTCTGCAAATGCAGGTATCACGTTTATGCCTGAACTTGCTGTATTAAATGAAGGTGCTCGTAAAGGTGTAAAATATATTCCTTGTCACTCACCTGAACCATCACGCACTATTGCTTTGGTTTATCGACCTGGTTCACCTTTACGTAACCGTTACGAACGCGTAGCCGGTGCAATCAGCAGTGAAGTAAAATTAATTTTAGCCGGAGAAAAATAATGGCCGGGGTCCGTGCAATTCAAAAAGAGAAAACACGTCGAGCCTTAGTAAATGCCGCGTTTAATCAGCTCAGTGCGGAAAAAAGCTTTTCCAACTTAAGTTTACGCGAAGTCGCTCGTGAAGCGGGTATTGCGCCAACTTCGTTTTATCGTCATTTTAGCGACATGGATGAATTAGGCTTAGAAATGGTAGATGAAGCTGGTTTAATTTTGCGTCAATTAATGCGACAAGCACGTAAACGTATCGATGCTGGTGGTAGTGTAATTTCTGTTTCTGTTGATACGTTTTTTGAATTTATTACCAATAGCACAAATGTTTTCCGCTTATTATTACGTGAAAGCTCGGGTACCTCCCAAGCATTTCGAACTGCGGCCGCACGAGAAATCAAACATTTTGTCGATGAACTCGCAGAGTATATTTCATCTAAGCATCAGTATTCTCAATATATTGCATATGTTCAAGCTGAAGGCATTGTGACTATTGTCTTCACCGCTGGAGCAAATGCTTTAGATATGAATAAAGCTGAAAGAGAACAACTCAAAACACGCGTAATTTTACAATTAAGAATGTTAGCAAAAGGTGCAGATTTCGCGGCTCAAAAAGAAAAAGGAAAACACACATAAACTTAACCGCACTTTTTGGCTTACAACTAAATCCGCAAAACTGGATTAGTTATCCTATTATTCATTTATAACATAACAAATGGCCACATTTTGCTTTATGAAATGTGGCCATTCTTCTCTATATTTTAACTTACCATTTTCTTTAACTGATACAAATATGCCAATGCTTGTTTAGGGCTTAAATCATCGGGATCCAGTTTTTCGATTGCCTCTCTTAGTGTATCCGTTTCTTGTTCAAACAATAATTCACCTTGCGTGTGATTGACTTCACGCAATGCCTGAATTTGTTGATCGGCTGAATGACCTGAGGTTTTTTCTAATTTTGTCAATTTCTGTTTTGCTAGTTTAATAACGGATTGTGGCACACCAGCCAAAGCAGCCACCGCCAAACCATAACTTTTACTTGCAGCACCATCTTGTACAGCGTGCATAAAGGCGATGGTGTTGTTATGCTCAAGGGCATCTAAATGAATGTTGGCGATGCCTTCTAGTTGTTCTGGCAACGCGGTTAATTCAAAATAATGGGTGGCAAATAATGTAAGTGAGCGGATTTTTTTGGCTAACCATTCTGCACAAGCCCAAGCTAAGGATAGGCCATCATAAGTAGATGTGCCTCGACCGATTTCATCAATAAGAACAAGGCTTTGCGAAGTAGCTTGATGAAGAATATTTGCCATTTCAGTCATTTCCACCATAAAGGTTGAACGCCCTGAGGCTAAATCATCAGACGCACCAATTCGAGTAAAAATACGATCAATCGGCCCAATTCGTGCGCTGTCTACCGGCACAAAGCTGCCGATATATGCCAGCAATGTAATTAATGCAGTTTGGCGCATATAAGTACTTTTACCACCCATATTTGGCCCAGTGATAATTAACAAATGACGATGGTGATTTAATTCCACTGGGTTGGCGATAAAAGGATCTTTTAATACTTGTTCCACGACAGGATGGCGACCATTTTCAATTTTCACACTCACTTCATCACAGAATGTTGGCATAACGTAATTGAGGGTGTCTGCGCGCTCGGCAAGATTGACCAATACATCCAATTCAGAAAGTGCAAGGCTCGCCAGTTGTAATGAACCTAAGTGCGGTAATAATAAATCAAATAATTCATCATACAGCTGCTTTTCTAATGCTAACGCTGCGCCTTTCGATTTCAGCACTTTGTCTTCATATTCTTTGAGTTCAGGAATAATGTAACGCTCTGCATTTTTCAGGGTTTGGCGGCGCACATAATGAATGGGTGCTTTATGCGCTTGGCCTTGGCTAATTTGAATGTAATAACCATGCACTGCATTAAAACCGATTTTTAGCGTATCAATACCCGTGCTTTCACGCTCACGTTTTTCTAGGTTTTCCAAATATTGGGTTGCGCCATCAGACAGCATACGCCATTCGTCTAACTCCGCATTGTATCCTTTAGCAATCACGCCACCATCCCGAATTAAAAGCGGAGGCGTTTCAATCAATGCACGTTGCAATAAATCGCACTGCTCGGTGAAATCGGCAATTTGACCGAAAAGAGCGGTTAAAAATGGCGGTGTTTTTTGTTGCACAATCGCGCGTAATTCTGGAATTTGTTCTAACGCCGTGCGCAAGCGGGTGAGATCGCGTGGACGCGCTGAACGTAGCGCCACACGCGCTAAAATACGCTCCATATCGCCAACTAATTGCAAATAAGGCTGAAGTTCATCGACCAAATCAAAATTCAGAATTTCCGCAATCGCTTGTTGGCGTTGTTTTAATTTTTCCACATTACGAATAGGCTGGTGAATCCAACGTTTCAACAAGCGGCTGCCCATTGGCGTGACACATTTATCCAATACAGACGCTAGCGTATTTTCTGTACCACCCGCAAGATTTTGCGTTAATTCAAGATTTCTGCGCGTAGCGGCATCTAACTGAATACAGTCTTGATTTTGAATTAAGCTAATGCTTTGAATATGTGGCAATGCAGTACGTTGCGTTTCTTTTGCATATTGTAATAAACAACCTGCCGCACTTAAGCCTAGAGGGGATTTTTCCACACCAAAAGCGCGTAAATCTTTTGTGCCAAATTGGCGATTCAGTAACGTAATGGCGGTGCTAAGTTCAAATTCCCAAATAGGGCGACGGCGTAATCCCTTGCAATGTTCAATCGCAGCCATTTCATTAAATTCTTCACAATACAGCAATTCAACTGGTGCAATACGTTGCAATTCCGCACGCAATGTTTCTTTATCTACAGGTTCACAAAGCTGAAAACGACCAGAGGTCATATCCAAAGTGGCTAATCCAAATTTTTCTTTTTCTTGATATACCGCCGCAATCAGATTGTCTTGGCGCTCGGGCAAAAGTGCTTCATCACTCACCGTACCGGGTGTAACAATTCGCACAATTTGGCGCTCCACAGGCCCTTTGCTTGTAGCAGGATCGCCAATCTGTTCACAAATCGCCACAGGCTCACCCAACTGAACCAATTTTGCTAAATAACCTTCCACTGCATGATAAGGCACCCCCGCCATTGGAATGGGTTGCCCTGCAGATTGACCTCGTTTCGTCAAAGAAATATCCAACAATGCCGCCGCTTTTTTCGCATCATCATAAAACAACTCGTAAAAATCCCCCATGCGATAAAACAACAAAATATCTGGATTCTCTGCTTTGAGTTTTAGATATTGTTGCATCATTGGCGTATGTTGTTGAAATGTTTCTCCGGAAAACATGGGGCTACCTACTTGTAAGATGAGATATTTAAGTGAATCTATGAGGATTTATATAGATTGGCGGAAGGTCATGGGAGTCGAACCCACCCGGGAACGCTGGCGTCCCCAACAGGATTTGAAGTCCTGCCACCTCACCGGAGATGACGACCTTCCGTGGTTGAAATTGAGGTTACTTTAGCGTAAATTAATCGGTAATTCAACGTTATTTTAAACGGATTCAAAAATGACCGCACTTTTTCAACAACTTCCTTCCGTTGACAAAATTCTCAAAACACCTCAAGGATTACAACTCATTACCGAATTTGGTCACACAGCAGTCGTGGCAACATGTCGAGAATTATTAACGCAAGCTCGTCAATTTATTCAAAAAAATAATCAACTACCTGAATATTTTTCTAATTTTGACCGCACTTTTGTAGAAATTCATTCTCGCCTACAAAAACAAAACCAAGTACAAATCAATGCGGTGCATAATCTAACTGGTACGGTGTTGCACACAAATCTTGGGCGGGCACTTTGGTCTGAAGCAGCACAACAGGCAGCCCTTTCTGCGATGCAAAAAAATGTTTCGCTTGAATATGATTTAGATGAAGGTAAGCGTAGTCATCGCGATAATTACATCAGTGAATTATTATGCAAACTCACTGGCGCTGAAGCAGCCTGTATAGTGAATAACAACGCCGCTGCGGTATTGTTAATGCTGGCAACCTTTGCTCAAGGTAAAGAAGTAATTATTTCTCGTGGCGAATTAATTGAAATTGGCGGCGCATTTCGTATTCCAGATATTATGGAACAAGCTGGATGCCATTTAGTGGAAGTGGGCACCACTAATCGTACTAACCTGAAAGATTATCGTAATGCTATCACTGAAAATACGGCTTTTTTAATGAAAGTGCATAGCAGCAATTATCAAATTTGTGGTTTTACCTCTTCAGTTTCAGAAGAAGAGCTTACGGAACTAGGCCGAGAAATAAATGTGCCTGTTGTAACTGATTTAGGCAGCGGGGCATTAGTTGATTTAAGCCAATATGGCTTACCAAAAGAACCAACCGTGCAAGAAAAAGTCGCACAAGGTGTGGATTTGGTCTCTTTCTCTGGCGATAAATTGCTTGGTGGTGTGCAAGCTGGCATTATTGTGGGTAAAAAAGAATGGATCGAACAATTACAAGCCCATCCTATCAAGCGTGTATTACGTTGCGATAAAGTCATTTTAGCAGGCTTAGAAGCCACATTACGTTTATATTTAAATCCTGAAAAATTAACTGAAAAATTACCAACTCTGCGCTTACTCACGCAGCCATTAGAACAACTCAAAATAAATGCTACGCGTCTCAAAGAGCGGTTAGAATCTCGCTTAAATTCACAATTTGAGCTTCAAATTGAAGCTAGCCAAGCACAAATCGGTAGCGGATCACAACCTATGGAAAGAATCCCTTCCATGGCTATTACTATCGCAGAAAAAACAAACGCAAAACTTTCCGCACTTTCAAATCGTTTTAAACAACTTTCTCAACCTATTATTGGGCGAATGGAAAACGGAAAAATTTGGCTAGATTTACGTAGCCTTTCGGATATTGAAACATTATTAAATACATTGGATGAACTATGATTATTGTTACTTCAGGTCACGTTGATCACGGCAAAACAGCATTATTAAAAGCATTAACTGGCACAAGTACCGCACATTTACCAGAAGAAAAAAAACGCGGAATGACCATTGATTTGGGGTATGCCTATCTGCCTTTAGAAAACAAAGTGCTTGGCTTTATTGATGTGCCAGGGCACGAAAAATTCTTATCAAATATGCTAGCTGGTTTAGGTGGTGTACATTATGCAATGTTAATTGTCGCTGCGGATGAAGGCGTTGCAGCGCAAACAAAAGAACATTTAGCGATATTACGCCAGCTTCAATTCCACGAAATTATTGTTGTCATCACAAAAGCAGATCGTACAAATTCAGCGCAAATTGAATCGTTAATCCAAACTATTAAACAAGATTACAGTTTTTTACGCGATACTAACTACTTCGTTACCTCAGCAGAAACAGGACAAGGCATCAGTGAATTACGTCATTACTTAGCTAATCTACCTGAATTATCTGATACCCAGAAACCTTTCCGTTACGCAATAGACCGAGTATTCAGCGTAAAAGGGGCGGGTACTGTCGTGACAGGCACAGCCTTTTCAGGAACAGTGAAAATCAACGATGAACTTTACCTTTCCACAGGACAGAAAGTTCGTGTAAAAGCGATTCACGCACAAAATACATCAAGCGAACAAGGTATTGCGGGGCAACGTTTAGCGTTAAATTTAAATGCTGATTTAGACCGCACGCCAATGAAACGAGGCGATTGGTTATTGCAGGATGATCCTCTTCCACCAACAGATCGCATCAGTGTACAAATTTTGGCTGAAATACCATTAAATGAAAGCCAACCTGTGCATATTTATCACGGCGCGAGTCGCACTACGGGTAAGCTCACCTTATTACAAGGAAAAAATGCCTCTAAAAATGACCGCACTTTGGCTGAAATCATATTAGATTCACCATTATTTTTGGCTTTCGGAGACAAACTTATTTTACGCAGTGGTGATGCTAAATCGTTAATTGCAGGTGCGCGCGTATTAGAAATTGATTCACCCAAACGACATAAACGAACAGAGGGTCGATTAAGCTTCTTGGCAAATTTAGCGCTTGCTGAAAATGCAGCACAACGAATTGCATTCATCCTTCAACATAATGCAATATCAGCTCGTAAACTGATGTGGATAGAACAACTCACAAATAAACAACTAGATAATGCACTTACCGAACGTAGCGCTGTTCGCTATCAAGATTGGTGCTTTAATACAGACTACAAAAAAGAAAAAATACAACTAATTTTAACCGCACTTAATACCTACCATGAACAGCATAATGATCAACTTGGTGTAAGCAAAGCTCGTCTCTACCGAATGGCCGCCTTAAACCAGCCTGAAAACTTGATCAATCATTTTATTGATGAAATGTTAGAAGATGGAAGATTACAGCAAACTCGAGGTTGGCTTCACTTACCCGAACATAAAATCCAATTTAGCCAAGAAGAACAAAAATATTGGGCAAGTGTACTCGATGAATTTGAAAAAGCTCAAGGACAAGCAATTTGGGTGCGTGATATGGCAAATGCCTTGGCTATGGATGAATCCCAAATGCGTAACTTTATGTATAAAGCAGGCAAACTAGGGTATCTCACACCCATCGTAAAAGATAGATTTTTCTTAACTGAAAACATTTATACCTATGCTCGCCTTATTAAGCAAATCGCAGAAAAAGAAGGGAAAGCATCAGTAAATGAAATTCGAGATCGATTAAATTTTGGGCGAAAACTGACGGTTCAACTCATGGAATATTTTGATCGTACTGGTTTCTTACGTCGCAAAGGAAACGATCATATCCTGCGCGATAAAAATGTTTTTGATTTATAAGGAAACATTTTACTGATATATAACTAACTTCAATGAAGTAAATAACCAAGTGAAGAGCTCGAACAATACAAAGTGTAATTGCTCCCATACAACATGCGTAAAAATATTTTATCAGTTCTTCACTGACGTAAATCAAATGTACGATGCGTTATTGAATAAATCTGGCGCAACTGGTGTATTCACCGACTTCCCTGACACTGGCGTTGAGTTTTTGAAAAAACAAAAATAATACGTAAATAAAACTAATAAAAAGAGCGGTCAAAATTCGTTGTGATTTTTGGCCGTTTTTTTGCAGTATGCATTAATAGTTTTTAATAAATTATATTTTTATAAATAAACAAGTCAAAAAATAGCTCAGTATATAGTTGTATTAATGATATCTCACCTAATTTGAAATCCTATGCAAGGTCTAATAGATTTTGTTCTATATCTGTAGATAGATTAAATCCAGTATAATTCTCATAGGACTCTTTCATTGATTCCATAATTTTTATAAAACAATCAATCACATCAGGGAACAATATTTCAGAAACATTAAAATTACTGTTATCATGAGCAATATTATTTCTAATTTTACTGCAATACATTAACAAAAAAGTATGAGCATCCAATGTTGTCACCTGCTCTACTCCTGCATCAAAAGAAAAAGATGAAAAGGGGATTTTTATTTCCTTCAGAAAATCTTTATTCCCCAGTATTTGATCAAACAACATATCATAGTAATTAGTTAACTTGCTTTCATGTAAAAATTCAAAATGCACATATCTAGTAAGCTCAGCTTTAGATAATGGTTCTTTCAACCCATTAAAATATCTAGAAAAAGCTTTTTTACTCTTTGTCTCATTAGGATTAAAAATATGATCAATCTCTCTTTCTTTATCTAGTATATATGCTCTTGCGAACCCCTCATTAAGCTCTATATATTTTATATTTCCTCTTATTTTCTCTTCAACATAATGTTCAATTACCTTCTTCAAAAAAGACTCAAATGAAGTGAAAATAGAAAGATATAAGGAGTTTTCAAGCAATCTTCTTGCTACACCATCTTCAATTTTAGGCAAAACATTATCATATATACCCATATAACTATTATATTTTTCTTTTATTTCATTAAGCATAAAATCACCCTAAGATAATTCTAGATATTTCTTTACCCCACTCGTATCTTTTTTCTACATTTTTTGTATTATTTGTTGCTTTTGTAAATAAATCATCACTATGCTCATTTAAAAATCTATTAAATGAATCAAATATCTCTTGTTTTTTCTCTTCTACAATAACCTTATCAAATCTTGAAAGAGTAATTAATTGAACCTCAGCAATAGTTTTATTTATACTAGTAGATCCTGCCTTGTTTATTCTTTTAAAAGCATTACTTCCAAATACAATATCAACTTTTTCCATTGCATCAAGTATAAAATACTCTAATCTATCCGCTTCAAAAATATCATTTCTATATTCTTTCAAATAATCTAAGACACTAGAATTCAATCTACCGTTATAGTTTTTTTGCTCCTTCCCGTCCATTAACTCCTTATTTTTTATATCTACTTTTTTTAAGGTCCATAAATCTTTATCAATAAAACATTCCATTGCCATAACCCTTAATATAATTTCATGATACCCAAATCTTTTTTTCAATACAGGTCTTCTTTCAAAAACCTTATCAATTAAATCATTATTTGCAACCTCATTAACTTTATTAATTAATCGCCCTCTATACATTACATTTAATAACTCTTGATTATTCAATTTAATTGAGCCTCGATTAATTCTTGAGAAAATATCATATTTAATATCTTCTGATGAATCTTTTTTTATAATAACTACAGGGATAGAAACATTATTAAATTTTCTTTTTTTATCCCCCAAATCATCATAGGTTGTCTTATTTAGATTCTTTAATGTATCTAATCCAGACAACCTTAAAGGTTGTAATTCTTTAAGGTGCTCAGGTAAACTAGTCCGCTCATCTAAACTAGAACTCATAAAAGCAAATATTGTTGTTAATCTTTGCTGACCGTCAATTACATCAAATGTATCATCATTGTTTTCAGACAAAAATACCGTTGGAATTGGAATAGACAAAAGCAATGATTCAATAAATCTTGACATCGTCCCTTTATCCCAAATGAACCCCCTTTGGAAGTCTGGTTGTAAATTTACTTCCCTTTCTTTAATCATTCTAAACAAATCTGACATTGACTTATCTGATTTATCTATATAAAGCTTTCGACTATTCAAGTCATCTGTACTTAATTGCTCATCTTGAGCTTCATCTTCAACATCTATACTTGTATCATCTATAAGACGTAACATATCTTCTTGATTATAATTCAACATATTTATTCCCCTGTTTTATATAGAATATATTTAGTCAATTAAGCCATATCCACACACCTAAAGCAACTGCTATTTTCTTAAAAATCGTTATGTTAGAATAATCTCAAATTAATCCCTCTCATCATAAATTATTTATTATAAGAATAAACAATATTCTTATATTAAAAGGCTTGCCATTTATCCCAGCAAGCCTTTTAAAATAACGCAATTAAGCAAATTGTTTTTTATTATTTAAATAGCGTTTTGCACATTCTGCTGCAGCAACTAAGCCGCCTGCCATCATAATAATATCTTTAATCACGAGTCGTCCAGCGCCTGAGAGATATGGGAATCCATAATTAGGTGTTGGGAAGTCCCCGCCTAAATTAGGCACCCAGGTTTCTGGCGTAAATATCAGGAACGACAGCGTGACTATCGACATGCCAAAGGTGAGTAAGCCTCCAAATAGCCCGAGTGTTGGAGACCAAATCCCCGCTAATACTAAAATACCAATGGTCACGATCATCGCGCCAATAATATAAGAAGCTGTATAGGTGCCATTAGCTTTATGCCATTCAATATTTTTTGCGACCATTTTGCCTTCAGGGTTTTTATATAGGGTATATTCTTTTACTAAAACACCCTTATCATTTTCTACCATGTTTGCTCCATTTTTGTAAAGGAAGCTTAAGAAAGGGCTATTTGACACAAAATGTGCGATACCATCTGCCTCATATTGGCAAACTTTTAAGCCACCAATCCAAACCATCACTACACAAATAGCAATGCGGATAAAGTTAATAAATTGACGTTGCAATGGTGCAACAATATTAGCTAGCAATGTAACTAAACTACTCATTAAGAACTCCTCATATAGTTCAATTGATATTACGGACAAAATATCCAAGAATTGTTCAGTATAAAAAAGAGATACTGACTCGCCCAGTATCTCTTATTCTGTATTAATTTTCTGTGAGCAATTTCACATTATTTAAAATTCACTCTCGCATTTCTAAAAATTCTCATCCACGCACCATCTTCAGACCAATCTTCTGGATACCATGAGTTGCTCACAGCACGGAATACACGTTCTGGGTGTGGCATCATCGCAGCAATACGACCGTCCACGTTAGAAATGGCAGTAATCCCTAATGGCGAACCATTCGGGTTGGCTGGATAGGTTTCAGTCACGTTTAAATGGCTATCGATATATTGTGCCACAATTAAGTTTTGCGCTTGAAGTGCGGTCAAATTTTCCAGTGTTTTGAATTCTACACGGCCTTCACCATGAGAAACCGCAATCGGCATATGAGAACCTGCCATGCCTTTAAACCACAATGAGTTGGTGTCATTGATTTTCACCATCGCAGCACGGGCTTCAAAACGTTCTGATTTATTGCGCACGAAACGTGGCCAATTTTCTGCACCAGGGATGATTTCCGCAAGGGCGGAGATAAATTGACAGCCGTTACATACACCTAATGAAAGCGTGTTTTCATTGGCGAAGAATTGGCTGAATTGATCGCGTAATTGTGGGTTAAATAAAATGGATTTTGCCCAGCCACCGCCAGCGCCTAATACGTCACCGTAAGAGAAGCCACCACAGGCCACCATCGCGTTGAAATCGTTTAAGTTATAACGGCCTGTCATTAAATCACTCATGTGAACATCAATCGCCGCAAAGCCAGCGCGGTCAAACGCTGCCGCCATTTCAACATGGCTGTTTACGCCTTGTTCACGCAATACGGCTACTTTCGGTTTCACGCCTTTGCTGATGTACGGCGCAGCAATATCTTCATTTACATCATAGGTTAAGTAAGCCGATAAACCTTTGTTGTCTGTCGTTTTTTTCGCTTCAAATTCTTGGTCAGCACATTCTGGGTTATCGCGTAAGCGTTGCATTTGATGGGTCAATTCTGCCCAAATGCCACGCAATTCAGAGCGTTTTTCATCCAAAATTTCCCTTCCGAATTGATGGATCACAATGCGATCATCGTTGCTAACCTTGCCGATGTCGTAGGTAATTCCCTCTAATCCATGTGTTTTCAACACCGTATAAATAGCGTCAAGTTCCGCCTCTAATACCTGAATCACCGCGCCTAATTCTTCGTTAAATAAAATGGCTAACTCGGAAATTTCTTGCGCATAGTGTTCCGCACCGAGCTCAAGCGCCCATCCTTTTCCGATATCGAATAACGGAGAAATATCCACATCCACGCCACAGTTACCCGCAAACGCCATTTCTGCAAGCGTGGTAATTAAACCACCGTCTGAACGGTCGTGGTAAGCCAATAATTTACGCTCTGCCACCAATACTTGCATTGCATCGAAGAAATTTTTCAGTTTGGCTACGTTCACCACATCGGCTGGTTTGTCACCTAATTGTTTATACACTTGCGCAAGTGCGGTCGCGCCTAAGCGATTTTTTCTTTCGCCTAAATCAATCAACAATAAACGACTTGCACCTTTGTCTGTGCGCAATTGAGGTGTGACAGTTTTACGAACATCTTCCACGCGCGCAAAAGATGAAATCACTAAAGAAAGCGGTGCAGTGACGGATTTTTTCTCGCCATTTTCTTCCCAAGTGGTTTTCATCGACATAGAGTCTTTACCCACTGGAATAGTGATACCTAATGCAGGGCAAAGTTCTTCACCGACTGCTTTCACCGCTTCATATAAGCCAGCGTCTTCACCACCATGACCCGCTGCAGACATCCAGTTTGCAGAAAGTTTGATACGTTTAATATCGCCAATGTTAGTGCCCGCAATGTTAGTGATAGATTCAGCCACCGCTAAACGTGCAGAAGCACCAAAGTCTAATAACGCTACAGGTGCTCGTTCACCCATAGCCATGGCTTCACCGTGATAGCTGTCTAATGATGCAGTTGTGACCGCCACATCAGACACCGGAATTTGCCATGGGCCAACCATTTGATCGCGCGCCACCATACCGGTTACCGAACGGTCACCAATGGTAATTAAGAAAGTTTTTTCTGCCACCACCGGTAAACGCAATACGCGATGGAAGGCTTCTTTTAATTGAATATTTTCCGTTGCAAGCGGTCGGTTTTCGACAGTTTTTGACGAAACCTCACGGGTCATTTTCGGGGTTTTGCCTAATAACACATTCATTGGTAAATCAATTGGGTTATTGTCGAAATGACTATCGTGCAAGGTTAAATGTTTCTCTTCCGTTGCCTCACCAATGACCGCAAACGGCGCGCGCTCACGTTCACAAAGTGCGGTAAATAATTCGAGTTTTTCTGGCGCAACGGCTAAGACATAACGTTCTTGCGATTCGTTACACCAAATTTCCAATGGTGACATGCCTTTTTCATCGCAAAGGATTGAGCGTAAATCAAATTTACCGCCACGTTCACCATCGTGCACCAATTCAGGCATCGCGTTGGATAAACCACCCGCGCCCACGTCGTGAATAAAGAGAATTGGGTTTTCATCACCTAATTGCCAGCAGCGATCAATCACCTCTTGGCAGCGGCGTTCCATTTCTGGGTTTTCACGTTGAACAGAGGCAAAATCTAAATCTTCTTTTGATTTCCCGCTGTCCATAGAAGAAGCTGCGCCACCGCCTAAGCCGATGTTCATGGCTGGGCCGCCTAATACGATCAATTTTGCCCCGACTGGAATTTTGCCTTTTTGAACGTGTTCGCCACGAATATTACCAATACCGCCCGCTAACATAATCGGCTTGTGATAACCACGCACTTCTTCGCCATTGAAGCTGTTGACTTTCTCTTCATAGGTACGGAAATAGCCTAATAACGCAGGACGACCAAACTCATTGTTAAATGCGGCGCCGCCTAATGGACCTTCAATCATAATATCTAAGGCTGAAGCAATACGGTTTGGTTTGGAAAGTGGATTTTCCCAAGGCTGTTCAAAGTTTGGAATGACGAGGTTTGATACGGAGAAACCGGTTAAACCTGCTTTTGGTTTGGCACCACGACCCGTTGCACCTTCATCACGAATCTCACCGCCTGAACCTGTTGCCGCCCCTGGGAATGGCGAAATCGCCGTTGGGTGGTTGTGGGTTTCCACTTTCATTAAGATATGTGTATCTTCATTGTGATAGCGGTATTGCCCATCTTGATCCGCAAAGAAACGGCCGACTTTTGAGCCTTCCATTACCGCAGCATTATCTTTATAAGCTGAAAGCACGAAATCAGGGGTTTTCTCAAAGGTATTTTTAATCATCTTAAACAGGGATTTATCCTGTTTTTTGCCATCAATAATCCAATCCGCATTAAAGATTTTATGACGGCAGTGCTCAGAGTTGGCCTGCGCGAACATATAAAGTTCAATATCGTGCGGATTGCGCCCTAATTGGGTGAAATTTTCCACCAAATAATCAATTTCATCTTCTGCCAGTGCCAAACCTAATTCTACATTGGCTGTCACTAACGCTTCGCGTCCACCTTTTAAAATATCCACCGTTTTAAACGGTTTCGGATCTTGATAACGGAATAAAATCTCTGCATCTTCTGGACGACGCACTACGGTTTCCATCATTCGGTCATGTAAAAGTGCGGTCAATTTTTCTGTTGTTTTTTCATCAAGCGGTTGGCTTAACTCAAAATAATACGCCAAACTACGCTCAATACGCTCCACTTCAATTAAACCACAGTTATGTGCAATATCCGTCGCTTTAGAAGACCAAGAAGAAATCGTACCAACGCGTGGAATCACGATGAAGGTTTCGCCTTTTGCATCGTGTTCTGCCAAGGTTGGGCCGTAATGTAACAATGCTTTTAATTTTGCTTCCTGCTCGCTAACAAGCGGTCGATTTAATTCCACAAAATGCAAATATTCTGCATAAACCGATTTCACCGGTAATTGATTTTGTTGGAATTTTTGCATTAAGCCTTGAATACGGAATTCAGAAAGGGCGGGTGAGCCACGAAAAGTTTGAAACATAAGGGGGTCCTTTATGCGGATAGGAATGAAAATTGAGTGGTATTATAAAGGATATTTTGACAAACGAAAACGTTTGCGTGAGCTGGGGATAAAATCCCCATCTTTAAGAATTTGATGGGGATAAGAAGATTAAAGGGTTATAAAACCGTCATATACATGGGTTGCTTCGCCTGTCATATAAAGTGGATGACCAACACCATCCCATTCAATGATTAATGAACCGCCGGGCAAATCGACTTGAACTCGCTTATTCAATAAACCTTGCATAATTCCAACTGCAACAGCTGCACAAGCTCCGCTGCCACAGGCTTGCGTTTCTCCAGCACCACGTTCATAAACTCTAAGTTTAATATGCTCTTTATTGATGATTTGCATAAAACCAGCATTGACACGCTCAGGAAAACGCTCGTGACTTTCTAGCAAAGGACCAAGTTGTTCAACATTTGCTGTTTGAATATCATCTACTTGTACAACGCAATGAGGGTTTCCCATTGAAACGGCACCACATAAGACGGTTTGAATGTCCGTCCGCAGAATGTAATTTTTCTCGAATTTATTTGCGGTAAATGGAATTTTTGCTGGCTCCCAAATCGGTTCACCCATATTCACACGAATTTGGTTATCGTCTTTTACCGTTAGAACCATATTGCCTTTTTGCGTGCTAACCGCGATGTCTTTTTTGTTAGTTAGCCCTTTTAATGTCACAAAACGAGCAAAACAGCGGGCACCATTTCCGCATTGCGAAACTTCGCTCCCATCTGCATTGAAAATGCGATAATGAAAGTCGAGTTCAGGATCATAAGGTGGTTCAACAAGCAAAAGCTGATCAAAACCAATTCCACGGTGGCGATCAGCTAAGCGTTGAATGGTTTCTGGCGTAAAAAAAACATTTTGAGTAACACCATCAACCACAACAAAATCGTTGCCTAATCCGTGCATTTTGGAAAACTGCATTTTTCCATCCTTTATTTAAATTCAAGATTGATTGCATTATAGAGAGCGGTAAAAAGAATGGCAAATTCAGAATTTTAGATTAAGAAAAGTGCAGTAAAACACAGGAAATTTTTACCGCACTTGATTCGCTAATTTACTTAGATTACATCCAAGCATTATTGCGAATGATCCCTACTGCAATGCCTTCAATCTCAAAGTTTTCTTGTTCTTCAAGATTTACCACGATTGGATCAAATTCTTCATTTTCTGCGTGTAGATAAATGATAGAACCTTTTTTCTCAAGGCGTTTTACCGTCACTTCATCTTCAATACGGGCAACGACAATTTGTCCATTACGTACATCCTTGGTGCTATGTACAGCTAATAAATCACCATCTAAGATACCAATGTCTTTCATGGATTGGCCATAAACTTTTAGTAAGAAATCGGCTTGTGGTTTAAACATATCGGCATCTACGCGATAAGTTGCTTCGATATGTTGTTCTGCAAGAATAGGCTCTCCAGCCGCTACGCGCCCTACGAGTGGTAAACCATCAAATTCTTCATTTGCGCTATTGTCTAAAATTCGGATACCGCGAGATGCGCCTGGAATAATTTCAATGGCACCTTTGCGTGAAAGTGCTTTTAAATGTTCTTCTGCAGCATTGGGGGATTTAAAGCCCAATTCTCGAGAGATTTCGGCTCGTGTTGGTGGCATGCCTGTTGTTTCTAAATGACGTTTTAATAAATCCAACACTTCTTGTTGGCGTGCTGTTAATGGTCTCATATACACTCCTGTTTTTAAATACAGATAACTGGTATTGTATACAGATTGAGTGAAGTTGCAATAGTTATTTTTTAAATCTGTGTATTAGGTCACATTCTGCTACTAAATTTTTTAAAGCGGTTGAGATCGGATGTGTTAAAATATTTCAAATTTACAACAAAGAGAAAATTTATCATGGCAAATTTTGTAAATATGTATCGTCAATTATTGAGCTTGCCTCTGTCAGTATTAGTGAAAAATAATCCAATTCCAGCCAATCCGATAGAAGAGCTTTCCCTCAATATTCACCAACCTGTTGTTTATGTTTTGCCTTATACCTCCCAAACCGATTTCGTTATTTTCCGTCGAAATTGTTTGGCGCTAGGTTTGCCTGATCCTGCTGAGAAAAATGAAATTGATGGAGTGAGGTTGCCTCGTTATGTGTATTTAGATGAGGGACGTCGTATTTTTAAATCGAAAGGTGCGAAAGATGAAACCACTACGATTTTCAATAAATACCTCGAATTACACCGCACTTCTGAGAGTTTAGATGTGCAACTTATTCCAGTTTCCGTTCTTTGGGGGCGTTCTCCTGGGCATGAGGATAAATCCGGCCTGCCTAACTTGCGTTTATTAAATGGCATGCAAAAAACTTTTGCTGCTATTTGGTTTGGACGTGATACTTTTGTGCGTTTTTCTCAAGCCGTTTCATTACGTTATATGGTGAATGAGCATGGCTCCGATGAAAAAATTGCGCAAAAGCTGGCTCGAGTTGCAAAAATGCATTTTGCCAAACAGCGTATTTCTGCTACGGGTCCACGTTTACCAAATCGCCAAGCTATGTTTAATAAATTATTGCAATCAGAAGCGATTCAACATGCGATTGAAGATGAAGCAAAATCGAAAAATATCAGTATTGAAAAAGCCCAAAAAGAAGCGCATAAGATTTTGGATGAAATCGCAGCAGATGTAAGTCATTCAAGTTTACGAGCAGTGGATCGTTTTTTACGTTGGCTTTGGAATAAACTTTATTCTGGTATTGATGTGCAAAATGCAGATCGCGTACGTAAATTAGCACTTGAAGGTCATGAGATTGTTTATGTGCCTTGCCACCGTAGCCACATCGACTATTTATTACTTTCTTATGTGCTTTATCATCAAGGGCTTGTTCCGCCGCATATCGCAGCAGGAATTAATTTAAATTTCTGGCCTGTGGGTAGAATGTTCCGCAGTTGGGGCGCATTCTTTATTCGCCGCACTTTTAAAGGAAATAGATTATATTCTGCAATCTTCCGCGAATATTTATCAGAGTTATTCCACCGTGGTTATTCGGTAGAATATTTTATTGAGGGTGGTCGTTCGCGCACTGGCCGTTTACTTGCGCCAAAAACAGGCATGATGTCGATGACACTTCAAGCCTTGCAACATAATCAAACTCGTCCAATTTCTGTTGTGCCAGTTTATGTGGGCTATGAGCATGTATTGGAAGTGGATACTTACGCAAAAGAATTGCGCGGTGCGGCGAAAGAAAAAGAAAATGCAGGTTTGGTTATTCGAGTAATAAAAAAATTACGCAATCTTGGTCAAGGTTTTGTGAATTTTGGTGAGCCAATTACGCTTTCAAACTACTTGAATCAACACTTTCCTGATTGGAAAGAGCAAAATCACGAAGAAAAACCACAATGGTTTGCTCCTGCAGTTGATTCTGTATCAAAACAAGTGATGGTGAACATTAATAAAGCTGCCGCTGTGAATGCAATGAATTTAGTTGGGACGGCATTACTATCTTCTCGTCAGCGTGCACTTTCTCGTGAGCAACTTTTAGAACAACTGGCGAGTTATCAACAATTATTACAAAATGTGCCTTATTCCGCAGATGTCGTATTGCCAACGGCTACGCCTGAAATGATGTTAAATCATGTATTAACGCTTGATCGTGTTGGCGTGTTAGTCGAAAAGGATAACTTCGGGGAAATTGTGCGTTTGGAACGTGCATCGGCCGTGTTGATGACTTACTATCGCAATAATATTCAACACTTATTTGTATTGCCATCTTTAGTTGCAAGCATCATTTTGCATTATGAGGCGATTCAAAAAGATTTATTAGTGGAAGCGGTTGGTAAGATTTATCCATTCTTAAAAGGCGAGCTATTCTTGCACTTTAGTGAAGAAGAGTTAAAAACTCAAATTCACCAAATTATTGATGAATTTGCGCGCCAACAGGTGATTAACTCTAATGATAATTTCTTATCTATCAATAAATCGAAAGTACGTATTTTACAACTTTGGTCCGCGGGAATGCGTGAAATCTTGCAACGTTATTACATCACAGTGACAATTTTGCAAAAACAACCAGATATTTCACGTGCAGAACTGGAAAAAGAAAGCCAACTCGTTGCACAACGTTTATCTGTATTGCATGGTATTAACGCGCCGGAGTTCTTTGATAAAGCCGTTTTCTCTATGTTCATTGCGAACTTAAAAGAGCAAGGTTATTTTGATGAATCAGGCAATGGCAATCTTGAGAAAATAGAATATTTAGCTTCAACGCTTTCTCATTTGATTTCAACCGAAATTTGCCTCACTGTAAAAGGCACGGTGGCTAAAGTTGAAGATAACTAAATATTACCATGTTACAAAGTGCGGTGAATATTCACCGCATTTTTTATTATCAACCTGATAAATGAAAATGTGATCTCCATCACATTTTTTATGTTTTTCGATTGTATTTTATTTTACGTGGGTGTATAACTTCTGCCGATGATGAGAGAGGGAACTCGTCGTATCTTTGATCTACTAAGATCTATCTTTACTTAGCCTTTCAAAAAATCTCCCCCTTTTTGCCGTTCTCAATGATAAAGCAGTATGTTTTGTTACATATTGTTTGTTGTCATTTCTACAAATCTATTCCAAATAATTTAATGAAAAAGGACTGTTTTTATGAAATATGAACTTTTAAAACGTACTGCAATTGCGTTATTTGTAGGTGGAGTTATCTCTTCTTATACCGTGGCAGCTGAACAACCTGCAACTTCAACAAATAGTAATCTCACTGTTTCATTCAATAACATTGAAAAAGCTATAAATAAAAATGATAAAAATATTAAAGAGATTTCAAAATTATTAGTTGGTGAAGAAAATAACGCAGATAATCCAGGTTTAATAAACACTATTGATACAATCAATAAACAAGCTACAGATAATGCCAATTTACTCATTACGATGGCAGGAAAAGTTGATCAAAATAAGAAAGATACTGATACAGAAATTGCTAAAAAAGCGGATAAAACCACTGTAGAGGCTATTGATGCAGAAGTTGAAGTAATAGGAAAAAACGTTAAAACAATAGATCAAGATTTAGATACCACTATTAAGGATGTGAAATCTTTACAAGGAGATATGGATAAAGCATCTAAAGCTGTTAATTCATTAAGTGATAATTTAAAAGAACTAAATGATACCCAAAATACCCTCAATGAAAGTTTTAAAAATCAGTTAAATGCTGCAAATGAAGCTCTTGACAAGAATGAATCGGATATTAAAGAAATAAAAAATCTAAAAGGCTATGATTCTTTAACTAAGGTGGAAGCTCTTGTGAGTGGAAAAGCAGATAATCAAGCATTAGAAGACCTTAAAAAAGATGTTAAAGATAACGAAGAAGGAATCAGTCAATTATCAGGGATCGTTGATGAACTTGGTAAGGATGTTGGGGATTTAACTGAAGAACACCGTGACTTAGAAGGTAAACATAATAAATTAGCTGAAGGTGTTAAAGAATTTACTGAAACTTATAATAAATTTACCGATGCTGTACATGCTGACCTAAACGAAAAAGCAGATGCTGAAGAGGTGGGTAAGGCTTTAGATACAAAAGCAAATGCGTCAGATGTATATACTAAGGCTGAAAGCAACAGCAAACTAGATGCTAAAGCAAATGTAGCTGACGTATATAGTAAAACTGAAACCGATAATAAATTTGCATTAAAAGCGGATAATTCAGTTGTTAGTGCTCAGGCAGCAGATATTAATAACTTACGTACCGATGTTAATACTCATAAAGTAGACATTAATAAGTTACGTACAGATGTTAATACTCATACAAAACGTCTTGATCATTTAGATAATAGAGTAAATAAACTTGATAAAGATCTTAAACGTGGTCTTGCGGCTCAAGCGGCTTTAACTGGTTTATTCCAACCATATACTGTGGGTAAGGCAAACTTTACAGCGGCTGTTGGGGGTTATAAATCTCAAACAGCAGTAGCTGTGGGTACGGGTTATCGTTATAACCAAAATATTGCAACCAAAGCTGGGGTTGCCTTTACTCAAGGTGGTGGTGTAACTTATAACGCCGGTGTAAACTTTGAGTGGTAAATAAATATTACCTATAAGGGCAGACATTGTGTCTGTCCTTTTTTCTTTATTAAATGTTAATAAACTGGTTAGAAATAAATTAAGACGGAATCTTATTATAAGTAAAAAAAACACTAAAGATTTTTACCGCACTTTTAAGTAAAATAGCGCAATTTTCTAAAGAGATAATAAATATGAAAGCCAAATTAGCTAGTTTACTTACGCAAGCAAATATAAAAATAAGCGATCAACAAATTCAGCAGCTTATTGAGCTGGTCAATTTACTCAATAAATGGAATAAAGCTTATAATTTGACGTCAGTTCGTGATCCACAAGAAATGTTAGTCAAACATATCTTAGATAGCCTTGTTGTAAGTCCTTATTTACAAGGTGATCGTTTTATTGATGTCGGTACTGGCCCTGGCTTGCCTGGTTTACCTTTAGCAATTATTAATCCTTCCAAACAATTTGTCCTCCTTGATAGTTTAGGCAAACGTATTAGTTTTATTCGAAATGCAGTACGTGAGCTTGGGCTCACTAATGTAACTCCTGTTTTAAGTCGAGTAGAAGAATATCAACCTGAAGATAAATTTGATGGCGTATTAAGTCGCGCTTTTGCTTCATTAAAAGATATGACTGATTGGTGCCATCATTTACCCAAAGAAAACGGTCATTTTTATGCATTAAAAGGTATTTATCAGGAAGATGAAATTAATGAATTGAATAAAAAATACACTATTCAAGAAGTGATTGAACTACATGTTCCCGAACTTATAGGTGAGCGACATTTAATCGTTTTGCGTTAAAAAGTAACAAATAGATAAATTATTTTCTAAAAGTGTGATTTATATAACACTTTTTATGTGTTTTTAAGTTGAATCTAAATCCAGCAAAGGTATAATCGGCGAGCTAAAATTATTTTGTAAAAGTGATGTCGCGCATTTTATCTCACGCTAAAAAAAACTACAGAAAAGCTATTGTTATTGAGAGTCTTTTGCTTGTAGTTTTTTATTTGCTTATTTATGGATGGCAACGCCAAAGTGCGGTAGATTTTGGCTACGGTTTTTTAAGTGCCTTTTTGCCTTTTTGTACATTCATATTTATCATTTTTTACAGAAAACAAAATTTTTCAACAAAACTGACCGCACTTTATCGTGCTGAAGCAATAAAGTTTATTTTAACGATGGTTTTTATCATTATTGCCATCAAATGGTTATTAGTTATCAATTTTATTGCGTTTTTTGTTGGTTTTTTATTGGCGTTAGTGCTGAATAATGTTATTCCACTTATTCTCAATAAAATTTAACTTTGGGTTATTCTTCTTCAGAACAAAGGATCGATTATGTCTGGACAAACTTCAATTGAATATATCCAACACCATTTAACTTATCTTACAACAGGTGAAGGTTTTTGGACGTTTAATCTTGATACGTTTTTCTTCTCTGTGTTGTGCGGTTTCCTTTTCTTAGCTATTTTTCGCAAGGTGGCTAAAAAAGCAACAACAGGTGTGCCGAGTAAACTACAATGTGCTGTTGAAATGGCTGTAGAATGGATTGATGGTGTGGTAAAAGAAAATTATCACGGTAAACGAGATGTGATAGCGCCGTTGGCTTTAACTATTTTCGTATGGGTGATGATTATGAATACTATTGATTTGGTACCTGTGGATTATATTCCCCAGTTGTTTGCTATTATTACAGGCGATCATCATATTCCTGTACGAGCCGTGCCGACTACGGATATGAATATGACATTTGCAATGTCGATTTCAGTATTTGTATTAATCCTTTTTTATACGATTAAATCTAAGGGTATTAAAGGTCTCGCAAAAGAATACACTTTACACCCTTTTAATCATTGGGCATTTATCCCTGTTAATCTTCTTCTTGAATCCGTGACGTTGATCTCAAAGCCTGTTTCATTAGCACTTCGTTTATTCGGAAATATGTATGCTGGTGAGCTGATCTTTATTTTGATTGCCGTGATGTATTCAGCCAATGCGTTTGTGGCTGCACTGGGTGTGCCATTGCAGTTGGTGTGGGCGATTTTCCATATTTTGGTTATCGCATTACAAGCCTTCGTCTTTATGATGCTTACTGTGGTTTACCTGAGTATTGCATATAATAAAGCGGAACATTAATTTTTATTTTTTATTTAACAACTCAACTCTCAACAACGGAGAAAATTTATGGAAACTGTAATTAGTGCAACAATCATTGCTTCTGCGATTATGCTTGCTTTTGCTGCGTTAGGTACTGCGATTGGCTTTGGTCTTCTTGGCGGTAAATACCTTGAGTCTGCCGCTCGTCAGCCTGAATTAGCTAATTCACTACTTACTAAGATGTTTATTGTTGCAGGTCTTCTTGATGCGATTGCGATGATCGCTGTAGGTATCGGTTTATATTTCGCATTCGCAAATCCATTTGCTGCATTATTAGGTTAATAAACAACAAATTTCCTAATTAACGAAGGAGGTATGTTGTGAATATTAATGCAACATTAATTGGTCAAACCATCGCCTTTATTATTTTTGTATGGTTCTGTGTGAAGTTTGTTTGGCCACCAATTATTAATGCGATTGAAACACGTCAAAGCCAAATTGCGAACGCTTTAGCTTCAGCTGAAGCAGCTAAAAAAGAGCAAGCAGATACGAAAAATCTTGTTGAACAAGAACTTTCAGCTGCAAAAGTACAAGCTCAAGAAATTTTAGATGCAGCGAATAAACGTCGCAATGAAGTATTAGACGAAGTGAAAGTAGAAGCCGAAGAACTAAAAGCAAAAATTATTGCTCAAGGTTATGCAGAAGTAGAAGCTGAACGTAAACGTGTTCAAGAAGAATTACGTCTTAAAGTGGCTTCATTGGCTGTGGCTGGTGCTGAGAAAATTGTGGGTCGTTCTATTGATGAAGCGGCAAACAATGACATTATTGATAAATTAGTTGCAGAGTTATAAGAGGCTTAGCTTATGTCAGAATTAACTACAATAGCTCGCCCTTATGCAAAAGCTGCATTCGACTTTGCCATTGAACAAAGTGCGGTCAAAAAATGGACTGAAATGTTAGGTTTTGCTGCAGCCGTAGCTGAAGATGAAACGGTAAAAGCTTACTTAAGTAGTTCTCTTTCTGCACAGAAATTAGCTGATACAGTAATTTCTATTTGTGGCGAACAATTGGATCAATATGGGCAAAATCTTATTCGGTTAATGGCTGAAAATAAGCGTTTGAGTGCTATTCCTGCGGTGTTTGAAGAATTTAAACATCACGTAGAGGAGCACCAAGCTATTGCAGAAGTTGAAGTAACGTCTGCGCAACCATTGAATGCAACACAAATCGAAAAAATTGCAGCTGCAATGGAAAAAAGATTAGCTCGCAAAGTGAAATTAAATTGCAACGTGGATA
Source organism: Haemophilus sp. CCUG 66565 (assembly GCF_001679495.1). Lineage (NCBI taxonomy): Bacteria > Pseudomonadati > Pseudomonadota > Gammaproteobacteria > Pasteurellales > Pasteurellaceae > Haemophilus > Haemophilus sp. CCUG 66565. The sequence continues at coordinate 37,286 of NZ_LZOX01000018.1, read as the reverse complement.
ACGCACTTATTGCTGGTGTGATTATTCGTACTGAAGACTTTGTGATTGACGGAAGTAGCCGTGGGCAACTTACTCGTCTCGCAAACGAGTTGCAATTATAAGAGGAATACAAGATGCAACTAAATTCAACTGAAATTAGTGAATTGATTAAAAAACGCATCGCTCAATTCGACGTGGTCAGTGAAGCCCGTAATACAGGGACAATTGTTTCTGTAAGCGATGGCATTATTCGCATCCACGGTTTAAGCGATGTGATGCAAGGTGAAATGATCGCCTTACCAGGTAATCGTTATGCGATGGCACTTAACCTTGAACGCGATTCTGTTGGTGCTGTAGTTATGGGACCTTACGCAGATTTAGCGGAAGGTATGGAAGTTCAATGTACAGGTCGTATCCTTGAAGTACCAGTTGGTCGTGGTTTATTAGGTCGTGTAGTTAATACGCTTGGTCAACCAATTGATGGTAAAGGCGAAATTGAAAATGATGGTTTCTCACCAGTAGAAGTGATTGCGCCAGGCGTTATCGATCGTCGTTCTGTTGATCAACCTGTTCAAACTGGTTACAAAGCCGTTGACTCAATGGTGCCAATCGGTCGTGGTCAACGTGAATTAATCATCGGTGACCGTCAAACGGGTAAAACTGCGTTAGCAATTGACGCTATTATTAACCAACGTAATTCTGGTATTAAATGTATCTATGTTGCGATTGGTCAAAAAGCCTCTACTATTGCAAACGTTGTGCGTAAATTAGAAGAACATGGTGCACTTGCAAATACTATCGTGGTAGCCGCATCAGCATCTGAATCAGCAGCGTTACAATATTTAGCACCTTATGCTGGTTGTGCGATGGGTGAATATTTCCGTGATCGCGGCGAAGATGCATTAATTGTTTATGATGATTTATCAAAACAAGCCGTAGCTTATCGTCAAATTTCATTATTATTACGTCGTCCACCAGGTCGTGAAGCCTATCCAGGTGATGTGTTCTATTTACATTCTCGTTTACTAGAACGTGCTTCTCGTGTAAACGAAGATTACGTAGAAAAATTCACTAAAGGTGAAGTGAAAGGAAAAACAGGTTCTTTAACCGCACTTCCTATTATTGAAACCCAAGCTGGTGACGTATCTGCGTTTGTTCCAACCAACGTAATTTCTATTACCGATGGTCAGATCTTCTTAGAATCTAACTTGTTTAACTCAGGTATTCGTCCTGCGGTAAACCCAGGTATTTCGGTATCTCGTGTTGGTGGTTCAGCGCAAACTAAAGTTATTAAGAAATTAGCGGGTGGTATTCGTACCGCGCTAGCTCAATATCGTGAATTAGCAGCGTTTGCACAGTTTGCATCAGATCTTGATGATGCGACTCGTAAGCAACTTTCTCACGGTGAAAAAGTAACTGAATTATTAAAACAAAAACAATTTGCTCCATTATCTGTTGCAGAACAAGCGGTTGTATTGTTTGCTGTTGAATTTGGTTATTTGGATGACGTGGAATTATCAAAAATTGCAAGTTTTGAGACCGCACTTTTAGATTATTCTAACCGTAATCACGCTGAGTTTATGCAAGAGCTTACTAAAACCGGTAACTATAATGACGAAATCAAAGATACATTAAAAGGTATTTTAGATAGTTTTAAAGCGAATAGTGCTTGGTAGTAACGGAGAGATAAGATGGCAGGTGCAAAAGAGATAAAAACCAAAATTGCCAGTGTACAAAGTACACAAAAAATTACTAAGGCAATGGAAATGGTGGCGACCTCGAAAATGCGTAAAACGCAGGATCGTATGGCTGCATCTCGTCCGTATTCTGAAACTATCCGTAGCGTTATTAGTCATGTGTCTAAAGCAAGTATCGGTTATAAACATCCGTTCTTAGTTGAGCGTGAAGTGAAGAAAATCGGTATCTTGGTTATTTCAACAGATCGTGGTATGTGTGGTGGTTTAAATGTTAATTTATTCAAAACCACACTTAACCAAATCAAAAATTGGAAAGAACAAAATATCTCTACAAATTTGGGCTTAATAGGTTCAAAAGGGATTAGTTTTTTCCGTTCCTTTGGATTTAATATCAAAGGTCAACTTTCTGGTTTGGGTGATACGCCCGCTCTAGAAGAATTAATTGGTGTCGCAAATACAATGTTTGATGCTTATCGTAATGGTGAAATTGATGCAGTTTATATTGCATACAATAAATTTGTTAATACGATGTCGCAAAAACCTGTTGTACAACAATTAGTTCCTTTACCAGAATCTAAAGACGATCATTTAAATGAAAGACAACAGACTTGGGATTATCTTTATGAGCCAGAACCAAAAGTACTATTAGATAGTCTTTTAGTTCGTTATTTAGAATCCCAAATTTATCAAGCGGTTGTAGATAATTTAGCTTCAGAACAAGCGGCTCGAATGGTAGCAATGAAAGCAGCAACTGATAATGCAGGTAATTTAATTAATGATCTGCGGTTGGTGTATAACAAAGCTCGTCAAGCAAGTATCACAAATGAATTGAATGAAATCGTAGCCGGTGCGGCAGCGATTTAAGAAAAGAGGAACGGTAATGTCAGCAGGAAAAATTGTACAAATCATCGGTGCGGTGATTGACGTTGAATTTCCACAAGATGCAGTGCCAAAAGTTTACGATGCATTAAAAGTTGAATCAGGTTTAACACTTGAGGTGCAACAACAATTAGGTGGCGGTGTGGTACGTTGTATCGCATTAGGTGCTTCTGACGGTTTAAAACGTGGTTTAAAAGTAGAAAACACGAATGATCCGATTCAAGTGCCGGTAGGCACAAAAACACTTGGTCGTATTATGAATGTATTGGGTGAACCAATTGACGAACAAGGTCCAATCGGTGAAGAAGAGCGTTGGGCTATCCACCGTTCTGCGCCAAGCTATGAAGAACAATCAAACAGTACGGAATTATTAGAAACTGGTATCAAAGTTATCGACTTAATTTGTCCATTCGCAAAAGGTGGTAAAGTTGGTCTATTCGGTGGTGCGGGTGTAGGTAAAACCGTTAACATGATGGAATTAATCCGTAATATCGCGATCGAGCACTCAGGTTACTCTGTATTTGCGGGTGTAGGTGAACGTACTCGTGAAGGTAACGACTTCTATCATGAAATGAAAGATTCTAACGTATTAGATAAAGTATCTTTGGTTTATGGTCAGATGAATGAGCCACCAGGTAACCGTTTACGTGTTGCGTTAACTGGTTTAACTATGGCAGAAAAATTCCGTGATGAAGGTCGTGATGTATTATTCTTCGTGGATAATATCTATCGTTATACCCTTGCTGGTACTGAAGTATCTGCGTTATTAGGTCGTATGCCATCAGCAGTAGGTTACCAACCAACCTTAGCGGAAGAAATGGGTGTACTACAAGAACGTATTACTTCAACCAAAACAGGTTCTATTACCTCTGTACAAGCGGTATATGTACCTGCGGATGACTTAACTGACCCATCTCCGGCAACAACCTTTGCGCACTTAGACTCAACTGTTGTATTAAGTCGTCAAATTGCATCTTTAGGTATCTACCCTGCGGTTGACCCATTAGATTCAACTTCACGTCAGTTAGACCCTCTTGTTGTTGGCCAAGAACATTATGATATTGCTCGTGGTGTACAAGGTATTTTACAACGTTATAAAGAATTGAAAGATATTATCGCAATTCTTGGTATGGACGAATTATCTGAAGAAGATAAATTAGTGGTGGCACGTGCACGTAAAATTGAACGTTTCTTATCACAACCGTTCTTCGTTGCTGAAGTATTTAACGGTACTCCGGGTAAATATGTTCCATTAAAAGAAACTATTCGCGGCTTTAAAGGTATTTTAAGCGGTGATTACGACCATATCCCAGAACAAGCGTTCTATATGGTAGGTTCAATCGACGAAGCGCTAGAAAAAGCCAAAAATATGTAATCACTTCAAGTCATTTGAAGGAGAACAAAAATGGCGACATTTAATTTAACAATAGTAAGCGCAGAGCGAAAAATCTTTGAAGGTGAAGTGAAACAGATCCAAGCAACAGGTGTTGAGGGGGAATTAGGAATTCTCCCTGGACACACACCATTGCTAACGGCAATTAAACCAGGGATTGTTAAATTTACCCTTCAAGATGGAAATGAAGAAGTTATCTATGTTTCCGGTGGTTTTTTAGAGGTTCAACCAAATATTGTTACGGTACTAGCAGATGTTGCTATCCGTGGTAGTGAATTAGATGCTGAGCGTATTCGCGAAGCAAAACGTAAAGCTGAAGAGAACATTGTATCTCATGCATCAGATGTAGATCATGATTTACTGGTTGCGAAACTTTCTAAAGAGTTAGCAAAACTTCGAGCTTATGAATTGACTGAAAAACTCTTGAAAACAAGACGGTAATAAAAAAGTGCGGTGAATTTTCACCGCACTTTTTATATCTAATAATATATCCTTTAAACATACCTTTCTATATCAACTGTTGACTACTCTATTCACTTATTATAGCCACTCTATACTATATTATTTTCCCAAATAGCTTTGACCAACTTTTCTATATTAGATTAAAATATACGCCTTTTTAAATTTTATCCTTAAGGAAGAAAAATGGAAGAATCTTCGGAATTAGAAAAGCTCCCGAAAATGATAACTGGAGTCCTAAAAATAGTGTTAAGTTCTGCATTAATTGCATTAGCAATTGTACTAATTATTGCTTTGGGTAAAATAACTTATACCTTAGCAATGATGGTTTTAAATACATCAAGCTTTGTACCCTATGATGTTGCTGAACAAGCTGTAATGTTTTTCTTATATTTCGGGTTTATAGGATTAATAGTTCAATATTTTAAAAGTGGCTATCATTTTCCATTGCGCTATTTTATATACGCAGGGATTACAGCAATGTTAAGACTCATTATTGTAAATCATGAAAGCTCAGTTGATACCTTATTATTTGCTGGTTCAATTCTTGTTATGGTTATTGCACTTTGCCTTGTTTTATATTCTAACAGACTTAAAAATTTATAAGGATATAAAAACCCAAAGCATAATAAAACGCACTTCATTGAAGTGCGTTTTATCTATTATAATTAGCATTTATTCTAATTTGCTTTTGAAAACTAATCTCCATCTTTTAGCATATTTTCCTCATTTTTTTCAAGAGGAATATTGTCTATAGCCATTACGGATTTTAAACTATCTTGTCGTACTTGTTCTGCTAGGACTTTATCACCAGACTGTTCAAAAACGTAAGAAGCCATCATCAAATCATTTGATTCTAATTGATTAGGACAAGCAATCACCTTTTTAAAAACTTCAGCAGCTTGGGAAAATTCGTTATTACGAACATATAAATAGCCCAACGCTCGATTAATACAACATTTTTCTACATCACCAGCACGCTTAGCTCGTTTTGCTACAAGTTTAATTAACTTGCTGTTATCTTCCGGCTGTAAACGTGTAATTTGAGTGCAAAGTGCTTTACTAATTGGTGTGTTGTCACCAATTTTTTTCAAGATTTCAAGAGTAAATTCTGCTGCAGACTCATGATCATTACAATCAATTAAACGTTGAATTAACCCTACTTTTAAATCAATATTATTACGGCGACGACGAGGCAGATCATCCCACCATGCAAGTAATCCATCAACGCCTTCCTCATTCATCTTTTCATCAAGTAGGCCATTTTCTGTTTGCGTACGAAGTTCTTGAAACTCTTCTGTGCTAAATAAACCACTATTTTCTACACTGTCTAAAATCTCATCAAGCGCTTGATAAGCTTTAGAGCGCAAATAAATATCCACAGCAAGTTTTAATACTTCTTTATTACGGTTAGACATTTCAAGCAGGCTATCTACTGAACTACGCGCTGCTGGTAATTTATTTTGTTGTAATAAAATCCGTGTCCGAGCGATTTCAACCAATAAATTATCAGAACCCGCTAACTCTGTTGCCTCAATTAAATAACGATTTGCACTAAATTCATCACCACGTTGTTGTGCAGCTTCAGCTGCTTTGATTAGATTTAATACTGGCTCAGCAGAGTGTTTGGCATTTTTACCAATCAATTTTTCTGCTTTTGCATAATCTCCCTCATTCATTTTAACCAAACCTTCAAGGGTTTGTTTTTGTGCTCTAACACGTTTACGGCGTGAAAACCAGTTGTAAGATCCTCTACTTAAACGTAAAAATCGGGTAATAATCCACTCCAATCCATAAATGATTGCTAACGCGATAACAAAAAAGATGACTAGCGTTGTAATAGACATTTCAATAATATTGTTAGCCGTTTCAATACGGACATAGCCTTGCTGACCAGAAAGATAAGGTCCACCCACAAGTCCTGCAAGCAGCGCTATCATTAGAAAAAGCACTCTAAACATAGGATCTCCTTATTGTTGATGCTCGGCTTTTGCCGGTTTATCTTCAGATTTTTGCATTGTATCCTCTACTTTCGGCATACTTTCAACCGCTTTATCTGTCTCAATTTCTACTTTTTGTACATCTAATGGTAAGCGATTAAGATATTTATCAAGCAATGTTAAACTCGCCAATTGTTCTGGAACATCCACATAAATAGACAGTTCTGACAATTCATCCACAGATTTTAAGAAGTTCTGCGTAGTTTCAGAATTTGTATCAAAATAGCTACGAACCCAAGACGACACAGCATCTAAAGATTGTTTATAAAGCTCATCCTGTTGACGAGGTACAGCCATAATAGCAAGTTGTAAACGTAAACGAATATTTTCACGAAGATAAATATCTTGATTCGGTGCTAATAATTCTTTCTTATTTGCACTTTGTTTTGGCGAAATACGAATAAAATGATTTAAGAAAGAAGTAGCACTTTTTTCAACATTTTGTTGCCAATCCTCAATACTATCGGATAATTTATTATTATTTTCAGGGGTATCATCAAAATTTACATTAAGCACTTGCAACTCATCAACTGTGTTGGCAAGCTGTGAAAGTTTTTGCATCACTGAATTTTGATCCACACTAGAAAGAGAAAGTAATTTCTTCAAATCTTGGTTAATCGCATTACGAACAGAATTAGCTTGAGTATTATTAATTTTAACTAGCGTTTCATCAGCTAATTTCAATAAAGAAATAGCTGTATCAACGTCATTATCTAAAATAAGTTTACGTAGTGCGTTATTCAATAAAAAATCGACTTCAGAGAATAACCAATCATTTGGTTGTTGTGCACTTGCAAGTTGACCCACTTGTTTTATTTGTGCCTGTAAAGTAGTAATTTCTTCCGTTTTACTTTTATTAAATTCTTCTAATTGAATTACTTTTTCCTGCATGGCTTTTAAACCACTTTCCAATTGGCTTACTTGCTCATTTTTCTCATTTGAAGTAACACGAGAAGCTGACTCTCCGACTTGGTTTTCAAGAACAATTAACTTTTTCTGAAAGCCTGTAACTTGTTGTTGGCCAATATAATAACCAGCACCGCCAACACCAAGCGCAATTAAAATAGCTAACAAACTTAATGCTGTACCATTTTTTTTAACTATCGTTTGTTGAAGAACCGGCTGTTCAGCAGATTGTTCCGCTTCCGTTTTTTCTACTACTATTTCAGGGGTATCGCTGACTTGTTCAGTGATATCATTTGATTGATTCTTTGCCATATCAATTCCTTAATGAGTCTTAAGTAAGGTATTTAATAAACTTGTGTTATCTGCTTTAGGAGAAATGACGACATTAGCCCAACCAGCTTCTTTCGTAAAATTAGCAATACGTTGGCTTACAGTAATCAGAGTGCATTGTTTTAACCATACCTGATCATTTTCAGGCACAAATGTTAATAGGGATTGAACAATGTCTAAGCTTGTCGCCACAATAGTATTTACACCTAAACACTTACAAATATTTATTTTTTCTTCTGCATCATAAAAAAGAGGCTCCCGACGATAGCATTCAACATAGCTTACCAATGCTCCACGTAATTCTGCTTGTTTGCGAAAAAAATCTCGACCATTATTAGCCCGTAATATTAAAATTTGTTTGCCTTGCAAAAATTGCATTTCGGGTAACTCTAACAAACCTTCACTGCTTTCAGAACGAATAGGGTAACGCACATTGCGCTCGCTTTGACAAGAAAAATACTGTGCGGTTCGTTCTCCAACTGTAAAGAAATGTAAATCTTTTCTCCAAATATTATTTGTTTTTTTTAATATTTTATCCGCAAAATCTACCGCACTTTTAGAAACCAAGAACACATAATCACCAGCATTGAGTTGATTTAATCTAGTGGGTAAATTAACAAGCTCATAGCCTTCTTCTAGAGTAAATAAAGGCAAATGAAGTGCTGCCACACCTGATTGACTTAACATCTCAACCAATTGTCTACCACGTTCGTCAGGGCGAGTCACTAAGACAGCCATTACTTCCCCCTATTATGCATAAATTCTTGCTAAAATTTTATCAGCACCTTGAGCTAATAACTGTTTAGCCAAAGTACGGCCTAATTCTTCTGCATTTTCTACCGCACTTTTGCCTTCTGCTCGAAGAATCAACGAACCATCTACATCACCCACTAATGCACGTAAATAAATTTCATCTCCCTGTAACACAGCATACCCCCCAATTGGTACCTGACATCCACCTTGTAATGCAGTATTCATCGCACGTTCAGCCAAAACACATGCTGTTGTTTCTTCATCAGCTAGCGCTGCTAATAAATCTTTCACGACTATATCATCCGTTCGGCATTCTATTCCTACGGCACCTTGTCCTGCAGCCGGCAATGACTGTTCCACTTCAATAAAAGAAGCAATTCTAGATGCTAAACCTAAACGAATTAAACCTGCAGAAGCCAAAATAATGGCATCGTATTCACCAGCATCAAGTTTACTCAAACGCGTACCCACATTTCCACGTAAAGAACGAATATCTAAATCTGGTCGAAGCTGTTTTAACTGACATTGACGACGTAAACTAGATGTTCCTACAATCGCGCCCTGTGGTAATTCAGATAAAGAACAGTAAGAATTTGAAACAAAAGCATCTCGTGGATCTTCGCGTTTACAAATCACACTTAAGCCTAAACCTTCAGGAAAAGTCATTGGTACATCTTTCATTGAATGTACAGCAATATCTGCTCGCTTCTCCAATAATGCATGCTCTAGTTCTTTCACAAATAAACCTTTTCCCCCAATTTTTGCTAAAGGTGAATCTAAAATCACATCACCTTTTGTCACCATAGGCACAAGTTCAACAGTTAAATGGGAATGAAGTTGCTCTAAGCGTTCTTTCACAAAATTTGCTTGCCATAAAGCTAAAGGACTTTGACGCGTTGCGATTTTTACAATTCGAGATTGGGTCATAATTGATTCAATTTACATAATAAAATTGCCAATTATCCTATCACCGTTAGGAAAAAAAGTCATTTTGATTGTACTGTGATGATGATTAGCAAAATAAAAGCTCAACTTAATTTTTTGATCTCGATCACAAAATAAAAATAATTATCAAAAAAATATACAAAATAAAAATTCAATATTTATAATAATTATCATTCATATAACTTAAGGAAATCATAAATGAAACAACATAAATTAACCCCTTATGCTCTGTTGCTGATTACTGCAGGCATGTCTGTTACGAGTTATGTTTTGGCTGAGGAGCAATTGTCTGAAATTAAGATTACGGATGAAATATCGTCTGAACATAAAACACAGTCAAATGTTATCCGCACGAATGCAAAAACTATCCAACAAGAAATGATTCGAGATACTCGAGATTTAGTGAGATATACGACTGATGTAGGGATCAGTGACAACGGGCGGTTCCTAAAGGGTTTTTCTATTCGTGGAGTAGAAGGTAATCGAGTTGGTATTAGTGTAGATGGTGTGAATTTGCCTGATAGTGAGGAAAACTCACTTTATTCGCGTTATGGCAATTTTAATCCTTCTCGTTTGAGTATTGATTCAGAGTTAGTTAGAGATATTGATATTGTTCGGGGCTCAGATGCTCTTAATTCTGGTAGTGGTGCTTTAGGTGGCAGTGTTAATTACCATACTTTAGATGCACAAGATATTGTTAAATCCAATAATAAATTTGGTGCCTTATTACGTGGTGGATATGCCAGCAAAAATAGTGAGTGGGTCAGAACTCTAGGTCTTGGGTATGTTGGCGATAAGGTGGATGCTGTTTTGATGTACTCACAACGTACAGGTCATGAAATTAAGAGTAGGGGGGAGGGACCTGAATTTAATTACACAAGAAGTCAACATCCAGATCCTGCTACCCACCGTTTTCATAGTTATTTAGCTAAGGTGGGCTATCAAATTACTCCACATCATAAGGTTGGTGTTGGTCTTAATGGGCAAAAAGGTAGCCGATATGTCGATGAACGTAGCTACACTTCATACGGAAGTGCTTGGCGTGAAGCGGATGATCAAAATAAACGTATTAATGTCAATGCATATTATCTCTATACGCCGGAATCTAATTACTTAGCATTCAGTAAATTAGATTTTGATTATCAAAAAACAGATTTGGCAGCGGTTAACTATAAAGGTCAACGCGATTGGCTAACAAATGAAAAACAATTGAGTGAAGTTTATGATCGTCGGATGAAAACTGTGTTTAAACGAATTTCTGCTGAATTAGAAAGCATGCCATTTAATTTGGGGGGCGAGCATGTCTTCTCTTTTAGAACCTACGCAAGCGAACGAGAATTTAAAAACATTAACCATGATACCAATGAATTTGGATTAGACGACTGGTATACCATTCAAAGACCTGTAAAAACGAGAATATACGGTGCTTCACTAAAAGATCAAATTACATGGAATCCTCGTTTTGAAAGTGGTTGGAGACCAACATTCTCTGCAAATGTTGGTACTCGCTATGATTATGCTAAACTTTCTCCTAAAGCTTTAAATGCGGCCTGTAGTAAGGCTTGTTTAGCAGAAGGGGAACCGGCACAAAGTAGTTTTTCAAATTGGAGCGGTTTTCTAGGTTTAGATGCTCAAACAACAGATACTTGGAAATTTGGCTATCAATTGAGTACAGGTTATCGTATTCCTACTGCCACTGAATTATATTTCAGTTTTACTAATGCTTATGGAACATGGAAATCTAATCCCGGATTGAAGTCTGAGCGCAGTATCAACCATACAGTTTTTGCTAAAGCACAGAATGAAAAAGGTATATTTGATGTTAGTTTATATCAAACTCGGTATCGTGATTTCTTATTTGAGCAAGAAAGTATTATTGAACAGACTCAATATGGACGAACTTATCAAACTCCAGTGCAACAAATGGTAAATGTTGATAATGCAAGGGTACATGGTGTAGAAGTAAAAGGTAGTTTGAATTTAGATACTATTTTTCCTATTCCTCAAGGCTTTAAATTACATGCTGCATTAGGTTATAGTAAAGGGAAGTTATCGAACTCTACCAGTCTACTTTCTATTCAGCCAATAAAAGCTGTTTTGGGGTTAGATTATGAAGATCCAAATGGTAAATGGGGCATTTTTAGCCGATTAACCTATTTAGGGAGCAAAAAAGCAAAAGATGCCAAAACACTTGAAATTAAAGATCGTTGTGTAGCGTGGGAATATGATGATTGGACTGGTGAAGATCAGTGTTCAAAAAAAGAGTTGTACCAATCTGTTGAAAACTATAAATACCTTAATAAATCTACCTATTTAGTCGATTTATTCGGTTTTTATAAAATAAAAGAAGCTATTATATTAAGAGCTGGGGTATATAACCTATTTGATAAAAAATACCATACTTGGGATGCGTTGCGCGGTATTAATGCACACAGCACAACAAATAATATTGATAGAAACGGGGTCGGTCTTGAACGTTTCTATGCACCAGGTCGCAACTTCTCTGCCTCTGTAGAAATTCGATTCTAATTAATTTGTAGGGTGTGTGAATAGTTTTCCATTCACGCACATAAATAATTTGAGTGTATGGATTGTACTAACTTCCATTCCCTACATATAAAGTACGCATAATTCTATGCGTACTTCTTTTTATTTTAGGAGCAATCATTATGATGATAGATAAACGCCTAATTAACACGGTGGCCGATAGTAAAAAATGGATTGGCGTCACAGTGTTGTGGAATTGGGTGGCATTAGTTGGCGGGATTATTAGTGCCGTCGTGTTTTCTTATATTTTACAGGCCGCTTATTTTAAAGAGTTGACGATGTCAAGTGCGGTGGGTTTAGGTGTGATTTTAATTGCGGCATTGGCACTGCGTGCTTTTGCGGGTAAAAAATCAGTGCAGGCATCTTATTTTGCCAGCACAAAAGTGAAGCATGAATTGCGTAGCCTTATCTACCGTAAATTGGCTTCTATGCCGCTTAACCAAGTGAACCAACAATCCACCTCAAGCATTATCCAAGTGGCATCAGAAGGTGTAGAACAGCTTGAAATCTACTTTGGGCGTTATTTGCCGCAGCTTTTTTATAGCTTGCTTGCACCGCTTACCCTCTTTGTTTTCTTGATTTTTTTCAGCTTTAAAACAGCCATTATTTTATTAATTTGCGTGCCGCTTATCCCTATGTCGATCATTGCGGTGAATAAAATTGCGAAAAAACTCTTAGCAAAATATTGGTCCATCTATGTGGGATTAGGCAGCAGCTTTTTAGATAACCTACAGGGTTTAATTACTTTGAAAATCTATCAAGACGACGCTTACAAAGCGAAAGAGATGGATAAAGAGGCTGAGCATTTCCGCAAAATTACCATGAAAGTGCTTACCATGCAGCTTAACTCGGTTTCTCTTATGGATTTACTTGCTTACGGCGGTGCGGCAATCGGGATTTTAACCGCACTATTGCAATTCCAAGATGCACAACTCAGCGTGTTAGGCGTGATTTTATTTATTCTCCTTTCCTCTGAGTTCTTTATTCCGCTTCGTTTGCTTGGTTCTTTCTTCCATGTGGCGATGAATGGTAAAGCGGCTTCAGATAAGATCTTCACATTACTTGATACGCATGTGGAAACCCAACAAAGTGCGGTAAATTTTGAAGCCAAAAATAACGTTCAAGTGGAAATTAAAGATTTACATTTTGCGTATTCTGCAGAAAAACCAGCAATTCAGGGTTTAACTTTAACGATTCAACCAAATCAACTTTCAGTGTTTGTGGGTAAAAGTGGTTGCGGTAAATCAACTTTAGTTTCTTTGTTGATGGGCTTTAATAAAGCGCAACAAGGTGAGATTTTGTTTAATGGACAAAACGCCTCAGAAATAGACCGCACTTCTTTCTATCAAAAAGTATCGTTGGTGAGCCATAGTAGCTACGTGTTTAAAGGCTCGCTGCGTGAAAATATGACGATGGCGAAAATTGATGCCACAGACGAGCAAATTTATGCGTGTTTAGAACAAGTGAATCTTGCCCATTTTGTACGCGAAAATGGCGGCTTAGATATGCAGCTATTAAGCCGTGGCGCAAATTTATCGGGTGGTCAAATTCAACGTTTAGCCTTAGCACGTGCTTTATTACACAATGCCGAGCTTTATATTTTTGATGAAGCGACCAGTAACATTGATGTGGAAAGCGAAGAAATTATTTTGCAGTTCATTCAACAATTTAAACAACAAAAAACCATTGTGATGATTTCTCACCGCTTGGCAAATGCGGTAAATGCGGACTGTATTAACGTACTTGACCAAGGCAAATTGATCGAGCAAGGCACTCACGAAACCTTAATGGAAAAACAAGGTGCGTATGCTGAAATGTTCCAACAACAAAAAGATTTAGAACAAATTAGAGAGGTGGCAAATGCGTAAAAATGGTTTTGTTGTAATGGGGCATTTGTTGAAATTAGTGACTCCACTTGCACATATTATGGCGTTTACCATCACGATGGGAACGCTCGGTTTCCTAGCTGCCATCTTTATTATGGTGCTGGGTGCGATGGGGTTAGTGAATCTCTTAAACTTTGACACCCATTTAAGTTTTTCCGGAATTTTGACCGCACTTATCGTATTGGCGGTGGCTCGTGGTGCATTGCGTTATTTAGAGCAAATGTCAGGGCACTACATCGCTTTTAAATTATTGGCATTATTGCGTGATAAAGTGTTTTCTTCTTTGCGCCGCTTAGCTTTTGTGAAGTTGCAAGATAAACAAGCAGGGCAATTAGTATCATTGGTGACCAATGATATTGAATTGCTTGAAGTATTTTATGCGCACACCATCGCACCAATTATGATCGCTTTCTTTACTTCTGCGATTTTATTGCTGGTCTTTGCACATCTTTCAGGTTGGTTTGTGCTTGTGGCATTGGCTGCGTATTTAACAGTGGGCGTGATTTTACCGATTATCACCACCAAATTGGCACGTGAAGATGGCAGACGTTATCGTGAATTAGTGGGCGAAATGAATGATTTCTTCCTCGACAGCGTGCGTGGTATGAAAGAAATTCAACTTTTTGGCTATGCACAACAACGTTTAGCAGAAATCCAACAACGCAGCCAAAAAATCGATACGGCTTTTGAGCGCATTAAAGATCAAGAAGCGAAAGTCCGTGTTTATACTGAAGTGGCGGTATCTGTTTTCAACATCATTATGCTATTTACCGGATTAATTTTATTTAGCTTAGATAAAATTGATTTTTCTGCCTTTTTAATCGGCGTGATTTTATTGATGTCGAGCTACGGGCCAGTTATTGCGTTAAGTAACCTTTCAAGCAACTTATTACAAACTTTGGCTTCAGGTGAGCGTGTATTAAGTTTGTTAGCGGAAGAACCAGAGTTAAAAGACGTAGAAAGTGCGGTCGATTTGAAGGACGTTTCTTGCATTGATGTGGAGAATGTAAACTTTGCTTACGGCGAAGAACAAATTTTATCGGATGTCAGCTTATCTGTGAAAAAAGGTGAAATTTTGGGTATTCACGGCAGAAGCGGTAGCGGTAAAAGTACCTTGTTGAAATTGCTGATGCGTTTTTACGATCCAAAATCAGGCAGCATTAAAATTAACGGCGAAACCTTACCGAATATCAACACTCGTAGCTTGCGTGACAATATGGCGTACATTACTCAGCAAACCTATATTTTCAACGAAACCATTGAAGAAAATATTCGTCTTGCGCGCCGTGACGCAACGTTAGAAGAGATTATGGAAGCGGCGAAGAAAGCCTCAATTCATGATTTCATTTTAAGCTTACCACAAGGCTATCAAACAAAAATGACGGAATTGGGCGGTAACCTCTCTGATGGTGAAAAACAACGTATCGGTATTGCCCGAGCATTCTTGCATAATGCGCCGATTATCTTGCTTGATGAGCCAACCAGCAATTTGGATAGCTTAAACGAAGCAATGATTTTGAAATCATTACTCGATGTTAAAGCTGAAAAATTGATTATTCTCGTTAGCCACCGCCAATCCACGATGGCAATTTGTGATCAGGTGATTGGTATAGAAAACGGCAGAATGTCCTAAATTAATATAAGAAAAAATCGCACTGTTAAAGGTGCGATTTAATTATATTTTAAAACTAATCTTATAAAAAAGAGCGGTGAAAATTCACCGAGCCTTTAATTTCAAACATAGAAAATATTATTCCCCACGTTTTAACATTCCTTGTTTTTTCAAATTCACCAGAATAATTGAAATTGCTGCAGGAGTGATACCTGAAATTCGGCTCGCTTGACCAATTGAAACTGGACGATGCTGTTCTAACTTCGCACGTACTTCATTAGATAAACCAGACACTTTACTGTAATCAAAATTAGCTGGGATAGCTGTATTTTCGTGGCGTTTTTGTTTTTCAATTTCTTCTTGTTGATGCTCGATATAGCCTTGATACTTAATGGCAATTTCCACTTGTTCTACGGCTTCTCTGTCTTCCATTGCCAGTTTGTATGGCGTTAAAGAAGTTAAAATATCGTAAGTCATTTCCGGACGGCGCAATAAATCTTCACCGTTTGCTTCACGCACAAGTGGGCTACCAAGTACTTTATTGGCTTCTTCTAAATATTCAGAACGCGGATGCAACCAAATACTGCGTAAGCGTTGGCGTTCTTGTTCTATATTTTCCATTTTTTGATTAAAGCGTGCCCAGCGAGCCTCATCGATTAGACCTAATTCATGGGCAATTGGCGTTAAACGAATATCCGCATTATCTTCACGTAATAACAAACGGTATTCGGCACGAGAAGTAAATACACGATATGGTTCTTTGGTACCAAGCGTACAAAGGTCATCTACCAATACACCAGTATAAGATTGATCACGGCGTGGATACCATGCCTCTTTTTCTTGTACGTAAAGACCTGCGTTAATCCCCGCCAATAAGCCTTGTGCCGCCGCCTCTTCATAACCTGTTGTACCGTTAATTTGACCCGCAAAAAATAAACCAGAAATAGCTTTAGTTTCTAATGTTGGTTTTAAATCGCGCGGATCAAAATAATCATATTCAATGGCATAACCTGGTTTAATGATGCGCGCTTTTTCCAAACCTTTCATAGAATTCACAATGCCCATCTGCACGTCAAACGGCAAACTGGTAGAGATCCCGTTTGGATAAACTTCGTTACTGGTTAAGCCTTCTGGTTCCAAATAAATTTGATGTGAATTACGATCTGCAAAACGCATCACTTTATCTTCAATGGATGGGCAATAACGTGGACCAATCCCTTCAATCACACCGGTATACATTGGACTGCGATCCAAGTTATTACGGATAACTTCATGGGTTTGTTCATTGGTATGGGTGATATAACAAGGAATTTGTTGAGGGTGATCATCCACTGATCCCATAAAAGAGAATACCGGTAATACGGCATCACCATGCTGTTTAGCCAATATATCAAAATTGATCGTACGCGCATCAATACGTGGTGGTGTACCTGTTTTAAGACGATCTACACGTAATCCTAGATCTCTTAATCGATGTGAAAGGTTTACAGAAGCAGGATCCCCTGCACGACCACCTTCATAGTTTTCCAAACCTATGTGGATCTTACCGGCTAAGAAAGTACCTGCAGTTAATACCACTGATTTAGCACGAAAAGTTAATCCCATTTTTGTGCTAACGCCTGTAACTCGATCTTGCTCAATCAGAATATCGGTCGCTTCTTGTTGGAAAATATCTAAATTAGGTTGATTTTCTAATGCTGTACGAACAGCTTGACGATATAAAACTCTGTCAGCTTGAGCTCGAGTAGCACGTACTGCTGGGCCTTTACTGCTATTTAAAGTACGAAATTGGATCCCTGCTTTATCTGCAGCATGAGCCATTAAACCGCCCATTGCATCGACTTCTTTTACTAAATGACCTTTACCGATCCCACCAATTGCAGGGTTACAAGACATTTGCCCTAAAGTATCTACATTATGTGTTAATAAAAGGGTTTTAAATCCCATACGAGCTGGTGCAAGCGCGGCTTCTGTACCCGCATGACCACCACCGATCACAATCACATCATAAGTTTCAGTGTAAAACATATCTATCTCTATTTATTCGGATCAAAAAATTGGCGTTATTCTACAGAAATTTAAAACACCTGACAAAAAATAATGGATCTATTGATCCTTTGAAAGATCACGTTTGTATTAGTAAATAAGATCTCTTTTTATATATAAAGATCTTATTATTGTTACTATTAAGATCTTTTGTGATTGTGAGTAACCTTATTCGATCCTTATGGAAACAGGTGTTATAGGATCCAAAGATCTTGTGAAAATGCGATCATTTTCTTTAAAAATCTTGTGTGTAAAATGGAAAGTTATTAACAACTTTATCTTTTCTAAAAGTTACCAAGTGAGTAAAAACAGTTTTATGACAGATTATTTATGAGTTATCCACAGGTAAAAATGAATTTTTATTGAAATCCCTATAATTTAGTTTTTTTAAACAATTAATTTTATTAAATGCACGTTTTATGATTTGACTTTGTAGTTACTACAGGTTTTATGCTTCCTTCAAATCAAATGGTTAAGGAAATAAAATGAAAGAAGTTTCTATAGTAAAAAATTATACTCCTAAAGAATATCAGCAGCATTCATCTTGCCCTCATAGTCAAATCTCTAAAAATAAAATGGTATTAGGCATTAGTTTTGCAATTATTACCTTTTATATGGTTGTTGAATTTCTAGGGGGATATTGGTTTAACAGCCTTACTTTGATGGCTGATGCTGGGCATATGGCAAATGATAGTTTATCTATTTTTTTAGCATGGATTGGATTATTTTTAAGTCTAAGATGGCAAAAATGGTTAGCTTTAATCAATGGAATTTCATTAGTTTGGGTCGCTATTTGGATTTTCATCGAGGCTGTAACACGTTGGCAGGCTCCGATAGAAATAGCCGCTTTGCCAATGTTAGGTGTAGCTTTACTAGGGTTTGGGATTAATTTGTTGGTAGCTTTTATAATGCTAAAAAGTAATCGCCATAATTTGAATATTCGTGCAGCGTATTTGCATGTTTTAGTAGATTTATTTGGTTCGGTTGTTGCTATTATTGCAGGAATAAGTGCTTATTGGTTAAATTGGCAATGGGTTGATGTAGTGGCTAGTGGTATTTTAAGTCTTTTTGTCTTATACAGCGGTATTTCCACAGTTTCTAGAGCAGTTAAATCCTTGTATGATAGTAATACAAATTTGTTATTAGATGACCATTCTCATTAAAGTAAAAAATTGCTTGAGGAAATAATGAAAATTAGTGAATTAAGTAAATCTACGCATACTAATATTGAAACTATCCGCTACTATGAAAAGCAAGGAGTATTGCAGCCATCTAAGCGATTGGCTAATGGTTATCGATATTATGATGAAGAAAGTGTAGAACAATTAAAATTTATCAAAAAATGTCGAACGTTGGGTTTCTCTTTAGAGAATATTAAGGCACTCAATCGTATTAAATTTAGTATGAAAGATCATTATCAAGCAGATCAATTAGTACTTAATAAACTGATTCAAGTGGAAAATAAAATATCTCAATTATTAGAAATCAAAGATTTTTTACAGTCTATTGTTACCGAAAGTGAACATAATGAAGAGGAATGTAAAGCAATAGAAGGATTGAAAAGCGAATGTAATTTGTAAAAATACTGAAAAATTTGACCGCACTTTAGAAGAAAAAATGCCGCCTAAATTTTGATCTTCAGGCGGCATTTTATTTTTCTAATTATTATTTAGATAAATCAATTTGATATACAGCAAATCCAACTTCATCTGTACCCACTTGTTTCATTGGATACTGTGCTTTTTCTTTGATGAATTGAGCTGCTTGTTCGCTTGGTGAGGTTTCAAAACGAACATCTAATTTATCGTTGCCTTTAATTGGCGTAAAGCGCCAGTTTTTATCCGCGCTAGGGTTTACAGAACCTTCTTTTTCACTGGTTACTTTAATGTAATCAGCTAAAATTTGACGGTTTTCATCTGGTGATGCGTAAACAATATGTTGATCGCCAGTGCCTGGGAATTTATTACCGTAAGCACGATAGTTATTCGTTGCAATCAAGAATTCTGCTTTTGGATCAACTGGTTTACCTTGATAAGTGAGGTTCACTACACGATGTGATTCTGGGTTAATTAATTTACATTCACCATCGTAACGAGCAGGTTTGGTTAGATCATATTCATAATTGACACCATCAATCACATCAAAGTTATAAGTGCGGAACCCTTCCCAATCGATTAATGATTGTGGTTTATCACTTGCAGGGTCAATTTGTTTAAACATACCTGCACTGCATTCTAACCATTCTTTTAATTGTTCACCTGTTGCTTTAACAACTACTAATGTATTTGGATAGAGATATAAGTCTGCCGCATTACGGAAAGTTAATTCACCTTTATTTACTTCGGTATAACCTGTAGGGTCATTTTTACGACCACCCGCTTTAAATGGTGCGCCTGCACTTAAAATAGGTAAGCCAGCCATTGCTGCAACACTTGGTGCAACTTTTTCTACATAGGCTTTTTGTGCTTGGTTTACAATTTGAATAGTTGGATCATCTTGTACTAATGCAAGATAGCTGTACATATTATCTGTTGCTTTACCAATAGGTTGAGAAACAAATTTACGTGTCGCTTCGTGAACTGGTTTTAAAAGTGCGGTAATTTCTGGGTCATTTTCTGCAAGTGCTTTTTTATTTTCTGCATCATAAATTGGACGTAGAACCGCTTTTCCAGAGGTAACAATCCATTTACCTTTGTGTTCTGTTAAGCCTAGATCCACTACACTGATATTATTTGCCCAATAGCCTGCCATACTTTCTGGTACACCTTTTACTGTACCATTTACGATGTCTGCATTTGGTGATTTCGCAAATTCTTTATTTGGGAATAAACGGTGTGAGTGTCCAAAAATAACCGCATCAATATGTGGAACATCCGCTAAATAGAATGCAGAGTTTTCAGCGCCTTCTTGATAAGGTTCATCAGATGGGCCAGTGTGAGCTAATGCAACGATAATATCTGCCCCTTTTTTCTTCATTTCAGGGATATATTTTTGTGCTGTTTTTACAATATCACGAGTTTCAACTTTACCTTGAAGGTTCGCTTTATCCCAAACCATGATTTGCGGTGGCACAAAACCGATGTAACCAATTTTTAATTTATGTGTTTTACCTTGATTATCAACAACTGATTTTTCTTGAATGACATAAGGTGTGAAATAAGGTTCTTCAGTTCCTACTTTTACTACGTTGGCATTTACAATTGGGAATTTAGCTTGTTTGATACAGTCAGCTAAATAATCTAAGCCATAGTTAAATTCATGGTTACCTAAGGTTCCTACTTCATAGTGCATAGCATTTAAGCAATCCACCGCAGGGTTAGATTTGCCTTCTTTATAGCCTTGAGCAGCTTGATAATCAGCAATAGGGTTACCTTGAATTAAATCCCCGTTATCAACCAATACGCTATTTTTTACTTCAGCACGTGCTTGACGAATAAGGCTTGCAGCACGAGTAAAACCGAATTTCTCGGTTGGTGCGTCTTTATAATAATCAAAGTCTGTTAAGAAACTGTGAACGTCAGTAGTGGCAACAATACGTAAATCTACATCATGTTTACCTTTTGCTGTCGCAAAACGGCTTGCACTTAATGCAAGAATACTGCTTGCACCGATTTGAATAAAATGACGTCTATTAATCATTGAGTTTTCCTTATAAGGTGAGTAGATATTGCCTTTATTCTAAGAAAAATAGGAGATTCTTAAAATAAAGGAGTAAAAATATTTTTATTTAATTAAACTAATAATCTTTGTACTAAAGAAGTATAAATATTAACCCCAGTAAGTAATTGATTTTCATCAAAATCAAATTCAGCTTCATGATGACCTGCTGTGCGATCTGCACCAAGAATGAAATAAATAGCTTTGCCTCCGTGTTCTTGTACACGTCTACCTAAAATAGTCGCATCTTCACTTGCATTGAAAGCATAATCTGAATTTACGTTATTTATTTGTGGTTGTTCAAGAGATATTTCTTCGATGAGTTTTATAAGTTCAACATCATTATTCATATCCACGGCTTCACCTACAATTTCAGTTTCATATGCGACATCAAAACTTATGGAGATACCTTTGGCTATTTGCATGACTTGTTCAGTCATGTATTCATTAATTGCTTTATTTTCTCCCCGCACTTCTAATTGTAATTCAGCAGAAGATGGAATGACATTTCGTCCTTCACCCGCTTTTAGCACACCTACATTAATTCTTGTCATGCCTTCACCATGGCGTGCAATACCATGAAGTTGAGTGACTGTATGCGCTGCAGCTAATAAAGCATTACGACCTAAATGGGGCGCAGCACCTGCGTGGGCTGGTTTACCTTTATAGCGAATATCAATTTTTGTAGTGGAAAGAAAATTTCTTGGATTAGCAATAACAGTGCCTGTATTCGCGCAAAAACTAATGTGTGAAGAAGCAAAATAATCTGCATCATCAATTATGCCACTTTGTGCAATGGCTGCTGCACCTCGAACACCTTCTTCTGCTGGTTGAAATACAATTTTTACTTTTCCAGTGAGTTTATCTTTGTTCTGAGCGATCCATAATGCTACGCCTAAACCTATTGTAATGTGTGAATCATGTCCACAAGCATGCATAAAACCATCGTTAATTGAGGCAAAACCTTCTTTATTTGGAATATGCTCTGGTGAGCGAGTTTCCGTTACATTCACACAGTCTATGTCAAAACGTAATGCAATAGTTTTCCCTGGTTTACCTGAATCAAATAATGCCACACAACCAGTATATCCTTCCATTTTTTCGAGCCATTTTTCATTGGCTCCATAGGTTTTTGCATTAGCTAAGCCTTTATCTACTACAGTTTGTTTTCGTCCACGAACAAAGTCTGGATTTATAATTTGTTTGCCAAGAAAAATTTCAAAACAACCTAAGTCTTCCAAGTAATCCGCAATGCGAGAAGTTGTCCAAAATTCACTCCAGCCAATTTCTGGAAAACGATGAAATTCACGACGCCATTTAACAAGTTGATTTAAATCTAAGTTCATTTTTTTCTTCCTTTAAAAGTCTATAAAAACAGACCGCACTTAAAAAAAGTGCGGTCAATTTTTTACTATTTTTACAACATAAATAATGCTAAGAATAAAACAGCAAGTATCATACCTGGTGCGGTACGTTTTACCATTTCTACTGGGCTTACCATCGCAAGGCCTGCACAAACGATGGTTACGCCTGCAATTGGTGAAGCTGTACGACCAATTGCACCAGCAATGGCTGCTGCCATACCAAGATTTACATGAGTGTAACCGAGTTCTACAGCATGTGGTGTGACGGCACTGTTAAAGGCAATTGCTGCAGCATCGCCAGAGCCTGTAATTAACCCCATTAAGAATGGTCCAATTGTTGCGCCCCAACGTACAAATTCGTTAGATTCTTTTAAGAAAGAAATTGCAGCATCAACTGCGCCCGTAGATTTTAATCCTGCTACAAAAACACTGGCTGCAATGATGATACCAAGTACGTTTGCATAAGAATTTCCCATACCATTGAAAAATTCTTCAGTAATTTTTACTGGGGAAATGCGAGTTACGATAATGCCGTAAATTGCGCCAATAAGCATCGCTTGAGGCACACCCATTTTAGTCCATTCAAGACCTGGTACTTGTTGTAATGACGTTCCACCAATTACTAAAATAACTAATGGTATTAATGGTGCAAGGGCATAAAGTACATTGACGCCTTCAACAACTTTAATTTCACTTTCTTTTTGTTCTGCAAGATAAGCTTGGCGATGTTGTTCACCATAATCTTTAAAAACAAGAGCAAGAATTGTTAAAACAACCGCACCTATAGCTCCCGCAATCATGCTATATGGCGCATGTGAAAGGTTTACTTGAGCGATAGTTAAGCCTGACATTTCACTAATCATTGCTGAGTGAGAAGAACCCGGGCTCATCATTGATCCAAAAGTCCCTGCTAAAATAGCTGCCCCAGCAGTAGCTGGTCGAACACCCGCACTTTTTAAAACAGGAATTAATGTTGCACCAACCGCAGCAGCACAACCAGCAGCAGAAGGAATAGCAATATTGATGAAAAAGGTGATGACGGTTGCAATCGGAATTAAGAAGAATTTTAATCCGCTTAATGGTTTGGTAAGTAAATGTACCAGATGAGTATCACATTGAGTGTATTTCATTACATAAGCAAAACCCATACTAGAACAGATAGCCATAATTAATCCGCCAGATGTCATGCTTTTGGCAAAAGCATCTAATGCGCCCATTGGATTAAGCGTCAGAATGGACATAATTAAGCCGACACCAATCAAAACGGTTCGGGTTTCGGCTTTTTTAATCAGAAAATAAATTGTGGCAATAATGCCAATCACTGCAACGATGGATTTGAATAATTCCATTATATGTTCCCTTTAAGTTAATAAGAAAAAGTTGTATTGATGTCAAATGTGCCACATTCCATATTTTCACTGAAGCACAAAATAGGGTTTTCACCCAATACAGTTGCCATTTCATTTTGTATATGAAGCGCAGAACCTTCAGGTAAGGCATATACAAATGCAGTTGGATTAACGAGTAAAAATTCTGCCAAACGTTCTTCTCGGCTTTCTCCATTGTGGCCTTGCATTTTACCTGAAATAAAGTGCGGATTAATTTGATGAGGAAAAAGTTGTAATGCTTGAAATGAAGGAGGATAAGTAATCGGCATATCATTAGTTGTCATAATAGATGCGCCAGCTACATTGGCCCCAGCACTCCAACCAAAATAAGGTGTACCGTTATTTACTTTTTCACGAATGATATCAATCAAATTGTGTTCATAAAGCTGTTTTAACAAACAAAATGTATTCCCGCCGCCAATAGCGATGACATCTGCTTGTTCAATGATATCTCGATGCTGTTTACCATGATGAACAGAAACAATATTCATCCCTAAATCAGAAAGTGCATTTTGCACAGTTTTTTCATATTCATCAAAAGTGCGACGTACCCCAGCATAAGGTACAAAAGCAATTGTTTTACCACGATAATCAGACAAGAAATTTTGTAACCAAGGTACGGTGTGTTCTAGATAACCTGTATTCTTGTATTTTGAGCTACTGAGCAGTAACATGTTTTTCATTTTCTACTCCTTTATTAGAGGCATTTAGCAATACCGATATTACGCTTAGAAAAGGTTAATTTTCAACGAAAAATTATTATTGTTTGACGAATATCAAAAAATAAACCGTGTCAGGAGAAAACTATGTCAATTAATCTTAATCGTGTTCAAAATTTAATTGAAAAACTAGCTTTTATTTCATCAGTACCAAACGAGCTGACTCGCTTAGCTTTTACAGAGGAGGATGAAAAGGCCCATAATATGATTATTGAATTATGTAAAGAATATGATTTATCTATTCGTCGAGATTCAATTGGAAATCTTTTTATTCGTAAGGCTGGTAAAGAAGATTTTTTACCTGCAGTTGCATTCGGATCACATATTGATACGGTTGTGAATGCTGGTAAATTTGATGGTCCTTTGGGATCTGTTGCTGGGTTGGAAATTCTTTTGCAATTGTGTGAACAGAATATTCAGACTCGCTATCCTTTAGAATTGATAATTTTTACTTGTGAAGAATCGAGTAGATTTAATTTTGCTACATTGGGTAGTAAAGTTATGTGCGGCATAGTAAATCAAGAAAAATTAAGTTTGTTACGTGATAGACAAGGAAAGGGTTTATCAGAAGCTATGTCTGAAGTTGGAATGAATTTTAATTTGGTTAATCAAGCAAAACGTGATGCAAATGAATTTAAATGTTTTTTTGAACTTCATATAGAACAAGGCCCTCGTTTAGAGAATGAAGGAAAAACAATAGGTGTTGTGACAGGTATTGCTGCTCCAATTCGTGCAATTGTTAAAATTAAAGGACAAGCGGATCATTCAGGAGCAACAGCAATGCATTATCGTCATGATGCATTGTTAGGAGGATCTGAACTATCACTTGCTATTGAGCAAGCGGCTATTCAAGCTGGACATTCTACAGTAGCTACAGTAGGTAATATTACAGCTAAACCAGGAGTAATGAATGTTGTGCCAGGATATTGCGAATTATTAGTAGA
The DNA here is from genome assembly GCF_001679495.1 of Haemophilus sp. CCUG 66565. Taxonomy (NCBI): domain Bacteria; kingdom Pseudomonadati; phylum Pseudomonadota; class Gammaproteobacteria; order Pasteurellales; family Pasteurellaceae; genus Haemophilus; species Haemophilus sp. CCUG 66565. The sequence continues at coordinate 11,782 of NZ_LZOX01000018.1, read as the reverse complement.
TATTCGAGGTACACATGTACAAGCTAGAGATTCTGTATTTGAATTATTACAAGAAGAAATTAGTAAAGTTTCAGAAAAAAGAGGATTATTAATTGAGTTACAACTTATTTCAAAAGATAATCCAATAGTATTACCTGAAAATATGGTAAACCAAATAGCTGAAACAGTTCATTCCCTTGGTTATTCTTACGAAATAATGCCAAGTGGTGCTGGACATGATGCAATGCATATGGCAACACTTTGTCCTACAGGTATGATTTTTGTTCCATCTCATTTGGGAATTAGTCATAACCCTCTTGAATTTACTGATTGGAAAGATATAGAAGCAGGAATTAAAGTTTTACAAAAAGTTATATTAGAACAGGCTGAAGTTTGTTAATTGTTATAAAAAACTAGTATCAATAATACGAGTTTTTTTATAAAGGCAACTCAGTTGTTGATTTAACCGTTTTTAGAGTAACTTCTGATTTTAAGGTTTTAATGCCAAGCCTAGAATTGAGATAGGTGTTTTTGATGTAATTAAATTGATCAAGATCGGATACATTGAGTTTCAATAAGAAATCAAAGCTACCAGCCATAAAATGGCATTCGGTAATTTGAGGGATTAATTTCACTTCAAAAATAAACCGCTCTTTTAATTCAGGATCTTCTTCAAAGAAAGAGCCTAATGCATAAACGATGAGATTACAATTTACTTTCTTGGGATTCAATAAGGCAACATAACTATCAATTACGCCGCTTTCTTCCAGTTGATTTACTCGGCGTAAGCAAGCTGAATTTGAAAGCCCTATTTCGTTGGCAAGTTCATTATTTTGTAATCGACCATTGCGTTGCAATGCTTTAAGAATACGGGTATCAATATTATCAAAGCGTTTTTTAAGCATAGTAAATCCTTTTTATGCTAACAAAAAAGATAACCTAGTATAAAAGAAACCGCCTAGAAAAACTGTGATCTAGGCGGCAATTTGACTAATTAAACGCTATATAAGGATACTTGTACTACCAGTAAAATAGATCCGATTAGTAATAAGCATCCAATCATCGGCATGACGAATTTAACCCATCTATCAAATGGAATATGCAACATTTGGAGAGTCACCAATACTAATCCTGTTGGTGCCAAGAATAGCATTGCATATTGTCCCCAGTTGTAAGCGGAAACCACGATATCGCGTGGAATACCCACTGAGTCAGCAAGTGGTGCCATAATTGGCATTGAAAGCACGGCTAAGCCTGAAGAAGACGGTACGATTAAGCCTAGGAAAATAAATACGACTAATTGACCTAAGATGAATACGCTACCTGGCATACCACTAACTACATTAGACATATAATCAAGGATGGTGTCAGAAATCATACCTTGTTCGAGTACTAAGTTTACGCCACGAGCAAGACCAATGATTAAGGACACTCCTACTAATTCTGATGCACCTTCAGTGAAAGATTCCACAATATCTTTTTCAGACAAGCCACTGATAAACATAATGATGATAGTAATGGCAAGGAAAGATGCAGCCATTTGAGGGAACCACCATCCGCCAACCATTACACCCCAAATCATAATAGGGAATGCAATACAGAAAAGCGTTAAGATTAATTTGCGACGAGCTGAGAATGCGATAGTTGCATTTGGATCAAAGTTCTTCATATAACGTTGGCGAAATTCTTCGCGATCGTCATAAGTGAAAGAAAAACTTGGGTCAGCTTTGATTTTTTTACAGTACCAATAAAGATATGCGATTACGCAAGTTGCGCCTAAAACTAAACCTAGAGCACGGAAACCAATACCTTCAGTAAATTGAATACCAGCTGCATTTGATGCGATAACAACAGAGAATGGGTTAATTGTAGAGAATGCCGTTCCCATAGATGAAGCAAGGAATATAGCCCCTACACAGACTATTGCATCATATCCCAGAGCCAAGAATACAGGTACCAGAATTGGATAGAATGCCACGGCTTCTTCCTCGATACCACAGGTTGTACCGCCTAGCACCATTAAAACGGATACGCTGAATACAATAAAAAACTCATTACCTTTGGTTTTCTTTGCGAGTGCCATCAAACCAGCATTAAAAGAACCAGTGCGGTTAATGACACCAATCATACCACCTAATACAAAGATAAAGACCATAACATCAACGGCTTCGATGGTGCCTTCCACCATACTTTTGGTGATATCTTCAATGCCTTTATGGTGTTGTTCTACTCGTTGATAAGTACCAGGAATCGCGATTGGTTTTTTGATCACGCCTTCGGTGAAGTTGGAGAGTTTAATTTTGATATTGAGATTATCAAGAGTGTCTGTTGTGGCGGGATAAGTCTTATCGTCAACGCCATAAGCTTTGACTACAAAAACATTATCAGTGGAGTTATATGTTAATTTTGAATATGAACCGGATGGAATAACCCAGGTCAATCCAACAGCGAGAATTAATATTGCAAATAAAATTGTAAACGCTGATGGGAAATTAAACGTTTTTTTCTTTTTGGACGCATCCATAGCGAGCTCCTTATGTTTAACGTTTAAAGTGCGGTTGGTAAAAACATCGGTTAAACCGACCGCACTTTTACTTTGAGAATGATTTCTCAAAGTTCTTTTATTATTTAAGCATAATAGGATATACCTTCAGCTTTTTTCGTAATACGAGTACCAGCTTTTCCTTTCACAATGTCCACAATATCAGATAAAGAGCCTATTACTGCATCTTTTCCTGTTTGTTTCGCAAAGTTGATCGCGGCTTGTACTTTCGGCCCCATGGAACCTGCAGCGAAACCAAGTTCTGAAATGGCTTCAGGTGATGCGACAGAAATTGCTTTTTGAGTTGGTTTACCCCAATCTACGAAAGTTGCGGAAACGTCTGTTGCGATGATAAATAAATCAGCATCAAGATTTTCTGCAAGTAAAGCTGAACATAAATCTTTGTCGATAACGGCTTCAACACCTTGTAAATTATGGTTTTCATCATAATAGGTCGGGATACCGCCGCCACCCGCACAAATTACGATACTGCCTTTTTCAAGTAACCATTTTACTGGACGGATTTCAAAAATACGTTTTGGCAATGGACTTGGCACAACGCGACGATATTTATCACCATCTTGTGCAATAGACCAATTTTTTTCTTTTGCCAAACGTTCAGCTTCTTCTTTCGTATAAACAGGGCCAATTGGTTTAGTTGGATTTTTAAAAGCTGGGTCGTTGATATCAACTTCTACTTGAGATAATAAAGTTGCAAATGGCACTTCAAATGGAACTAAATTACCGAGTTCTTGTTGAATCATATAACCAATCATTCCTACTGATTCTGCACCTAATACATCTAAAGGATAGGTTGGCACATCAGTATAGGCAGCACCTTGTAAGGCGAGTAAACCCACTTGTGGGCCATTACCGTGCGCAATAACTAATTCATTGTTTGGCCAAACTTTAGCAATTTGTTCACAAGCAATGCGAACATTTTGTCGTTGATTTTCGGCTGTCAGCGGCTCTCCGCGTCGTAATAACGCATTACCACCTAATGCAATCACTATTCTCATACTGCCTCCTTATGCCAAACTTGCAACCATTACTGCTTTAATTGTGTGCATACGGTTTTCTGCTTGTTCAAATGCAATGTTCATTGGAGATTCAAATACATCTTCAGTCACTTCAATACCATTAGCTAATTCAGGATATTTTTCAGCAATTTGACGACCAACTTTGGTTTCGCTGTTATGGAAGGCAGGTAAGCAGTGCATAAATTTCACTTTTGGATTATCAGTGCGTTTCATTAATTCAGGAGTGACTTGATAAGGAAGTAATAATTTAATGCGTTCGCCCCAAGTTTCTAATGGTTCACCCATTGAAACCCACACATCAGTATGGACAAAATCTACACCTTTTACCGCTTTGTCGATATCTTCAGTTACAGTAATACGAGCGCCACTTTCTTTCGCAAATTTTTCGCACATTTCCACAAGACTTGCTTCTGGTAATAATGCTTTAGGTCCACAAATACGAACATCCATACCTAATTTTGCACCAATTAATAAAAGTGAATTACCCATGTTATTGCGAGCATCTCCAATATATACATAGCTAATTTCGTTTAATGGTTTGTCGCAATGTTCAATCATGGTAAGTACGTCGGCAAGCATTTGTGTTGGGTGGAATTCATCGGTTAAACCATTGAATACTGGCACACCAGCATAATCAGCAAGTTCTTGAACGATACTTTGTTTAAAGCCACGATATTCAATGCCATCATACATTCTGCCTAATACGCGGGCGGTATCTTTCATACTTTCTTTGTGGCCAATTTGGGAGGAGTTAGGGTCGATGTAGGTGACTTGAGCGCCTTGGTCATGAGCGGCGACTTCGAATGCACAACGTGTGCGGGTGGAGGTTTTTTCAAAGATGAGCGCAATATTTTTGCCTTTTAATGTTTGTTGTTCTGTGCCTGCATATTTGGCTCGTTTTAAATCTCGGGAGAGATCTAAGAGATATTTAATTTCACGTTCTGTGTGATGAACAAGACTAAGTAAATGTCTATTTTTCATATTGAAAGCCATAATAATCTCCTTGTGTTTTGACTATCCATTGGGAATAAACATACATCATTCGATGATACTGTTTGTTGTTCGAACAATTGTATTGTAAGAGAGATAAAATGAAATTTGTTATCGTATTTCAGCTGGTAATGTAAAAGATATCGAATTTTATTGCGAGGTTTTTAGTGTTATTAGAATTTATGTTTTTCTAAACTAGAAAATCAATTCATTATTGGTATTAGCTTAATCTAGATCAAACAAGTTCTAATTAATTAAAATTTCCTTTTGTATCTAGTAGAAAAAAGGTTTTATCATTTTTTCCATAAATCTGAGTGATTTTATCGGGTTTATAACGAAACTTTCTATTCTAACAAAAGGACTTAATTATGTACTGTGTACAATGTGAACAAACTATGCGTACTCCAATGGGTAATGGTTGTAGTTACTCTCAAGGAATGTGCGGTAAAACTGCGGAAACTTCTGATTTACAAGATCTTCTTATTGCAACTCTGCAAAGCTTATCTGCTTGGGCTATTCAAGCAAGAGATTTAGCTATTATCGATAATGAAATTGATGCTTTTACAGCACAGGCATTTTTCTCTACCTTGACTAATGTAAACTTTGATTCTCAACGTATTGTTGAATATGCGCAACAAGCCATAGCTTATCGCGATAATTTAATGAAACGCTGCCGTACACTAAATCCAAGTATTGATATAAACCATCCATTAGCTCATTTACAGCTTGAAGGTGAAACGATTTCTGATTTAACAAAACAAGCTGCAAATTTTGCCCTAAATTCTGACCGCACTTTAATTGGGGAAGAAGTACATGGCGTGCGTATGCTTTGTTTATACGGTTTAAAAGGTGCGGCTGCTTATATGGAACATGCCCATGTTTTGGGTAAATTTGATAATGAGGTATATCGTCAATTCCATGAGTTTATGGCGTGGCTAGGAACGAATCCAAGTGATCTAAATGAATTGCTAGAAAAGGCGCTTGGCATCGGTAATATGAATTTTCAAGTAATGAGTTTATTAGATGCGGGTGAAACAGAAGCATTTGGTCATCCTGTTCCAGCAACAGTAAATGTGAAGCCTGTAGCAGGAAAATGTATTTTAATTTCTGGTCATGATTTAAAAGATTTAAAAGCACTTTTAGAACAAACGGAAGGAACAGGGATAAATATTTATACTCATGGTGAAATGTTGCCTGCGCATGGTTATCCGGAATTGAAAAAATACAATCATTTGGTTGGTAACTATGGAAGTGGTTGGCAAAATCAGCAGAAAGAATTTGCGAAATTCCCTGGTCCTGTAATTATGACCTCTAACTGTATTATTGATCCTAATGTTGGTAATTACGCAGATCGTATTTATACCCGTAGTATTGTGGGCTGGCCTGGTGTAACGCACATTGAAGATCGTGATTTCAGTCAAGTTATCGCGAAAGCACAAGAAATGGCAGGATTCCCTTATGATGAATTAGAACACAAAATTACCGTTGGGTTTGGTCGTCAAACTTTATTAGATGCTTCAGATGCGGTGATTAATCTTGTTGCTGGTGGAAAATTACGTCATGTTTTCTTAGTGGGCGGGTGTGATGGTAGCAAAGGTGAACGTAGCTATTACACTGATTTTGCTCGTCAAGTACCGGAAGATTGTGCGATTTTAACTTTAGGTTGTGGTAAATATCGTTTTAATAAATTAGATTTTGGTGCTATTGATGGGTTACCTCGCTTGTTAGATGTTGGGCAATGTAATGATGCGTATTCTGCGATAATGCTTGCTGTAAATCTTTCACAAAAACTTGGTATTGGCGTTAATGAATTGCCATTAACACTAGTGCTTTCTTGGTTTGAGCAAAAAGCTATTGTTATTTTGCTTACCTTATTGGCGTTAGGTGTAAAAAATATCTATACAGGGCCGACTGCTCCAGCATTTTTAAATGATAATGTGATGGCATTATTAAATGAAAAATTCGGTTTGCGCGGTTTGACCACTCCTGAACAAGATATGGCAGAAGCTTTAGCTAAATAACATTTCATAGAAAAGTGCGGTCGATTTTTTAATTTGTAGTATTAGTTTTATAAACATTTTAAAAATCCACCGCACTTTTTTCTATCTTCAAAGAGAAAATTCTATGTCAAATAATCAGAATCCGTTGTGTTATAACGAAATGCAGGTACATGCTATTCATCAGGAAACTGATGATGTCTATACAATTGAATTAATAGCACAAGATTTTTACTCTTATGAGCCTGGTCAGTATACTTTAGTAAGTATTCGTAATACACCAAATATTGTACGTGCTTATACGCTATCGTCTACGCCAGGAATGAGCCGTTTTGTTACTTTAACCGTTCGCCGTATTAAAAATGGAGTTGGTTCTAATTGGATTACGTCCGAAATTAAAGAAGGTGATCAAATTTGGCTATCCGATCCAATGGGTAAATTTACCTGTACCCGCATTGTAAGTGATCGATATTTGCTTGTGGCTGGTGGATGTGGCGTTACGCCAATCATGTCTATGACTCGCTGGTTATTAAAAAATAAACCAGGTGTAGATGTGGTTGTATTATATAGTGTCCATTCGCCTAAAGATGTTATTTTTAAACGAGAATGGACATTACTGAAAGAACAATTTCCACAGTTAAAATTATTTATTAATGCTTCTGTTGATGCGGACGAAGGCTTTATAGCTGGACGTTTAAATAGTCAAATGTTATCTGACCTTGTACCGAATATAGCTGATTATACAGTGCTGACTTGTGGCCCTGAAAGTTATATGCGTGATTTACGTGCGATGACAGAATCCCTAGGTATCCCATCTGAGCGTTTCTTTTTAGAGCAATTTCATTCTTCAGCAGAAAATTGTATGTTAGATAATAGTAAACAAGTGACGTTTTCTATTACTAATCCAGTACCTCAAACTTTTTCTGTACCTGTTGGAAAAACATTGTTAGCTGCTTTGGAAGAGCATAAAGCACCGATTATTGCAGCTTGTAGAGAAGGTATTTGTGGTTCTTGTAAAACTTTAGTGGTGAGTGGTGATTATGAAGTGAGTTCAAACGGACCGCTAACAGAAGACGAAATTAAACAAGGTTATGTTTTAGCGTGCTGCTGTCAAATGAAAGGAAATATATCAGTTGATTTAATGCCTTAATCCTTAATAAAGTGCGGTTATTTTTATTACGGTTTTTTATACATTGATCTTAGACAAGGGCAATTTGTATATTTAGTGATATGATAACCGCAAATTATTTTTTGAGGTTTTTATGAATTTACCTTTTCGAGCAATGGTGTCTGATTTAGATGGCACACTTTTAACACCTGAACATTTAGTCGGTGATCTTACCATTGATACGCTGAGAGCATTAGAGCAAAACGGTGTGGATATCATTTTAGCAACGGGGCGTAACCATACCGATGTGTCATCCATTCTTGGAAAAATTGGTGTGGAACGAGCGGTTATGATTACATCAAATGGTGCTCGTGTACGGGATTTACAGGGTAATTTGCTTTATAGCAACAGCTTGCCTGAAGAATTAGTTCTAGAGCTTTACAAAACTCCATTTAATACTTCCAAAGTATGCATGAATAGCTATCAAGATGAAGGTTGGTTTACTAATAAAGATATTCCTGCAATGCGTCAGTTCCATAAAGAATCTGGATTCGATTATAACGTAGTTGATTTTTCCAAACATCATGGACGTGGGACAGAAAAAGTTTTTTTTATTGGTAAAACTCCAGAGGATTTAGTTGAAGTAGAAGCTTATTTACGAGATAAGTTTGGTGACGTAACGACAATTGTTTATTCAGCATTAGCTTGTTTGGAAGTAATGAATAAGAATGTTTCAAAAGGCGATGCATTAAAACATTTACTCGAATCACGAGAATATGAGTTAAAAGACTGTATTGCTTTTGGTGATGGAATGAATGATGTAGAAATGCTTTCTTGGTCTGGTAAAGGCTGTATCATGCAAGATGCAGATATTCGTTTAAAAAAAGCTTGTCCAGAGTTAGAAGTTATTGGCTCAAATAAAGAAGAATCAGCCGCTCGTTATTTGCGAACTCAATTTGGATTAGATTATTAATGCAGGCATTATTATTCATAAGTTGTGGCGCAATATTAGGCGCGTCATTGCGTTGGACTATAGGATTGTTATTTAATCCTGTATTTTCTTCGTTTGCTTTTGGGACTTTAATCGCTAATTTGCTTGGTTGTTTAATTATTGGTGTATTACTTGGGCTTTTTTGGCAATTCCCACAAATTAGTGCTGAATGGCGGTTATTTTTAATTACCGGTTTTTTAGGATCGCTAACCACATTTTCTTCTTTTTCTTCCGAAGTTGTGGAATTATTTTTTAATGACAAGTGGTTAAATGGATTTTGTGTATTGATGATGCATTTATTCGGATGTTTAGCTATGACTGTGTTGGGCATTTGGATATATAAAATTTGCTCTCAACTTTTACATTAATCCCATTCACTTTGGTTTTTCCCAATTAAATCAGCAAATTCATCGCTACGAAATCCATGTGATAGCATATATTGCCAAATTTTTTGTTTTATTTTAGGCGTTTGCTGTTCGTTGTAATTTGGGAATTTTTTACGTAACAAGTTCTCTGCCATTTCATACCAATCAATTTCTGATTCTATTAAAACTTCATCAATAATATCAGAAGACACACCTTTTAATTGGAGTAATTCTTGTCGAATTCTTCCTACACCATAACCTTTTTGTGCGCGTGAATTTATATAATTTTCTGAAAAACGACGATCGCTTTGCCAATTTTTTGCCTGGCATAAAGATAATGCATCATCAATTTCTTCTTCTGAAAAGTTCTTTTCCTGCATTTTATTACGGAGCTCGAATTCACTATATTCTCTGTGAGAAAGAAGATTAACGATGTAATTAAAAGCGAGGGATGACAAGGAATGGTTCCTTTATTTTTATTGAGTTAATATAAAGTGCGGTTAAAAATGACCGCACTTTTGGCGTTGATAATTTGATTTATTCAAAATCACTTTCTGATTCGGAACTATTTTCAGATTGTTCAATGTCAGCCATTAAAGCTTGTTCTGGATTAGCTACTAATTCTGCGCGTAAACGAGCTTCTAACTCATCTGCTTTTTCTGGATTTTCATTGAGCCATTTCATTGAGTTAGTTTTACCTTGGCCAATTTTTTCTCCATTATAGGCATACCATGCACCTGATTTCTCTACAAGCTTGTGTTTTACACCAAGTTCTAATAACTCACCCGCTTTTGAAATCCCTTCACCATAAAGAATTTGGAAATCTACTTGACGGAATGGTGCCGCTAATTTGTTTTTCACTACTTTTACGCGAGTTTCATTCCCAATAATATTTTCGCCATCTTTTACAGAACCTGTGCGACGAATATCTAAACGAACAGAAGAATAGAATTTTAATGCATTACCGCCAGTGGTAGTTTCTGGATTGCCAAACATCACACCTATTTTCATTCGGATTTGGTTAATAAATACAACTAAACAGTTTGCATTTTTTATTTGGCCAGTAAGTTTACGCAAAGCTTGTGACATTAAACGAGCCTGTAGTCCCATATGGGAATCACCCATATCCCCTTCAATTTCAGCTTTTGGTGTCAGTGCGGCAACGGAGTCAACAATGATTACATCAATTGCGCCAGAGCGAACTAATGCATCACAGATTTCAAGTGCTTGTTCACCATTATCAGGTTGAGAAACAAAAAGTTCTTTTACATCCACCCCAAGTTTTGCTGCATAAATAGGATCAAGGGCATGTTCTGCATCAATAAATGCACAGGTTTTTCCCGCTTTTTGCGCTTGAGCAATGACGGAAAGAGTTAATGTTGTTTTACCAGATGATTCAGGTCCGAAAATTTCTACAATTCGTCCCATAGGTAAACCACCAATTCCTAGTGCAACATCTAAACCAAGTGATCCAGTAGAAATAGATTCTACATCTAACGTTTTGGTATCGCCTAACTTCATAATTGAGCCTTTACCAAATTGTTTTTCGATTTGTCCTAATGCTGCAGCTAGTGCTTTTTGTTTTTCTTCTTGAGTCGCCATAAGTGAATTCCTGTTTGAATGTTCAAGTTTTTCGTGATTATATCTGTATTGATGTACAGGTCAAGAGAAATTTCTATATTTTATGAAAAATGTGAACTACAGCTCAGAATTAGTTTTGAATATTTATAGATAAATAAAAATAGTTAGAAATAAATTTGCTTCTTTTATCTCTATTTTATGTTGTAAGAAGGATTTTTACTATATTGATTATTCATAGTAATTTAAGTGTTTTTTTTAAAATAAATTTTATTTTGCGATCAGGTTCACAAAATTGAAATTTATTTTTAGGTAATGAAAACAGTTCGTGATATAAAAAAAAGCAGAAGTACTTCTACCGATTTTTTCAACAAATTATTCATTTTGGAGATATATATGAATATAAAAGACGAACATATTGATGTAGTTTGCTCTCTGTTAGATCAGTTGGTAGGAAATGTTACCTCCAGGAACCTTTTTACAGGATATGGGTTATTCCATAAAGGAGAAACGATGTTTGCAATTTGGCAAAATAAGAAACTCTACTTGAGAGGGGAGGGAGAGTTAGCATCTTATCTTATTAGGCTTGGTTGTGAGCCTTTTACAACAAATGAAGTAAATAAACGCTTTGTTCTTTCTCAGTATTATGCTTTATCTAATCAGGTTATAGGTGATAATACATTATGTAGAAAACTAGTAATTCTATCTATTAAACAAATTCAAAAGCAGAAGTTAAAGCGTATATTAAATAAACTAAACCGTTTGAAAGATTTGGCTAACTTGACTATTAGGCATGAGAGAGCGCTAATTAAAGCTGGTATTTTAGATGTTAAAATGCTGAGGGAAATTGGCGCAGAGAATGCTATGGTTCGATTAAAAAAAGCAGGAAGTGGTGCTACTTTAGATTTCTACTGGAAATTAGTTGGAGCATTACTTAATAAAAATAGCCAAATGTTCACTAAAGCAGAAAAAGAAGCTTTATTAAAAAAATTGAATGAAGTTTTGAGGGCTAACGGTTTAAAGGGTTATAGAAAATTAGATGATGAGTAAAATTTGCGCGTTCAAATAAAATTTCTTAAAAAGGGGTTGCAAAGGGTTTTAAAACGCCTATAATGCACCGCACACAACGACGCACTGTTGTGAAGTATTTAAGTTTACAAGTGCGTCGTTGTTTTTTGCTCTTTAACAATAT
>NZ_LZOX01000017.1:0-248764 GCF_001679495.1 Haemophilus sp. CCUG 66565 | reverse complement strand
AAAAACAACGACGCACTTGTAAACTTAAATACTTCACAACAGTGCGTCGTTGTGTGCGGTGCATTATAGGGATTTTCAAATCCCTTGCAAGTACTTTTTGTAAAAATATTTAAAAAAATGATCTTTTGGTGGAAATATAAACGGATCCCTCAAAAGTGCGGTTAAAATGCTCAAATTTTTATCGCTATAATTTCTTACGCAATGAAACTTCACCACCATTAAACATTTGGATTTTATTGCCACATAATACTTTTAGATAACCACGTTCATCTATGCCTTTTTCAATACCTGAAATAGCACCTTGTTCAGTAAGTACATTTACTTCACTATTTGAAAATGCATTATATGATTGCCATGCTTGTTGAAATTCCGTATTAATACCATTTTTCTCAAAGATATTTAAACGTGTATATAAATGTTGTATGAGTTTTGGTAATAAAGTTTGTCGCTCTAAATCAGGATCAATTTCACATACTTCCGCATAAGGCTGACTAATTTCTGTTTGTTTTGGCAACGACACATTAATACCTACGCCAATCACTAAATTGAGCATACCATTTTTATGATTAGCAATTTCAACTAAAATGCCACCTAACTTTCTTCCATCAAACAAAATGTCATTTGGCCATTTCACTTGCACGTTTAGCACCTCTGCAATCGCTAAACCGATGACTAAACTTAATCCCTCAATTGATTTGCTAGGCTCAAACGTCCAATAAAAACTAAACATGATTTGCCCTGCAAAAGGTGATAGCCATTGACGACCACGTCGACCGCGTCCTGCAGTTTGATATTCAGCCACACAAAGATCGCCTTTTTTTAAGGAAGGAATATTTTGTAGTATCCATTCATTTGTAGAGGAAATAATCGGCTGATAATGGATACTATAAGGAAAAAGTGCGGTTGAAATTTGCTGAGGATTTAATAAAGGAAGACGAGGCACTAAGCTATAATCTTGGCCAGCAACGACAATTTCCAAACCTAGCTCACGTAATTGTTTAATGTCCTCTTCAATATGCAGAGAAAACTTTTCCAATTCAAACCGCACTTTCGGCTGACAATCAGCTAAATATGTCAATAAAGCGAAATTCATCATTTATTCCTTGTAGCAAACGGAGCGAAAATCATAGCACAAATCCAAAAATTTCGTTTTCAAAATCAAGTAAAATCTGTATAATCCCGCCGCAATATTTTTTAACTTCAACTTAGCGAGAATATTGCAATGTCATTACGCATTAAACAAGAAGCTCTTACTTTTGACGATGTTCTACTCGTCCCAGCACATTCAACAGTGCTTCCAAATACAGCCAATCTTTCAACCAAACTCACTAAAGAAATTACTTTGAATATTCCTATGCTTTCAGCAGCAATGGATACCGTAACCGAAACTAAACTTGCGATCTCTTTGGCGCAAGAAGGTGGCATTGGCTTTATTCATAAAAATATGACCATTGAACGCCAAGCAGATCGTGTGCGTAAAGTGAAAAAATTCGAAAGCGGTATTGTTTCTGAACCAGTAACTGTTTCACCAAATTTAACGCTTGCCGAACTTGCTGAAATGGTGAAGAAAAACGGCTTCGCTGGCTACCCTGTTGTAGATAGTGAAAATAACCTAATCGGTATCATTACTGGACGCGACACTCGTTTCGTGAAAGATTTGAGCAAAACTGTTTCACAAGTCATGACGAAAAAAGAAGACTTGGTGACAGTAAAAGAAGGGGCTAGTCGCGAAGAAATTTTGGAATTAATGCATCAACACCGTGTTGAAAAAGTATTAGTAGTTAATGATAGTTTCAAACTTAAAGGCATGATTACCGTTAAAGACTTCCAAAAAGCAGAACAAAAACCAAATGCATGCAAAGATGAATTTGGTCGCTTACGTGTCGGTGCCGCAGTAGGTGCAGGTCCTGGTAACGAAGAACGTATTGATGCATTAGTAAAAGCTGGCGTAGATGTATTATTAATCGACTCATCTCACGGTCATTCAGAAGGCGTATTACAACGCGTTCGTGAAACTCGAGCAAAATATCCAAATTTGTCTATCGTTGCGGGTAACGTAGCGACTGCTGAAGGTGCTATCGCACTTGCAGACGCAGGCGCAAGCGCAGTGAAAGTAGGTATCGGCCCTGGTTCAATTTGTACTACTCGTATCGTAACCGGGGTGGGTGTTCCACAAATCACTGCTATAGCAGATGCAGCAGCAGCATTAAAAGATCGTGGTATTCCAGTTATCGCGGACGGTGGTATCCGTTTCTCAGGTGATATTGCAAAAGCTATCGCTGCAGGCGCAAGCTGTGTAATGGTTGGTTCTATGTTCGCAGGTACAGAAGAGGCTCCAGGTGAAATCGAACTTTACCAAGGTCGTGCATTTAAATCTTATCGTGGTATGGGCTCATTAGGTGCCATGGCGAAAGGCTCTTCAGACCGTTACTTCCAATCGGATAACGCTGCAGACAAACTCGTACCAGAAGGTATCGAAGGCCGTATTCCATACAAAGGTTACTTAAAAGAAATCATCCACCAACAAATGGGTGGCTTACGTTCTTGCATGGGCTTAACTGGCTGCGCGACCATAGAAGAATTACGTACGAAAGCAGAATTCGTTCGCATCAGTGGCGCAGGTATTAAAGAAAGCCATGTTCATGACGTAACCATTACTAAAGAAGCGCCAAACTATCGTATGGGCTAACAATGAATAAAAGAGCGGTTAAATTTGCCCGCTCTTTTGAACTGTTTCAGGCAATAAAAGGAACTATAATGAAGAAATTTATATTACTGATTCCATTTATTCTATCGGCCTGCACATTACTCGGTCCAACTTATACTGGGGAAACAACCGCAGACGATTTACTAAAATATGATACGGCAAGTAACATTAACCTATTTTTTAGAGCAATCCATAATTGTACGCCAAAACAAATTCACACTCAGATAGATGATGTAAAACTAAACAACAAAACTTCCACTGTAGACTTAGTGAATGAAACTTGGACGGTAAAAGGCTGTAATAAGACTGAAACATTTCACATCAAATATATCAGCGATGGACATGGTGGAACTTACATCAATATGACAAAACAAAATTAACATAAGGCAAAAAATGACAAATATTCACAATCACAAAATCCTAATCCTCGACTTTGGTTCACAATATACTCAACTAATTGCTCGTCGTGTACGTGAAATTGGTGTGTACTGCGAACTTTGGGCGTGGGATGTGACTGAAGAACAAATCCGTGAATTTAATCCAGACGGTATCATTCTTTCTGGCGGCCCTGAAAGTACCACTGAAAAAAACAGCCCTCGTGCACCGGAATATGTGTTCAATGCAGGTGTACCGGTGCTCGGCGTTTGCTACGGTATGCAAACTATGGCGATGCAACTTGGCGGCTTAACCGAAACGTCTGAGCACAGGGAGTTCGGCTATGCTTCAGTTTCTCTTGAAAATTCCACCGCACTTTTTGCCAATCTTAATGATAACTTGACAGCAAATGAGCCGACTTTAGATGTTTGGATGAGCCATGGTGACAAAGTGACTCGTTTACCTCAACACTTCCAAGTAACAGGTACGACTCCAACCTGCCCAATTGCCGCCATGTCTGATGAAAGCCGTCGTTTCTACGGCGTACAATTCCACCCAGAAGTAACCCACACTAAAAAAGGTTTAGAATTATTAACTAATTTTGTCGTGAATATCTGTGGTTGCGAAACCAAATGGACAGCTGAAAACATTATCGAAGATGCCGTTGCTCGTATTAAAGAGCAAGTCGGTGATGATGAAGTGATTTTAGGCTTATCTGGTGGTGTGGACTCTTCTGTGGTCGCATTACTTTTACACCGTGCCATCGGTAAAAACTTACACTGCGTATTCGTGGATAACGGCTTGCTTCGCTTGCACGAAGGCGATCAAGTCATGGAAATGTTCGGTGATAAATTCGGTTTAAATATTACCCGTGTTGATGCTGAAAGCCGTTTCTTAGGTGAACTTGCGGGCGTATCGGATCCTGAAGCAAAACGTAAAATTATCGGTAAAGTATTCGTTGATGTATTCGATGATGAATCGAAAAAACTCACCAACGTGAAATGGTTAGCACAAGGTACGATCTACCCTGATGTCATCGAATCTGCAGCAAGCAAAACCGGTAAAGCACATGTGATTAAATCACACCACAACGTAGGTGGTTTACCAGACTATATGAAACTTGGATTGGTTGAACCGTTACGTGAATTATTTAAAGATGAAGTACGTAAAATCGGTTTAGCATTAGGCTTGCCGGCTGAAATGATCAACCGCCACCCATTCCCAGGTCCAGGCTTAGGCGTGCGCGTATTAGGTGAAGTGAAAAAAGAATACTGCGATTTATTACGCCGTGCAGATGCGATCTTTATCGAAGAATTACGCAATAGCGGTTGGTATGGAAAAACCAGCCAAGCCTTCTGCGTATTCTTACCGGTGAAATCTGTAGGTGTAATGGGAGATGGCCGTAAATACGATTGGGTTATCTCACTGCGTGCAGTAGAAACCATCGATTTTATGACCGCACATTGGGCACATTTACCTTATGATTTATTAGGCAAAGTGTCTAACCGTATCATCAATGAAGTGAATGGTATTTCCCGCGTAGTGTACGACATCAGCGGAAAACCACCAGCAACGATCGAGTGGGAATAGGACCAGAATAAATAACGCCTTGTAAAACAAGGCGTTATTTTTTAATTTAACAATGTTTTCGCTGCATCTATTACCACTGAAACGGCTTTTTCTTCAGTCTCTTTCATTGTCGCTTCATTTGGAATTTCTTGTTGAGTGCGGTTTACAATCACGCCTGCAACCATTCCTGCTCGTAGCCCCAATGCGCTACACATGGTAAACAATGTTGACGATTCCATTTCATAGTTCATAACATTCAAATCTTGCCACTGCTTAAGTAGTCCTTGGTAATCACGATATACTTTACCACTATAGGTATCATAACGTTCTTGACCTGGATAGAATGTATCAGATGATGCAGTCACACCTACATAAGGTTCAATCCCTTTTGCTTTCGCTGCATTATAAAGTGCAGTTGTACATTCAAAGTTTGACACAGCCGGATATTCTAACGGTGCAAAATGGCGGCTTGCACCATCTAAGCGAACAGAAGCCGTTGTAATAAGAACATCACCCACATTAATATGTGGTTGAATTGCCCCCGTTGTACCAATCCGTAAGAAAGTGCGAATGCCAAGTTGAGCCAGTTCTTCCACACAAATTGAGGTTGATGGCCCACCAATACCGGTAGAGCATACAACAACAGGTTGCCCATTAAGATAACCTAACCATGAAGTAAATTCACGCGTGCTAGCAAGAAACTCTGGATTATCAAGTTGTTTAGCAATACGCTCACTACGCGCAGGATCGCCGGGGACAATAGCGAGTGTTGCGCCTTTAAGTTGAGATTTTGTAAGATTAAGATGGAATACATCTGACATAGTAGCCTCCTTATTATTTTTTTATTTTTATGTTGTATGTTTACATGCCCAAAAAATTAAAGCAATAGCATTGAACCCCATTTGATGATATCAAAGAAGAATTTATTTTCATTCGTCGCGATACCATCAGGATTTTTCGGTGTGCCATCTTCATTTTTCTGCACTTCCACCATGCCATTTTTATATTGACCTTTCACGACAGCCAAATCATCGCGCGCTTCATTACGTAATTTTAAACACGCCTGTTCAGTTAAAGGCTCAACATTACCTACTTCAGTACGGAATTTTTTAAACTGATAGCTTGCATAATTCATCGACTTCTCATCACCTTGAATAATCTTCACATATTGCTCGCCAATAATTTTTTCCAATGGATAGAAAAAGACATATTGTGAATGAATATAGCTATCTTCTTTAGAAAAATGCTGTTGCAAAATTCGAGTTAAATTTGGGTAAACGCATTGTTCTGCTTGCTTACTTGCAATCGCCCACTGTTTTGCATCTTGATCGGAAAGTTGGTAATCCGCCCCCGCAAATTCACCTGGGATTGCGGATTGTGAGCTACCAAATATTGAGCAGCCAGACAGCAATGCTGCCATACCTAAGGTTGCAATTAATTTCACATTTGATCCTTATAAAAGTGAGAATGCGCAAAATTCTAGCAATATCTTCACAACAGATAAAGCAGCAAATGAATTTAGTTTTCCTGATCCGAAAAACTTCCGCTATAATGACCACACTTTTTTACGTTAATTAAAAGGAATTCTCATGCAAAATCCAAAAGATGATGTGTTATATGCGCCTGTTGAGTGGGTTGATCACAGCGAAGGCTACAGCGACATTCGCTATCATAAATCTACTGACGGTATTGCCAAAATCACAATTAACCGCCCAGAAGTTCGTAATGCGTTCCGTCCACAAACAGTGAAAGAAATGATCACTGCATTTTCTGATGCACGTTTCGATGAAAACATTGGTGTCATTGTATTAACTGGCGAAGGCGAAAAAGCATTCTGTTCTGGTGGTGACCAAAAAGTGCGTGGCGATTACGGCGGTTACAAAGATGACAGCGGCGTACATCACTTAAATGTATTAGATTTCCAACGCGATATTCGTTCTTGTCCAAAACCAGTTGTGGCAATGGTGGCAGGTTATGCAATTGGTGGTGGCCATGTATTACATATGCTTTGCGACTTAACGATTGCTGCTGAAAATGCCATTTTCGGTCAAACTGGGCCAAAGGTCGGTTCATTCGATGGTGGTTGGGGCGCAAGCTATATGGCTCGTTTAGTGGGTCAGAAAAAAGCGCGTGAAATTTGGTTCTTATGCCGTCAATATAATGCACAAGAAGCATTAGACATGGGCTTAGTCAATACGGTTGTGCCTTACGCTGATCTTGAAAAAGAAACCGTGCGTTGGTGTCGTGAAATGTTACGCAATAGTCCAATCGCGATTCGTTGTTTGAAAGCGGCATTAAATGCGGATTGTGATGGTCAAGCAGGTCTTCAAGAATTAGCGGGTAACGCAACAATGTTGTTCTACATGACTGAAGAAGGTCAAGAAGGTCGCAATGCGTTTAACGAAAAACGCGCCCCAGACTTCAGTAAATTCAGACGTAACCCTTAATTTATCGTTCTAAAGTGCGGTTAAAAATCTTCGTGAATTTTGACCGCACTTTTGTATTGGGAGCAAACATGGCTGAAAAATCATTTAATCTTTACCGTTATTCCATCCCTGTTGATAGCCAACTTATTCTGCGTGATCGTTTTTTAAAACGCCGTGAAGGCTTAATCGTAAGAGTGAGTTGCAGCCGAGACGGTTGGGGAGAAATCGCCCCGCTACCTGGTTTTAGCGAAGAAACCTTAGACCAAGCTCAAAAACAAGCAATTGAATGGCTAACGACATGGTGCAATGCAAGCTGTGACGCACCTCGCGTACCATTAGATGGCACCTATCCCTCCGTTGCTTTTGGTATCAGTTGCGCAATGGATGAAATGAAAGGTTATTTACAAGCTGAAGGCAATTATCATACGGCACCACTTTGTTATGGTGATCCCGATGAACTGTACGCCAAACTTGCGAGCATAGAAGGCGAGAAAGTGGCAAAGATGAAAGTGGGCATATACGAAGCCAATCGCGATGGATTAATTGCCGATATGTTTTTAGAAGCCATTCCTGATTTACAATTACGACTAGATGCAAACCGCCATTGGTCATTAGAAAAAGCGTTGCAATTTGCCGCTAAGGTCAAACCTCAACATAGAAAACGTATTCAATTTTTAGAAGAGCCTTGTAAAACACAAGAACTCAGCCGTGAATTTGCAGCGCAAACCGATATTGCGATTGCATGGGATGAATCCGTGCGAGAGCCTAATTTCTGCATAGAAAAAGAACCGCACTTATCGGCTGTCGTAATCAAACCCACTTTAATTGGTTCAATTCAACGTTGTGCTGAACTCATTAACCAAGCACATTCGTTAGGCCTAAAAGCGGTTATTAGTTCAAGTATCGAAAGCAGTTTAGGGCTCTCTCAGCTAGCGCGAATCGCACAACAATACACCCCGAATGTAACGCCAGGCTTAGACACGTTAGATTTGATGGAATATCAAGTGCTACGCGCTTGGCCTGGTTCTAATTTACCTATTGTGGATTTAGAATCTGAATTTATCACTAAAATTATCTGATTCGACCACCCAAAATCGAAAAATCAGTATAATGCGCCACACAAAAAGGATTAAAAATGTCGCAAATACACAGAATTTTGCTGTTAAATGGCCCGAACTTAAATATGTTAGGGGCTCGCGAGCCAAAACATTATGGCAGTATTTCTCTAGCATCCATTGAAGAGAAAATACAAACATTAGCCACTCAGCACAATGTAAAAGTGGAATGTTTTCAAGCCAATAGTGAAGAAAAATTAATTAATAAGATCCACGAAAGTTTTCAGCAAGTCGATTTTATTTTAATTAATCCTGCTGCTTACACCCATACCAGTGTAGCATTGCGCGATGCACTTTTAGCTGTTTCAATTCCTTTTGTGGAGATTCATTTATCCAACGTACATAAACGTGAACCATTTCGTCATCATTCTTATTTTAGCGATGTGGCTGAAGGCGTTATTTGCGGTTTAGGCGCAAAAGGTTACGAGTTTGCCTTTTTATTTGCTATCGATTACCTTGCTAAAAAATAAGAAAATCGAGCATTTTTGGCGAAATTCACAGAATTTTATCGCAAATTTGCAAAATTTAAGGTAATCTTTACAACGCAAAAATAAGTTTATTCATAACCGCACTTTTTCATTTAAAAGTGCGGTTAAAATTTCAATCTTTTTAGGAAGAACGTATGGACATTCGTAAAATCAAAAAATTAATCGAATTAGTAGAAGAATCTGGCATTACTGAATTAGAAGTGCAGGAAGAAGAAGGTACAGTACGTATTAGCCGTGCAGCGCCAGCAGTTACTCCAGCAGCAGTTCAATACGCTGCAGCACCAGTAGTAGCACCAACTCCAGCTGCTACGCCAGCTCAAGCCCCAGCAGCTGCGACACCAGCACCAGCTGCATCTAATGAAGTATCAGGCCATCTTGTACGTTCACCAATGGTAGGAACGTTCTATCGCAGTCCAAGCCCAGAAGCAAAAGCATTCGTTGAAGTGGGTCAATCTGTGAAAGTTGGCGACGCGCTTTGTATCGTTGAAGCAATGAAAATGATGAACCGCATTGAAGCGGACAAAGCTGGTGTAGTAAAAGCAATTCTTATCAACGACGGTGACGCTGTTGAATTCGACGAACCATTAATCGTTATTGAATAATTTCCAATATTTTCGTCGGGCGGACTTTAGTCCGCCTATTTCATATACAAACAATTAGAGCGAATTTATCGTAGGCAATATAAATTGAAATCTGTGCACACCAAATTTTATAGGGAGAACAATATTTCAATAACCTACATAAAAATTCACGTCTATATGACTAAACGGACTCTTTTATGTTAGAAAAAGTTGTGATTGCTAACCGCGGTGAAATTGCACTACGCATTTTACGTGCTTGTAAAGAATTAGGTATTAAAACTGTGGCGGTTCACTCCACTGCCGATCGTGATTTAAAACACGTTTTACTTGCTGATGAAACCGTTTGTATCGGTCCAGCACCTTCCGCAAAAAGTTATTTAAATATTCCAGCTATCATTGCTGCCGCTGAAGTAACAGGCGCAGATGCAATTCATCCAGGATACGGTTTTTTATCTGAAAATGCTGATTTTGCTGAACAAGTTGAACGCTCAGGTTTCACTTTCATCGGCCCAACTGCGGATGTCATCCGTTTAATGGGCGATAAAGTTTCAGCTATTAAAGCGATGAAAAAAGCAGGCGTGCCTTGTGTACCTGGTTCGGATGGCCCTGTAGGTAACGACATTGCTAAAAATAAAGAAATTGCTAAACGTATTGGCTATCCAATCATCATCAAAGCATCCGGCGGTGGTGGCGGCCGAGGAATGCGTGTCGTTCGTGGCGAAGACGCATTAGAAGAATCTATCGCGATGACCAAAGCCGAAGCGAAAGCCGCATTCAACAATGATATGGTCTATATGGAAAAATACTTAGAAAATCCACGTCACGTGGAAATTCAAGTATTAGCAGACACGCATGGCAATGCAGTTTATTTAGCTGAACGTGACTGCTCAATGCAGCGTCGTCACCAAAAAGTTGTAGAAGAAGCGCCAGCTCCAGGTATCACAGAAGAAGTTCGCCGCGATATCGGCTCTCGCTGTGCAAAAGCTTGTGTAGAAATCGGCTATCGCGGAGCAGGTACGTTTGAATTCTTATATGAAAATGGGGAATTCTATTTCATTGAAATGAATACTCGTATTCAAGTGGAACACCCTGTAACTGAAATGATTACAGGTGTAGATTTAGTGAAAGAGCAATTACGCATTGCAGCAGGCTTGCCGATCTCCTTTAAACAAGAGGACATCAAAGTTAAAGGCCATGCAATAGAATGCCGTATTAACGCAGAAGATCCAAAAACATTCTTACCATCTCCAGGCAAAGTAAATCACTTACATTCGCCTGGCGGGTTGGGCGTTCGTTGGGATTCTCATGTTTATGGTGGCTATACAGTACCTCCACATTATGATTCTATGATCGCAAAACTTATCACTTATGGTGATACGCGTGAAGTTGCAATCCGTCGTATGCAAAATGCATTATCTGAAACAATTATTGATGGTATCAAGACCAACATCCCACTTCATGAATTAATTCTTGAAGATGAAAATTTCCAAAAAGGCGGAACCAACATCCACTATTTGGAGAAAAAATTAGGTATGCATGAATAATTAAATTTTAAATGGCTAACAAGTGTTAGCCATTTTCGCATATCCCTAAAACTTATTTAATGATAATAAATACTAGAATCAGCAAAACATTTTGAATTATTCAAAAAAGTTGTAAGATTAGCAAACATAAGGGGCGTATAAAATATATGCCCCTTATACCATTCAAAAATATACTTTCACTTATAAAAATTTTAAGGAAGAAACATGACATTAAAACAACGTTACCAACAAGCGGCCAAGGAAGCTAGTTGGGCATTAGGTCTATCTATTTTATATGTGATAGGTTGGTGCTTATGTGCTTATTTGCCTAAAGAAACTCAAGGGCCGATTGGTTTCCCCCTCTGGTTCGAACTCTCTTGTATTTATTTGCCTATTCTGTTTATTGTAATTGGCCATTGGATTATCAAAATTATTTATCAAGATATCTCTCTTGAAATCAAGGATGAGGAGAATCAAAAATGAATTTAGGTATTATTCTCCCTTTAATTATTTATCTTGCATTTATATTTGGTGCTGCGATTTTCGCTTATGTAAAACGAACCAAAGGCGATTTCCTAACGGAATATTATGTAGGTAATCGCTCGATGACTGGTTTTGTTCTTGCAATGACAACCGCGTCAACTTATGCCAGTGCAAGTTCTTTTGTAGGCGGCCCTGGAGCAGCTTATAAATATGGATTAGGCTGGGTATTACTTGCGATGATTCAAGTCCCAGCAGTGTGGCTTGCATTAGGCGCATTAGGTAAAAAATTCGCGCTATTATCAAGAGAAACCAATGCGTTAACGATTAACGATCTTTTCCTTTATCGTTATAAAAACAAATATTTAGTCTGGCTATCAAGCCTTGCCCTTCTTCTCGCATTTTTTGCGGCCATGACCGTGCAATTTATTGGTGGTGCGCGTTTATTAGAAACAACCATAGGTATTTCTTATACTCAAGCATTGCTCTTATTTGCTTTAACGGTAGGTATCTATACATTTATCGGGGGGTTTCGTGCCGTCGTACTCACGGATACCATTCAAGGTACTGTCATGATTTTAGGTACTATTATTCTCCTTGTAGGAACCATTTATGCGCTCGGTGGGATAGAAAGTGCGGTTAATAAATTAACAGAAATCGATCCTGCGTTAGTCACGCCTTACGGGCCAAATGGAATGTTAGATTTTCAATTTATGGCTTCATTCTGGGTACTCGTCTGTTTCGGGGTCGTTGGTCTTCCACATACTGCTGTTCGATGCATGGCATTTAAAGACAGTAAAGCCTTACATAGAGGGATGCTAATTGGAACAATTGTTCTTTCCATCATTATGTTCGGTATGCACTTAGCCGGTGCGCTTGGTCGTGCAGTTATTCCAAATTTAACGGTATCGGATCAAGTGATTCCAACTTTAATGCTAAAAGTATTACCACCTATTATTGCTGGTATTTTCTTAGCCGCACCGATGTCAGCAATTATGTCCACAATTGATGCGCAACTTATTCAATCTTCTTCTATTTTTGTAAAAGATTTATATCTTTCTACGAAACCTGAAGCGGCAAAAAATGAGAAAAAAGTAAGTTATTTTTCATCTATTATCACGCTGATTTTGACCGCACTTTTAATCTTTGCCGCCCTCAACCCACCAGATATGATTATTTGGTTAAACCTATTTGCCTTTGGTGGACTCGAAGCCGCATTTTTATGGGTGATTGTGCTGGGTATTTACTGGGATAAAGCAAATGCTTATGGTGCGTTAAGCTCAATGATTATCGGCTTGGGAAGTTATATCTTGCTCACTCAACTTGGCATAAAATTATTTAACTTCCATCAAATCGTACCGTCATTAGTATTTGGATTAATTGCATTTTTAGTAGGTAATAAATTGGGCGAACGTCGTATCGAAAAAACTCAATTAAAAGTTACCGCACTTTAAGCATTAATCAATATGATGTCACCTTCTTCTAAATTAGAGGAAGGTGATATTTAATTTTCTCACTTTCAGAAAGTTCTACGCTAAAACACAGAATTGGAACAATTCACAAGGATACATCAATGCTCTATCAAATTCTTGCGCTACTTATTTGGAGCAGTTCATTAATCGTCGGTAAACTCACTTATTCGATGATGGATCCTGTGCTTGTTGTGCAAGTGCGGTTAATTATTGCAATAATTATTGTCATGCCACTTTTTTTACGTCGTTGGAAAAAAATTGATAAACCCATGCGTAAACAGCTTTGGTGGTTGGCATTCTTTAACTATACCGCCGTATTTTTATTGCAATTCATCGGACTAAAATATACATCCGCATCCAGTGCAGTCACCATGATTGGGTTAGAACCGCTGCTCGTTGTATTTGTTGGACATTTCTTCTTTAAAGACAAAGCAAAATGGTTTCACTGGCTATTCGGCGCAATGGCATTTATTGGCGTGGCAATTTTAATCAATGGTGGAAAAAATAATGAAGGCATTGATAACATCAGTTTATTTGGCTGTTTATTAGTGCTAAGTGCTGGGATCATTTTCGCAGCCGTGTTACGTTGGACACAGCGAGTTGTGGCCAAAGTCTCAACGCAAGCTTATACCTCTGTCAGCATTGTACTTGGGACCATCACAACGTTGCCATTTACGCTATTGCTCACAGAAAACTGGCAAATATCATTAAATTCCACAGGTATTGCAGGTTTATTATATCTTGCCATTGGCTGTAGTTGGCTTGCCTATTGGTTATGGAATAAAGGCCTTAATAGTGTGGATGCCAATATCTCCGGTATTTTAGTTGCACTTGAGCCGTTATTCGGCATCTTATTTGCCGTATCATTACTTGGCGAAACGCTATCATTTTCAGCCGCACTTGGTATAACAATCATCATGCTCGCCACACTTGGCTCGACTTTACTGCCGAAAATTTTGAAAAAATCGGTATAATACGCCCCATTTTATGAAATCAAAGGAAAAAACAAATGGCTTGGATTCAAATTCGCCTCAATAGCACCAATGAAAAAGCAGAACAAATGAGTGATTTTTTAGAAGAAATCGGCTCCGTTTCTGTGACTTTTATGGATAGTCAAGATACTCCGATTTTTGAGCCTTTGCCTGGTGAAACTCGTTTATGGGGCAACACCGATGTTATTGCGTTATTTGATGCAGAAACAGATATGGCAGAAATCGTCCGATTATTAAAAGAAGCAAAATACTTAGATAACAATACGGCATACAAAATTGAACAAATAGAAGACAAAGACTGGGAGCGCGAGTGGATGGATAACTTTCACCCAATGCAATTTGGTAAGCGTTTATGGATTTGTCCCAGTTGGCGTGATGTGCCTGATGAAAGCGCCGTCAATGTGATGCTTGACCCAGGCTTAGCGTTTGGTACAGGTACTCATCCTACAACCGCGCTATGTTTAGAATGGCTAGATGGCCTAGATTTAAAAGATAAAACCGTCATTGATTTTGGTTGTGGTTCAGGTATTTTAGCCATTGCTGCATTAAAACTTGGTGCGAAAAGTGCAGTGGGAATTGATATCGATCCACAAGCGATTCTAGCTAGTCGTAATAATGCCGAGCAGAATGGCGTAGCTGATCGCCTACAACTGTTCTTATCTGATGAAAAACCCGCTGATTTAAAAGCAGATGTCGTGGTGGCAAATATTCTTGCTGGCCCGCTCAAAGAACTTTACCCAATCATTAGTCAACTTGTTAAACCTAATGGCGATCTTGGTTTATCAGGCATTTTAGAAACTCAAGCTCAATCGGTATGCGATGCCTATGCACAAACATTTGCGTTAGAGCCAGTCGCAGTCAGAGAAGAATGGTGCCGAATTACGGGTAAACTAAAAACGCTTTAATTTCTTTTTGTCAATCAAAAAAAGTGTATTTTTTAAACAAATTTCACTTTGCAAAGTAAGGCAAAATGCGTATTATAGCCAGCCTTGTCGGTCGTCGACCAGTTCGACACTAATTAGATTTAGGCTTGCTAGGAAGGTAACGTAAAATGCGAATCGGTTCATACCAATTAAAAAATCGTGTTTTACTTGCACCAATGGCTGGCATTACCGACCAGCCTTTCCGTCGCCTTTGTGCATATTATGGTGCTGGACTCACATTTTCAGAAATGATGTCCACAAATCCGCAAGTTTGGCATACCGAAAAATCCAAATTGCGCTTGGCACATAGCGAAGATTTAGGTCTCAATGCTGTGCAAATTGCAGGTAGTGACCCACTCGAGATGGCACAAGCCGCTGCCGTCAACGTGGAATATGGCGCTCAAATCATTGACATTAATATGGGGTGCCCCGCCAAAAAAGTAAATCGCAAACTCGCAGGCTCTGCATTGTTGCAATTTCCAGATTTGGTGGAAAAAATCTTGCGGGAAGTAGTGTCCGCCGTCAATGTGCCAGTGACCTTAAAAATTCGTACTGGCTGGGATAAATCTAATCGAAACTGCGTTCAAATCGGCAAAATTGCAGAACAATGTGGCATACAAGCATTAACGGTGCATGGTCGTACACGCGCTTGTCTTTTTGAAGGTGAAGCAGAATATGACAACATCAAAGCCGTTAAACAAGCAATTGCCATACCGGTCATAGCCAATGGTGATATTGATTCTGCTCGGAAAGCAAAATTCGTTCTCGATTATACTGGAGCGGATGCCATTATGATCGGTCGTGCTGCGCTAGGTAACCCTTGGCTATTTCAAGCTGTGGAAAACCTAATTGAGCATGACTCGATAAGCCAAATGCCAAGTTTAAACGAAAAGTGCGGTCAAATTTTGCGTCATATTCAAGAATTACATCAATTCTATGGCGAACAAAAAGGCTATCGCATTGCGCGTAAACACGTGGCTTGGTATTTACAGGGAATTCAACCTGATTCCGTTTTTAAACAGACTTTTAATGCAATTAGTGATCCAAAAGAGCAACTCATTGTATTGGAAGATTTTTTCAATTTAATTTTGGATAAAGAAAAATGTTAGAACAACAACGTAATCCTGCTGAAGCCTTAACGGTATCAGTATTAAATGCGCAATCACAAGTAACCAACAAACCATTACGCGATTCAGTAAAACAAGCATTGCGTAATTATTTAGCGCAATTAGATGGTCAAGATGTGAATGATCTTTACGAATTAGTATTAGCGGAAGTTGAACACCCGATGTTAGATATGATTATGCAATATACTCGTGGTAATCAAACCCGTGCAGCAAATAT
Source organism: Haemophilus sp. CCUG 66565 (assembly GCF_001679495.1). Classification (NCBI taxonomy): domain Bacteria; kingdom Pseudomonadati; phylum Pseudomonadota; class Gammaproteobacteria; order Pasteurellales; family Pasteurellaceae; genus Haemophilus; species Haemophilus sp. CCUG 66565. The sequence goes on along the minus strand of NZ_LZOX01000017.1, from coordinate 232,769 downwards.
GCTTGGTATCAACCGTGGTACATTACGTAAAAAACTAAAAAAATACGGTATGGGCTAAGTTATACGTTTTTTTAGATAGGAAAGGGCGAACATTTTTATGTTCGCCCTTTTCATTCAATCAGATAAAGCACAAGCTATAACCTGTGCTTTAAATTTATCTTAAAATCAACCGCACTTTATTCTACGGTGACGGATTTCGCTAAGTTACGAGGTTGATCTACATCAGTACCTTTAATTAAAGCCACATGATAAGAAAGCAACTGCATTGGGATGGTATAAAAAATCGGTGCAACGATATCATTGACTTTTGGCATCGTGATAATTTTCATTCCTTCACTTGGCGTAAATCCTGCTTCTTTATCGGCAAATACATATAATTGACCACCACGAGCTCGCACTTCCTCAATGTTCGATTTTACTTTTTCTAATAATTCATTATTTGGTGCAACGACAATTACTGGCATATCGGCATCAATTAACGCTAATGGCCCGTGTTTCAATTCTCCCGCCGCATACGCTTCAGCGTGAATATAAGAAATCTCTTTCAATTTCAAAGAGGCCTCTACGGCAATGGGATAAAATGCACCACGACCTAAGAAAAGCGCATGATGTTTTTCAGCAAAATCTTCAGCCAATGCTTCAATTTCTGTATCAAATGCTAACGCTTTTTCAATTTCCGCAGGTAAAGATTGCATTGCTTTGATAATCTCATGCTCTTTTTCTGCAGAAATATGACCTTTAACTTTACCAAGTGCCGTCACCAACATTAATAACGCAGCAAGCTGTGTCGTAAATGCTTTTGTCGATGCCACCCCAACTTCAACACCAGCACGCGTCATAAATGCAAGATCTGATTCGCGTACTAGCGAAGAGCCAGCAACATTACAAATTGTTAATGCCGCCATGTAGCCCTTTTCTTTCGCTAAACGGAGTGCGGCTAAAGTATCGGCTGTTTCGCCAGATTGAGAAAGGGTAATCAATAAGCTATTTGGACGTGTAACAAATTTGCGATAACGGAACTCTGATGCAATTTCAACATCACAGCTCACTCCAGCCAAAGATTCAAACCAATAACGCGCCACCATACCTGCATTATAGGATGTACCACAAGCAACAATTTGAATATGCTCAACTTTTTCTAAAATGTCTTTTGCGCCATTGCCGATTGAATCGACAATCACATTTTCACGATTGAGACGTCCTTCCATTGTATTGATAAGTGCGGTTGGCTGCTCGTAAATTTCTTTCTGCATAAAATGACGGAATTTACCTTTCTCTGCCGCATCATTTTCAAGATTAGATTCGTGAATTTCACGCTCAACTTTATTTCCGTACGTATCATAAATATCAACTGTACGGCGTGTAATTTCTGCAATATCCCCTTCTTCTAAAAAGATAAAACGGCGGGTAACACTTAAAAGCGCAAGTTGATCTGAGGCTAAGAAATTTTCACCGATACCTAAGCCAATCACTAGCGGACTGCCAGAACGAGCTGCGACTAAATGTTCAGGATAACGGCTGTCCATTACCACCATACCATATGCGCCCGTGAGTTGTTTTACTGCTTTTTTCACAGCTTCTAAAAGTGAATCCGTGCTACGCATTTCCCACTCAACGAGGTGAGCGATCACTTCAGTATCTGTTTGTGATAAAAAGACATAACCACGAGATTTTAGTAATGCTCGAAGTTCCTCATGATTTTCAATAATCCCGTTATGTACTACGGCAAAGGTACCTGACACATGTGGATGAGCATTGGTTTCTGAAGGTTCACCATGCGTCGCCCAACGTGTATGCGCAATCCCTGTACCGCCAATCAATGGTTTCTCCGATACAGCCTCGTCTAAGGCTTTAACTTTACCTAAGCAGCGCACGCGTTGTAATTCATGATGTTCATTTACTACTGCAACGCCTGCAGAATCATAACCACGATATTCCAAACGATGTAAACCATTAATTAAGATTTCCGCTACATCACGTTGCGCTACCGCGCCGACAATACCACACATAAGCTTTCCTTATTGTTAATTAAATAAAAAATACGTCTACTTTTTAACCGCACTTTATACGCAAATTACTTCTACGCCATGAGCTAAAATGGCTTTTTTATCTTGTTCTGACAATCCTGTATCAGTAATAAGCACATCAATTTGTTGCCAAGTTAATTCTAAATTTGGCATTTTCCGACCAATTTTCTGAGATTCCACCATCACAACAACTTCGCGAGAAACTTCCGCCATCACCTGGCTTAACCCTACAAGTTCATTAAAGGTCGTAGAACCTCGCGCTAAATCAATGCCATCAGCACCAATAAAAAGTTGGTCAAAATCGTAAGAACGTAGCACCTGTTCAGCTACTTTTCCTTGAAACGATTCCGAACGAGTATCCCAAGTTCCACCAGTCATCAGCAATGTTGGCTCATTTTCTAATGCTCTCAATTCCGTTGCCACGGAAAGAGAATTCGTCATTACAACTAAGCCTTGTTTTAAATTAAGTTGTTTAATCAGAGTCGCCGTAGTACTACCGCTATCTACTATAATGCGGTTGTGATCTCGAATACGTTCAGCGGCAGCTTTCGCTATGACAAACTTTCGCTCCGTAAGTTCATCATTTTCGTTTTCATCCATAATTTCTTTTGGCATTAAAATTGCGCCACCATATTTACGCAATAAAAAACCACTTGTTTCTAGCGCACTTAAGTCTTTCCGAATAGTCACTTCAGATATATCAAAAAGCTGAACTAGTTGATCCACACTCACCTCACCTTGCTCTTGTAAAAATTGCATAATGGTATGACGACGTTGTTTAGTATTACGAGGCTGGCTATTTCTTTTCATTAAGCTATCTTTAGATACAAAAGTTTCGTTTCGAAATTTTATATAAACGATATTGTTTTGTAAAGTAAATTTTTGTCAACAAAAAACCCTGCTCATTGGCAGGGTTTAAAATCATTCAAATATTAATTATTTAATTGCGTCTTTTAATGCTTTACCAGATACGAATGCTGGTACTTTAGATGCGGCGATTTTAATTTCAGCACCAGTTTGTGGGTTACGACCAGTACGCGCTGCGCGTTTATTTACTTTGAATGTACCGAAACCGATTAATTGTACAGGCTCTTCTTTTTTAAGACTTGCTGTGATTGCATCTAAAGTAGCTTCTAATGCAGCCTTAGCTTGTTTTTTATTTAATTCTGCTGCGCTTGCAATCGCATCAATTAGATCTGTTTTGTTCATAAATTTGTACCTTCTGTTAAAAGAAAAATTTTACTATTTAAATACGCCAGCGGACTTTACCGCAATAGCTTTGCAAAGGATAATCTAACTTTCAAAGAAATAAAAGAAAGATTTTCATTTTTTGTGACAAATATCACATTATTGATGGAATTCTATACCAATATTAGATATACCTTCAGCTCTAATTTCATTCTTTAAGCCTAAAATTAAAGCAATATCTCGCTTTTCACACTCTTTAAGCAAACGATAAACTTGCCATTGTATATCTAATTCACCTTGGATATCTTCACTTTCTTTCAATTCATGTTCAGTCCAATCTCGTCCTGTTTCAGTTTCTAGCAAACTCGTGATTGTACCTAAAGAAATTTGACTAATTTCAACCGCTCTTTCTAAGGTTTCGCCCGCTATGATGCCGTGTAATATCTCTGAAAGAGATTGACACGCATCTAATGCTGGAATAACCCCAAAACTATTATAATCATTTACATCAGGAATAATTTCTTCTAATTTTTCAAGCTGACTCTCAAAATTGATTTTCGCATCTTTTACGGTTAAATATTCCCATACTAGATTAAGTATGTTTTGATAAACCTTTATTTCCATTTCAAGATTATTCATCTGACAGAATAAATTGAAATTAGGTGCCATTCGTTCACATAATGCAGCCATAAAAGTAAGATGTTGCCAACTTTCTAAATTCTCCAAACGTTTATGAATTGGATTTCGCATGATATTCTCTTATTTATGATAGATTCTAGAATAATGGTGCACCGCATCTACAAAAACTTTAGGTGCATTTTCTGGCACATCTTGATGAATTCCATGCCCAAGATTAAATACATGACCACTTCCAGTACCAAAATCAGCTAAGATTGATTGAACTTCTTGTTCGATACGCTCTGATGATGCATATAATACGCTTGGATCCATATTACCCTGCAATGCAACTTTATGCCCTACACGTGCTTTAGCATCAGCAAGATTCACTGTCCAATCTAATCCAATCGCATCACATCCGGTATTAGCTATGGCTTCTAACCATAAACCACCACCTTTGGTGAACAATGTTACGGGGACTCGACGACCATCATTCTCACGAATCAATCCATCTACAATTTTATGCATATACTGAAGAGAGAAAGCTAAATATTCTCTATGTCCCAACACTCCGCCCCAAGTATCAAAGATCATCACAGCCTGAGCGCCAGCCTTAATTTGGGCATTCAAATAAAGCGTGATGGAATCAGCTAATTTATCGAGTAATAAATGAAGTGTTTTCGGATCAGAATACATCATTTTTTTGATTTTTCCGAAGGTCTTACTTGAGCCACCTTCTACCATATAAGTAGCTAATGTCCAAGGACTACCAGAGAAACCAATAAGAGGGACCTCGCCTTTTAGCTCACCACGAATTGTGCGTACAGCATTCATAACATATTGAAGTTCTTCCTCAGGATCTGGAATAGGTAAATTTTCTACCGCGCTTTTACACTCAATTGGTCGGGCAAATTTAGGACCTTCCCCCGCACCAAAACTTAAACCTAGCCCCATAGCATCTGGAATAGTCAAAATATCAGAAAATAAAATCGCAGCATCTAAATCATAACGACGAAGCGGTTGGAGCGTCACCTCACAAGCTAAGTCAGCATTGCGACAAAGTGACATAAAATCTCCTGCTTGGGCACGCGTCGCTTTATATTCAGGCAAATAACGTCCAGCTTGACGCATCATCCAAACAGGGGTGTAATCCACTGATTCACGTAATAAAGCTTTTAAATAACGATCATTTTTTAATACTGACATTTAGATTTCCTTCTGATTATCCTCTGCTCGACAAAGCTCAAGCGTCGTATGTATAAGTTTATGTGCGATAGTACCTGTTGGCGGTAATTCTGGCAAGGGTTGATCATAAGAAAACCACTTCGCATCATGAATTTCACTTTCCTGCAAAGTAATTTCACCGCTCTCATAATCAGCAAGAAAACCGACCATTTGAGAATTCGGAAATGCCCAAGGCTGGCTACCAAAATAACGAATATTTTTTATCAAAATCCCTGTTTCCTCAAAAACCTCTCTCCGCACCGCTTGTTCAAATGTTTCACCGACCTCTACAAAACCTGCAAGAGTGGTATACATTCCTCCGTTCGGGTGATAATGACGCTTGTGATTAGCAAGCAATATTTCTTTGCCACGTCGAATTGCAACAATAATGGATGGGCAAATTACAGGATAAGTTCGATACCCGCAGTGAGTGCATTGCACGGCAAGCTCTTCTTGAGTTTGTTGTGTTTTATGACCGCACTTTCCACAGAATTTATGGGTTTTCAGGAAATGATTAATTTCCACACCTCGGCTTAATACATGGAATTCATCCTCTGGTAGTGAAAGTAATCCACGTAAACTTACATATTCCCGTTCATCACTTTCTTGCTCAGCCACAAGCCGTAACGGATGATTTTTCCATTCCCCGATTTGCATTGCCTGCAATCCTTCCATTCCAAGTGTTTTAGCCGTACCACAAGGCAACTCATTATTCAGCAAATAAAGATTCGAACCTTGAGTAAGCAACCAATAACCAAAATCATCTGGATGAAGTGTTTTCATTTTTTACTCCATAAAAATAACCGCACTTTCAAAGTGCGGTTATTATAAATCTTCTTTTTACCACTCACTAATAATAAGAGTGCTCTCCACGCTGATGTTCGGTTACATCTTTTGCACCTTTTAATTCATTAGGGAATAGGCTAATAAGTTGTTTTTCTACGCCATCTTTTAACGTAACATCCACCATTGAGCAACCATTACAGCCACCACCGAATTGTAAAATTGCGTAACCATCTTCAGTAATTTCAATCAAGGTTATGCGTCCACCATGACTTGCAAGCTGTGGATTAATTTGAGTTTGAATCACATATTCAACACGTTCAATTAATGGCGCATCATCCGCCACCTTACGCATTTTAGCATTTGGTGCTTTTAAGGTAAGTTGTGCACCAAGCTCTTCGGTAACATAATCAATTTCTGCTTCTTCTAAAAAAGGCAAGCTAACCTCATCAACAAATGCAGAAAAAGTGTCATATTTCATTTCAAAATCACTTTCTTCCACGGCATTCGGTGGGCAATAAGATACGCCACACTCCGCATTAGGTGTGCCAGGATTAACTACGAAAATACGAATATTGGTTCCTTCTTCTTGCGTGTCTAAAAGTTTTCTAAAATGCGCTTGTGCGGCATCAGAAATAGCGATTTGCTGGGTTGCTTGTTCCATAATAATGTCCTAAATACTTGAGAGAAAGTATCGGGAATAATACGCTCATCGCGCTTTTTTTTCCAGTGCTTTATATTAAGCTCGCGCCAGCCCCCACACTTGGATCTCCTCCACTCCTAATTTTCTCAACAATTTTGATATTTCATTGAGTGTAGAACCAGTAGTAATCACATCATCCACCAATGCTACACGACGATAAGGAAATTCATTTTTCGAAACAGCAAGAGAAAAGGCATTTTTTAAATTCTGACGACGATCTTTTGCACTCAAACCACGTTGGGGATGCGTGTGTCTCACGCGTTTTACGATATTATTCAAATTAGGAATATCCAGCCAACGACTTAATTGCTGAGATAATAAATCAGCCTGATTATAACTCCGTCGCCACTGACGAAAATGATATAAAGGCACAGGAATGATTGCTTCTGGCAATTTAAGTTGATGCGTTCGTTTAGCATCACGCACCGCAAGATATAAAAGCCGAGCCAAAGTGCGGTCAATCCAAAATTGATTTTGAAATTTAAAACGGTGAATCAATACAGAAAGTGGTTCAATATAATGTCCAATAATGACTATCTTATCCCAGCTAGGTTCTTGTTTAAGGCAATTACCACAATGCTGCGCATAATATTGCAATTCCGAACCACAATGACCGCAATAAGGAAAAGATTTAATTTGTTTTTGGCAACGTGAACATAGCCCATTTTTTGCGACATAAAGATTGCCACGACAGTGGATACAGCGAAAATTAAAAAAATTCATCATCTAAAAAAGTTATTTTTTACCCGCACTTTTTTGCTTCAAAGCATCTAACGTTTCTCCTGCTTTTAAAATATGCGGCGTCACGAAAATCACTAGCTCACGTTTTTGATGTCGTTCACTTTCTTTACTAAACAATCGTTTAATCCCTGGTATATCGCCAAGTACTGGCACTTTATCTTCGCTTTTTGTGATCGTATCGTGGAACACGCCGCCAAGCACAATGGTTTCCCCATCTTTGGCAAAAACTTGAGTATTAATTTCTTGCTTATCAATAGAAACCACCTCGTTTTGTCCATAAGCGACACGAGAACCTGGGGAATTTTGGCTCACCAATAAATCAAGCAAAATATTGTTATCTTTAGAAATATGTGGTGTCACTTCCAAACCTAGCACTGCCTCACGAAATTCCACAGATTGCGTATCGTTACGAGTATTGCTCACAACATAAGGAATTTCTGTTCCCTGTTTAATACTCGCACTTTTCTTATTCGTGGTTAGTAAGCGAGGACTAGCGATAATTTCTACATTATTTTCACGCTCCAACGCACTCAATTCTAAATCAAGCAATCGCCCATTAATTTTCGCGACTTGTAATGCTATCGAGCCAGCAGGTGTCGTCGTTGTCGCAAAATTTACATTAAGATTATCCGCAATATTTTCAAAGCCATTACCGGCTAAGCTGCCGGCTACACGCGCAGCATTTTCCGTTGGATTAAAAATCCCCCACCGAACGCCAAGTTCTTTCAAACTCTCATCCGTAATTGTCACAATACGAGCTTCAATAGCGATCTGCTCAATAGGTTTATCCATTTCAGAAATTAATTTTTTAATATTTTGCACAGAACGAGGTTCATCCTGAATAACCAGTAAATTACTACGATCATCAAAGGTAATGCTCCCTGCAGGCGAAAGCAACGATCCACTTCCTGTTGTTAAGGATTTCATTAATTCAGAGGCTTTAGCAAAATGGAGTTTTACCGTATGGCTCACTAAGTGCAGTTCATTTGTAGCAAGATTTCCTGCAACTTGACCTTTGCCTGATAGCCCTCCATTCAGATAATAAATACCCTCATCTTTATTCAAAGTAAGCTTCTTACTTTTAGCGATTATTTGTAGCAAACGTGGCATGTCAATATTATCTAATTTCAAAGAAATATTGCCTTCTAGCGTCTCATCCATCACTAAATTGACGTCATGTTGGAAAGCTAATTGCTCCAGAGTTTGAGCTAAAGGCGCTTGCGACAAACGAATAAAAAAACGTTCGTTATCAGTTTTGGGGTTAGCAAAAACGATTAATGGCAACCAAAAATACATTAAAAAACAACCGCACTTTAAAAGATATTTCTTCATAATCTTCCTTTAAAAACTTAATTCTTTCTGTTCAGTGCTATCACATTGCTCACCGAGCTTACGCATAAATTGCACTTTATTTTGATGAATTTTTTCCACTAGATAGCCCTCTTTAGCCACATCAACGCCCTCTAAAACACTGTAAATTTGCAAATCCTGATCCTGCAATAACGCAAAGGCTTTATCTTTAGAAATCACTACGCCTACCAATTTTAAAGCGTTCAAAGGAATTTCAACTGCTTGGCGATTTTCATCCGCTCCACATAGATTATTAGGTACATCTGAGGAAATTATTTCTGTCTGTTCCATTACTGTTTGTGCGTTATCAAACTGAGAACTGTTACGCTGTGTTTTATCGAAAGGATCTTGTCCCCAACTACAATTCATAAAAAATAATATAATCAGGAAAAACCAATGTTTCATTTTGTCTCCTTATCTAGCTGAAAAATAATCTCGGTTTGCAATGGGCTGTCTTCGGGTTTCATAAATTGCAGCCGACTTACAGAAAGCTGTGACGTATTAGCTAAAAGTGCGGTTAAAAATGTCTTCGTTTTTTCAAAATGCCCTGTAAGCTGTAAATGCAAAATGGGCTGTTGCCCCATTTCCCAACGTAAATTCTGAGATAAACCGTTACGCGCAGCTAAACGTTGAATTTGTTTATTCAACGGCATAATTTGTGCAGCCTGTTCTGAAGAAAGTTTTCGGCTTTCCGATTGCTGCTGTAAAGAGGTTAAGATTTTCTGTTGATGCAACAATTCTGATCTTTTCCCTGCTAATTCACTTTCGATTTCATGGAAACGCGAGATCCCCTCAATATAATCTAAAACGGGGCGAAAAATCACCGCACTTAATAACAATAAAAAAGTTAAACCGTGCACACAAAAAGGCTGACTTAGCCATTTTCCAAAAGGTGTAAAAGGATCGTTAAAAAAGGCTTTCACTTTTCCTCTCCTTGTTCCATATCAAAGCGAAAAAACAATGTATGTTGTTCAGGCTGAACTTGACTTAATTTCACATTGGGGAAATGTTGCTTTAAAAATTGATGTACCGACTCAAATTCCATTTGATCTTGCGCTCGACCTTCCAAAATTAAGTTATGGCCATCTTGTTTAAATCGGTTTAATTCGCCTTTCTGAAGAGGCAATTCACTTAATCGTTGCAAACTATTTTGAACTTGCCCATTTGTGAGAGAGTGCAAAACTTCACCAACTTTCACCGCACTACGTAACAGATCAATTTGAGTGGTAGTTTTGTGAAGTTGCTGATTAAGTTGCTCAAAATACTTTTGCTGTGTCTGCAAATTTTGTTTCTGTTGTTCAATCAAATTGCTAAAAGCCAACATTAAATTAATAGCAAGTAAGATAAATAAGGCAACATAAAAAGCTAAACGACGTAAACGCTTTTGATATTGATAAATACGCCAAGGCAATAAATTCATCGACATTTAGCTACTCACTTTTTGTTGATGTAAATCTTTTTGCCACAGCGCATTGCCGAGCGCGATAAAGGGTAAATCTGTTTCTACTCTATGCCAGTGTTCTGGTAATGGTGTATGACTTGAAGGAATTTGATACACAAAAACTTGTTCAAGTTTTCCCTCAAAACGTTCCGTAAATTGCTCATAAAGTACAGTGAGATTTTCATGAGATTGTAAAATTTGCGATTGCTGAGATCTTTCACAAATCGCCAAACAATAGTCATCTTCTTGAAATAAAAATAAGGTATTTTCTGACCGCACTTGCTCATTCAACAAATATTGAAATGCACGCAAGATGCTATGAGGAACAATATCTAGCACATTAATTTTAAATGGTTGAAAATCTTGCAAATAAGTTTGAGCACTCGCCTCTCGAATGGCTGTAATCTCTAAACGGAAACCTTGCTTTAACGGAGTAGAAATATAATCAAACCACAATTCATCCAAAGGAATAGGCAACTCTTTCTCAATCACAAATTTACATTGTTGATGACATTCTTGCGCATTTAATATTTGCGGCAACATTAATACTTTCGACCAAGTCAAGTGAGCAGAAATACTCGCCACAAACTGCAAAGAAAAGGTTTTCCCTTGAGATTGGTTTTTTAAATGTCGCAAAAAACGATTTTTTAAATCACTATCATTGATAGAGGCTTGATAACATTGTGGCTGTTCAAGTTCATCAAACCACACAAAATCAAAATAACCCTGCTTACAATGAACTCCGATTTGTAAAGTGCGGTGATTTTTCAGGGAGAATTGCATATTCTTTCCTATTCTTTAAAGACTGAATCTTTTATACTTAGCAGCCAAATCATAGGTCTCTTGACAAGAATATTCATTAACGAAGCGAGAATTTTACGATGCGGATCGCAAAATTAATATTTAGTACCCTATTAACTTTATGTATTTTAGGTTTAGTCGCAGGCGGAATGCTGTATTTCCACCTAAAATCAGAATTGCCCTCAGTAGAAGCATTAAAAACCGTTGAATTACAACAGCCAATGCAGATTTATACGGCCGACGGTAAATTAATTGGTGAAGTGGGTGAGCAACGACGTATTCCAGTGAAATTAGCAGATGTGCCACAACGCTTAATTGATGCATTTTTAGCGACAGAAGATAGCCGCTTTTACGATCACCACGGATTAGACCCTATCGGCATTGCCCGAGCATTGTTTGTTGCAGTGAATAATGGTGGCGCATCACAAGGTGCAAGTACGATCACCCAACAATTAGCACGTAACTTTTTCTTAACCCCAGAAAAAACCATTATTCGTAAAGCTCGTGAAGCCGTGCTTGCGGTAGAAATTGAAAATACTCTCACTAAACAAGAAATCTTAGAGCTTTATTTAAACAAAATCTTTTTAGGCTATCGTTCTTATGGTGTTGCGGCTGCTGCACAAACCTATTTCGGTAAATCATTAAATGAATTGACGTTATCGGAAATGGCCATTATCGCAGGCTTACCAAAAGCACCTTCAACCATGAACCCGCTTTATTCTTTAAAACGTTCAGAAGAACGCCGCAATGTGGTGCTAGGCCGAATGTTAGATGAAAAATACATCAGTAAAGAAGAATATGATGCGGCATTAAAAGAGCCAATCATCGCCAGTTATCACGGTGCAAAATTTGAATTTCGTGCTGATTATGTCACTGAAATGGTACGCCAAGAAATGGTTCGCCGTTTTGGTGAAGAAAATGCCTACACCAGTGGTTATAAAGTATTTACCACTGTACTTTCAAAAGACCAAGCTGAAGCCCAAAAAGCCGTACGTAACAACTTAATTGATTACGATATGCGTCGTGGGTATCGTGGTGGTGCGCCTTTATGGCAAAAAAATGAAGCTGCTTGGGATGATGAACGTATTCTAGCGTTTTTACGTAAATTGCCAGATTCTAACCCATTTATTCCAGCAGCAGTGGTTGGAATGGCAAAAGGTGATGCAGATCTATTATTAGCATCTGGTGAAAAAATGACGCTATCAACTAATGCAATGCGTTGGACTGGCAGAAGTAATCCTGTAAAAGTAGGTGAGCAAATTTGGATTCGTCAACGCACTAATGGTGAATGGCAATTAGGACAAATTCCAGCTGCTAACTCTGCATTAGTATCGCTTAACTCAGATAATGGTGCGATTGAAGCCATTGTTGGTGGCTTTAGCTATGAACAAAGTAAGTTCAATCGAGCGACACAATCCTTAGTTCAAGTGGGTTCTTCTATCAAACCATTTATTTACGCAGCGGCATTAGAAAAAGGCTTAACGCTTTCTAGTGTATTACAAGACAGTCCTATTTCTATTCAAAAACCAGGACAAAAATTGTGGCAACCAAAAAACTCACCTGATCGTTATGATGGTCCAATGCGTTTACGCGTAGGATTAGGTCAATCCAAAAATATGATTGCTATTCGTGCTATCCAAACGGCAGGTATTGATTTCACAGCAGAATTTTTACAACGTTTTGGTTTTAAACGTGATCAATATTTTGCAAGTGAAGCCTTAGCACTTGGCGCAGCCTCTTTCACACCATTAGAAATGGCTAGAGCTTATGCGGTGTTTGATAATGGCGGTTTCCTTATTGAACCTTATATCATTGAAAAAATTCAAGATAACACGGGTAAAGACTTATTTGTTGCAAACCCTAAAATTGCTTGTATTGAATGCAATGATATCCCTGTTGTTTATGGCGAAACGAAAGACAAAATCAACGGCTTTGCGAATATTCCTTTAGGCGAAAATGCCTTAAAACCATCAGATGACAGTACAAACGGTGAAGAAGTTGATCAACAACCTGAAACTGTACCTGAACTGCCAGAATTACAGTCAAATGTAACCGCACTTAAAGAAGATGCGATTGATTTAATGGCGGATGCAAAAAATGGTTCATCTAAAACAGAATATGCCCCTCGAGTAATCAGTGGCGAGTTAGCATTTTTAATTCGTAGTGCCTTAAATACGGCGATTTATGGTGAACAAGGTCTAGACTGGAAAGGAACTAGCTGGCGTATCGCACAAACCATTAAACGTAGCGATATAGGCGGTAAAACAGGTACCACCAATAGTTCAAAAGTGGCTTGGTATGCAGGATTTGGTGCAAACTTGGTAACTACTACTTATGTCGGGTTTGATGACAACAAACGCGTATTGGGTAAAGGCGAAGCGGGTGCAAAAACAGCAATGCCAGCTTGGGTCGCTTATATGAAAACAGCATTGAGCGACAAACCTGAACGTAAATTACCATTACCACCAAAAATTATGGAAAAAAGTATTGATACGATGACTGGTTTGCTCTCTCCATCCGGTGGACGAAAAGAATACTTTATTGTGGGAACTGAACCAACCCGTACATACGTTTCCGAAATGCAAGAGCGTGGTTACTATGTTCCACCGGAACTACAACAACGCTTAAATGGTACTGGAGGCAAAGCGCCAGTGCCAGTTAGCCAGCCAGAAGAACTCTTCTAAAAATGACCGCACTTTAGTGCACAATCAGGCGAGTCAATTGGCTCGCCTTCGTTATTAAACAAAGGATATATTATGCTGAGTTATCGTCACTCATTCCATGCGGGCAATCATGCTGATGTCTTGAAACATATCGTCTTAATGCTCATTTTGGAAAATCTTAAACTCAAAGAAAAAGGCTTTTTTTACTTGGATACGCACTCTGGCGTGGGGCGTTATCGTTTATCCTCAAACGAATCAGAAAAAACAGGGGAATATAAAGAAGGCATTGGACGCTTGTGGGATCAAACAGACTTACCCAAAGATATTGCTCGTTATGTAAAAATGATCAAAAAACTCAATTATGGTGGCAAAGAACTACGTTATTACGCTGGCTCACCGTTAATTGCCGCTGAATTGTTGCGCCCACAAGATCGCGCACTATTGACCGAGCTTCATCCTAGCGATTATCCAATTCTTCGCAATAATTTTAGTGACTACAAAAATGTCACCGTAAAATGTGACAATGGCTTTCAACAAGTCAAAGCAACTCTACCTCCAAAAGAACGCCGTGGCTTGGTGCTAATCGATCCGCCTTATGAATTAAAAGAAGATTATGATCTCGTCGTCAAAGCCATTGAAGAAGGTTATAAACGTTTTGCCACTGGTACCTACGCGATTTGGTATCCTGTTGTATTACGCCAACAAACTAAACGTATTTTTAAGGGCTTAGAAGCAACAGGAATTAGAAAAATTCTAAAAATTGAACTCGCCGTTCGCCCTGATAGCGATCAACGAGGAATGACGGCAAGCGGTATGGTAGTAATTAATCCACCTTGGACATTAGAAACCCAAATGAAAGAAATTTTGCCTTATCTCACAAAAACATTAGTTCCAGAAGGTACAGGAAGCTGGACGGTCGACTGGATTACACCGGAATAGAAAAATGAGCATCACCAGAAGATAACGCTCATTTTAATCAACTTAACTCTATGGAATGACGGGTAATTAACCTTTCTGTACGTTATATGCTTCCAATGCACGTAAAGAATAAGTATAAGCTGCGCCTGCATTTAATGCGATAGACATTGCTAATGCTGCAGCCACTTCAGCTTCGCTTGCGCCAGCTTTCACAGCTTCTTCTGCGTGTACGCTAATGCAGCTTTCGCAACGAGTTGTTACCGCAACGGCTAATGCGATAAGTTCACGAGTTTTAGCGTCAAGTACATTACCTTCTGCCGCTGCTGCGCCTAATGCTTGGTAAGCTTGTAACATTTTTGGATATTGTTTACCTAACGCACCAAATGATTTTTTAACGTGTGATGTTTCTTCTTTCCAATCTGCAAACATAATGTTCTCCTAAATATATTGAATTAATAACGAACTGGTGTGGTAAATTATAGGCAGATTGGATTATGATACTTGCTTATTTATCTCAATTTTTATCGCTAACATCTCATTATGGATTATTTAGATAAACTCACCCATTTAGCACAAGTGCGTGGGGAAATTAATATTCGCTGTGAATTTCAAGGTGAATGGCAAGTTGCCCACCAAGAAAAAGATGCAGGAAAAGGCGTATTCCATCTTATTGAACAAGGCGAATGCTGGCTTACACTCGGACAAAAGCAATTTCATTTAAAGGAAGGTGATATCTTTTTCCTTCCCCAAAATCAACCGCACTTTATGCGTCATTCATCCAACCAAACAAAGGACGCATCATTGAAAAAAAGCTGGCAAGGTGCATTTGAATTGTATCAAGTAGGGCAAGGCACACCAGATTTAAAAATGTTCTGCGGTGCATTTTATTATCAGCAAGATGCACTCCTTACAGCTTCCATGCCTGAATACTTACATCTCAATTTATGTGATACACCGATTCATCCTTTGGTTCAGCTTTTTCTACAAGAAGCACAAAAAAACGATGCTGGTACGAAATCAGTCGTAGATGCACTTTCGAATGTACTTTTAATTTATATTTTACGCCATGCGATTCAAGAGAACTTAATTACAGGTGGTGTGCTACTCGCGTTGCAAGACAAGCGATTAAATGCGGTGCTAGGTGTGATATTACAACGCCCTCAAGAAGATTGGCGAATCGAACAATTAGCCGATCTTTCTGCAATGTCTCGAGCAAACTTTATTCGTGTTTTTCAACAACAACTTGGTATGTCACCAGGGCGTTTTATTACTCAAGTGCGGTTACAATCGGCAGCGTTTTTATTAAAGCAATCCCAACAATCCGTGCTTGCCATTGCTTTAGAAGTGGGGTATCAATCGGAGGCGCATTTTAGTAAAGCCTTTAAGAATTACTACCAACTTTCGCCAAGCCAATACAGAAAATCTGCCAGCCTATAAATTGGGGAATTTTTGCGCTATAATCACCAAGTTTTTTGAAAGGCAACATCTGTTGCCTTTTCTTTTTAAGGAAAAGATATGTTTAACAAAATTTTTTCGTGGTTTGAAAACCGTTTAAATCCTTATCCAGAAGGTAATCCAACAACACCTAAAAAAGGCTTATTACGCTTTATTTGGTCTAGCATTGAAGGAATGAAAGGCTGGATTCTCTTACTGACAGTGCTAACGGTTGGTACGGGTGTAATGGAAGCCGTATTATTCCAATTTATGGGAACGCTTGTAGATTGGTTAGGGACATTTACGCCTGAGACATTATGGCAAGAAAAAGGCCATTTATTAATTGGCATAGCAGCCCTATTACTTGTTAGCATCATGTGGGGATTTTTAGCCTCTACCGTACGTTTACAAACCTTACAAGGCGTATTTCCAATGCGATTACGTTGGAATTTCCATCGTTTAATGCTTGGACAAAGTTTGAGTTTTTATCAAGATGAATTTGCTGGCAGAGTGTCTGCCAAAGTAATGCAAACCGCACTTGCTGTTCGTGATACGGTACTCACACTTGCAGATATGTTTGTATATGTCATCGTATATTTTATTACATCGGGCTTGGTTCTCGCAGCATTAGATTCTTGGTTCTTACTGCCATTTATTGCTTGGATTACGATTTTTGTTTTTATCCTACGAACCCTCATTCCTAAATTATCAAAAACTGCTCAACGACAAGCTGACGCTCGTTCTTTAATGACAGGACGCATTACAGATGCTTATTCCAATATTGCCACAGTAAAATTATTCTCTCATGGTTCGCGCGAGGCCGCTTATGCCAAACGGTCCATGGAAGATTTTATGGTGACGGTGCACGCCCAAATGCGCTTAGCCACATCATTGGATACACTCACCTATGCAGCTAATATTTTACTTACACTAAGCACCGCCGTACTCGGAATTATCTTATGGAAAAATGGTCAAGTTGGCGTGGGGGCAATAGCAACAGCAACTGCAATGGCATTACGAGTAAATGGGCTGTCTCGCTGGATTATGTGGGAATCTGCGCGTTTGTTTGAGAATATCGGAACCGTAAACGACGGAATGAATACTTTAACTAAACCTCACACTATTGTGGATAAACCTCAAGCATCGCCGTTACAAGTGACACAAGGGGAAATTAAGTTTAACGACATTACCTTTGCTTATGATCCGACAAAACCATTACTCAATCATTTCAATCTCACCATCAAACCTGGTGAAAAAGTAGGACTGATCGGTCGTTCTGGTGCAGGAAAATCTACAATTGTGAACTTGTTACTTCGTTTCTATGAAGCACAACAAGGTGCGATTACCATTGACGGGCAAAATGTACTAGATGTGCAACAAGAAAGCCTACGCTGCCAAATCGGTTTAGTGACTCAAGACACTTCACTGCTACATCGCTCTGTTCGTGACAATATTATTTATGGACGCCCTAATGCTACAGATGAAGAAATGGTTTTAGCTGCTGAACGAGCGGAAGCTGCTGATTTCATTCCATTCCTCACTGATGCTCAAGGCAGAAAAGGCTATGATGCCCATGTGGGTGAACGAGGTGTAAAACTTTCAGGTGGCCAGCGTCAGCGCATTGCTATTGCTCGAGTCATGTTAAAAGATGCACCAATTCTATTGTTAGATGAAGCCACAAGCGCGCTGGATTCAGAAGTGGAGGTGGCAATACAAGAAAGTCTCGATAAGATGATGGAAAATAAAACAGTGATTGCTATTGCCCATCGTTTATCCACCATCGCTGCGATGGATCGCCTGATTGTGCTTGATAAAGGACAAATTGTCGAACAAGGTACCCATGCTGAATTACTAGAACGAAATGGACTATATGCAAAACTATGGGCTCACCAAAGCGGTGGATTCTTGAGTGAACATATAGAATAAAACCCAAAGTGCGGTTTGTTTTTGCCTATTTTTTATTGGAGTCTAAATGAAAAAATTATTACTTCCTATGTTAATTCTCCCCACTCTATGTCTAGCACAGGAAACAAAAATCGATCCTATTTTACTCGGTCTTGGAGAGGTTTTCTTTTTTGATAAATCCCTCTCTCATAATAAGACCCAATCCTGCTCCACTTGCCATATGCCAGCAGCAGCCTTTGCTGACTTGCGTCAAAATGACATCGCTCATATGGTCTCTCAAGGAGATGATCCAACAAAATTTGGTAACCGTAACACGCCAACTGCACTTTATGCTAAGTATTCACCTAGCTTCCATTTTGATGAAAAAATTAACGATTATGTGGGCGGACAATTCTGGGATGGTAGAGCAAAAAATCTTGCAGAACAAGCCGGAGGTCCGCCATTAAACCCTGTAGAAATGGGCATGAAAGATAAAGCAGATGTAGTAAAACGTATTGAAGAAAATCAAGCCGTGAAAGATTACATTACAAAATATTTCGGTGCCGAAATATGGAAAGATAATCAGAAAATATATGCCATTATGGAACAAGCATTAGCTACTTTTGAACATTTAGATTTATTTAGCCAATTCAGCTCAAAATACGACCGCACTTTAGCTGGAAAAGATACCCTCACAGAACAAGAATCTTTAGGAAAGGCATTATTTTTTGATAAAGAAAAAACAAATTGTAGTAATTGTCATCAATTACAAACAGCCGATCACGATGAAGAAACTTTCACAAACTATCGTTATTTCAATCTTGGTGTTCCTAAGAATGAAGCCTTAATTGCACATAATAAATTAGACAATAACTGGATTGATAATGGCCTGCTCGATAATCCAATGGTAAAGGGAGATGAAAAACAGAAAGGAAAATTCAAAGTGCCCACACTCCGTAATGTCGCAGTTACTGCACCTTACATGCACAATGGAGTCTTTAAAGAACTTCGCACCGTATTATTATTCTTAGATAGCTACAATAACCCTGCACGAAAAATTAATCCAGAAACCAGTAAGCCCTGGGATTTGCCCGAATATGCACCAACTGTAAGCCACGACGCGCTTAAAGGAAAACCATTAACTGATACAGAAATTGACGCACTAGAATCTTTTTTAAAGACCTTAACGGATGCACCTTATGAAAGAAATTAAGAAAACTAGACAATTTTTAATTAAATTGAATCCATCCTAAAATCTAGGCTCTCCTTTACTTAATCTAGCGAGTAAAATAAATAACCCAACTTGTCTCATATAAGTTGGGTTATTTTCTAACTAATAAAGTACTCGCGCACGAATTGTGCCATCGATTTCCTTCAATTTTGTCAGTAATGGCGATGCATCATTCGTTTCTACATCTACGACAACATAACCAATTTTCGGGTCAGTTTGTAAATATTGCGCCGCAATATTGAGGTTAGCTTCGACGAAAATTTGGTTCAGTTTATTCAATATACCAGGACGATTTTCGTGAATATGCAATAAGCGTTTTGTTCCTTCATGTTCTGGTAAAGATACTTCAGGGAAGTTGACGGAAGAAAGTGTTGAACCATTGTCTGAATATTTGACAAATTTGCCTGCCACTTCAAAACCGATATTTTCCTGTGCTTCAGCTGTTGAACCACCGATATGTGGTGTTAAAATCACATTATCAAATTCGCGTAACGGCGAGACAAATTCTTCATTAATTGACGCAGGTTCAATTGGGAATACATCAATTGCAGCACCGTGAATTTTCCCGTCTTTTAAGGCTTGAGCGAGCGCATCAATATCTACCACTGTGCCACGCGCAGCATTGATCAAAATTGCACCTTGTTTTAATTGTGCGATACGCTCAGCGTTCATTAAGTTTTTGGTAGATGGCAGTTCTGGCACATGTAATGAAACCACATCGCAAGAACTGAGTAATTCTTCAAGGCTACGAACCTGTTTGGCATTACCGAGCGGAAGTTTATTTTCGATATCGTAGAAATGTACATCCATGCCTAATGATTCCGCAATAATACTTAATTGTGAACCAATGTGGCCGTAACCAATAATTCCTAATTTTTTACCCCGCACTTCATGAGATCCAGTTGCTGATTTATTCCAGACGCCACGATGTACTTCGGCATTAGCCTGTGGCACATTGCGCATAAGTAATAAAATCTCACCTAATACAAGTTCTGCAACGGAGCGAGTGTTTGAGAATGGGGCATTAAATACAGGGATTCCACGCGCTTTTGCTGCGTTTAAATCCACTTGGTTGGTACCAATACAGAAACATCCCACTGCGATTAATTTGGGTGCGGCCTCAATCATTTCTGCCGTTAAATGGGTGCGAGAACGCAAGCCGATAAAGTGTGCATCTTTAATGGCTTCTTTTAATTCATTACCATCTAGTGCTTTTTTATAGTAATCAATATTGGTATAGCCTGCCGCATGGAGCGTATCAAGTGCGCTTTGATGCACACCTTCAAACAATACAAATTTGATTTTTGATTTGTCTAGAGAGACTTTGTTTGTCATGTTTGCTTCCTTATGATTTTTATTATGAATTAGTCAATAATTTTGGCGCCTTCAGGTGTACCGACGATCACAACGTCTGCGCCACGTAACGCGAATATCCCATTAGTGACGACACCCGCAACGTTGTTTAATTCTTTTTCCATTTCGACTGGATTTAAAATAGTGAAGTTGTGCACATCTAAAATCACATTGCCGTTGTCAGTCACCACACCTTCACGATATTCAGGGGCGCCACCAAGTGCGGCTAATTTTCTGCCTACTTGTGAACGAGCCATTGGAATAACTTCAACTGGTAATGGGAAGGTCGAACCTAACACATCCACTTGTTTACTAGAATCCACAATACAAATAAATTTTTTCGCTAATGCAGCAACGATTTTTTCACGAGTGAGCGCTGCGCCACCGCCTTTAATCATCATTTTTTGTGGATTGATTTCATCTGCACCATCCACATAAATATCTAAGCTAGAGACATCATTTGCATTAAATACTTCGATACCTTGTTTACGTAATAATTCTTCTGATGCTTTTGAAGCTGCAACTGCGCCTTGAATTTTATCTTTGATTGTACCTAAAGCCTCAATAAAGCAGTTTACCGTGGAGCCGCTTCCCACGCCAACAATTGTGTCAGCTTTTACATATTGTAATGCGGCTTGTGCAGCGAGTTTTTTCATTTCTAATTGATTCATTTCTTTTCCTTATTTTAATAAGTGAACGATTGCTTTACTTTATTACGAGAGTATTTAATAAACAAGTGTAATTTTCAGCAATGAGAGGTTTAACGGATGAGCTACGATTCCGTTAAAAATAATTCCAATAGTTCATTGAGAAATAATTTGCCATGCTCAGTGATTTGCCAAGAATCATCGTTTTCCACAATATAGTTTTGTTGAATAGCAAAATCAATTTGATTTTTCACCGCACTTTGCGATAAACCTGTGTAATCTTCAAACTCTTGTTTGGGTACCGCTTCTAACAAACGAAAGCGATTCATAAAAAACTCAAAAGGGCGGTCAATTTCTGGCACATTTTTTTCTTCGTAAAAATATTCGCCACGTAAATAACCTTTCGGGTGTTTGGTTTTAGAAAAACGGGTAATCTCGCCATTCGGAAACGTCAATTTCCCGTGTGCACCACAGCCAATGGCTAAATAATCCCCAAACCGCCAATAATTCAAATTATGTTTACATTGAAAACCTGTTTTTGCGTAAGCTGAGGTTTCGTATTGCTGATAGCCTGCTGCGGTTAAAAGTTGGTGGCCTTGCTCAAAAATATCCCAAAGCTCATCGTCATCTGGTAATTTTGGTGGGCGGTAAGCAAACATTGTATTTGGCTCAATAGTGAGCTGATACCAAGAAAGGTGAGGAGGCGATAGCTCAATAGCTTGACGAAGATCATCTAAAGCCTCTTCCAGCGTTTGGTTTGGCAAACCGTGCATTAAATCTAAATTGAAACTTTTTAGCCCAGAAACTTTCGCTAAATTGACCGCGCTTTTTGCCTCTGCTGCATTATGAATTCGCCCAAGACGCTGTAATTTGTCATCATTAAAACTTTGTATCCCCATAGAAATTCGCGTAACCCCTGCGGATACATAACCTTTAAAACGTTCAGCTTCTACCGTGCCAGGATTAGCTTCTAATGTGATTTCAATATTATCTTCAAAATCAATCTGCGTTTTTATTTCTTTTAAGAGATACGCAATGCTTTCTGCAGAGAATAAACTTGGCGTACCGCCACCAATAAAAATTGAATGGAGTTTTCGCTGCTGAATAGAATCTTTAAAGCGCTGTAAATCGGTTTGTAGATCTTTTAGAAGGTGATGAATATAGTCTTGTTCTGGTATATCGCCTTTTTGTGCGTGCGAATTGAAATCACAATAAGGGCATTTTTGAACGCACCATGGAATGTGTACATAAAGGGAAAGTGGAGGAAGTTTGAGCATGGTGTTATTAACAAGTTTTAAATGTGAGAACAGTTGAAAAAGTACAAATTAATGTTGTGCAAATATGGCATCTTGGTTGACGCTGTGAATTTTGATAAAAAGGGCCTGTTTTCACAGGCCCTAAAACATTCAATTAATTGACCGCTCTTGTTGTCTTACTGGTCGCTTTACGGCGAGGTGATTTTGCCGCTTTAGCTTCAATTTTGACAAACTCAATGCCTTCAGGCGGATTTTCCAACGCAAGACCAAGTACTTCATCAATGGTTTCTACTGCATGAATCGCAAGATTTTGTTTTACGTTTTCTGGAATTTCTTCGAAATCTTTAACGTTCTCTTTTGGAATTAATACGGTTTTAATTCCACCACGATGTGCCGCAAGAAGTTTTTCTTTTAATCCACCGATTGGTAACACTTTTCCGCGTAAACTGATTTCACCTGTCATGGCTACATTAGCACGTACAGGATTACCTGTTAAACAAGAAACTAATGCCGTACACATTGCAATACCTGCACTCGGACCATCTTTTGGTGTTGCACCATCTGGCACGTGAATATGAATGTCTCGTTTCTCATGGAACTCAGAATTAATACCTAGTTTATCCGCACGAGCTCGCACAACAGTCATGGCCGCTTGGATGGATTCTTTCATCACATCACCTAATGAACCGGTAAATGTGAGTTTTCCTTTTCCAACAACAGATGCGGTTTCAATAGTGAGTAAATCGCCGCCCACTTCTGTCCAAGCTAGGCCTGTTACTTCACCAATGCGGTTTTGTGTGTCGGCTTTGCCAAATTCAAAGCGTTTGACGCCAAGATAATCGTGCAGATTATCTGAATTTACCGTGATAGATTTAAGTTTTGGATTTACCAATAAATTTTTCACTGCTTTACGGCAGATTTTTGAGATTTCACGTTCTAATCCACGAACGCCCGCTTCACGTGTGTAATAGCGGATAATATCTAAAATTGCATTTTCTTCGACGGTAAGCTCGCCTTTCTTCAAACCATTACGTTCAATTTGTTTCGCTAACAAATGACGCATCGCAATATTAAGTTTTTCATCTTCTGTGTAACCAGAAAGACGAATCACTTCCATACGATCCAATAATGGGCCTGGAATGTTCATAGAGTTTGATGTTGCTACAAACATTACATCAGAAAGATCATAATCCACTTCTAAATAGTGATCGTTAAACGTGGTGTTTTGCTCGGGATCTAATACTTCAAGCAATGCTGATGCTGGGTCACCTCGCATATCGGATGCCATTTTGTCGATTTCATCAAGCAAGAATAATGGATTTTTTACACCCACTTTTGCCATCTTTTGAATTAATTTACCCGGCAATGCACCAATATAGGTTTTACGGTGACCACGGATTTCTGCCTCATCGCGAACACCGCCTAATGCCATGCGTACATATTTACGACCAGTAGCATTGGCAATAGACTGACCAAGAGAGGTTTTACCTACGCCAGGAGGGCCAACTAAGCAAAGAATAGGTCCTTTCACTTTGTTTAAACGTGCTTGTACTGCAAGATATTCAAGAATACGTTCTTTCACTCGTTCTAAACCATAGTGATCGGCATCTAATACTTGTTGTGCTTTCGAAATGTCTTTTTTCACTTTAGAACGTTGATGCCAAGGCACTTGGATCATCCATTCAATGTAGCTACGAACAACGGTTGCTTCAGAAGACATGGATGACATCATTTTGAGTTTTTGTAGCTCATTTTCCACTTTATTGCGCACATCTGCTGGCATGCCAGCAGCTTCTACTTTTTGACGAAGTTGTTCAACTTCATCAATCGTATCCTCACTTTCACCATCATCCATTTCTTTACGAATGGCTTTAATTTGCTCGCTAAGATAATAGTTGCGCTGGCTTTTCTCCATTTGTTTTTTTACTCGGCCACGAATACGTTTTTCTACTTGAAGAATGTCCGCTTCCGACTCCATTATACCGAGCAAAAACTCTAAGCGAGCTTGTACATCAACAATTTCTAATGCATTCTGCTTATGATGCACAGCAACTGGCAAATGTGCAGCCATCGTATCAGCAAAACGATCTACATTATCAATACGTTGAATAGCATTTAATATATCAGCAGGTACCTTTTTATTCAGAGTAAGATAATTTTCAAACTCAGACAACACCGTACTTCTCACGACATGTAATTCTTTCTCATCACCATAAGTCGTTTCGATAGGCGTTATTTGAGCAGAAAAGCATTTCTCACCATCTTCAATACTCGAAATTTTTGCACGTTGCTGGCCTTCAACGAGCACTTTCACTGTGCCATCAGGTAATTTTAGTAACTGAATAATGTTAGCAATGGTACCTACATCAAATAAATCTTCAGGGGTAGGTTCTTCCAAATCTGCTTCTCTCTGAGATACCAAAAGAAGCTGTTTATCATCGTTCATCGCTTCTTCAAGGGCATTAATTGATTTCGCACGCCCTACAAAAAGTGGCATCACCATATAAGGGAAAACGACGACATCGCGTAATGGCAACACAGGCATCGTACGTTGGGTATTCTTCGCCATAATTTATCTCTCTTAATTCTTTCTGATAATTTGGGTAAATATTGGGGTAGGGAAAAAGGAATTCAAGGAAAAGATTATAACAAAATCTGAGTTGTAAAGTGGGTTTTAAACAAAAAAGAATTTTGGCAAATGAAGTGATAATCGCTAAAATGGCTGACAATTTTATTAAATTTTACAAAATATTGAGTTATGTCCACGAAAAATAATTTTATTTTCCCCACTTACGTTCAAATGTATCCTTATTCTAAGGATCGCCCTTTTCTCAAACAAGTGCGGGAAAAATTACGTTATTATGGCTATAAATGGTTGTATCAAAAGCAATGTAGCCAATTAGTGGATTTTCTTAATACAGAAATTCAATGGCAGCCTCTATTTACACAAGATTATTATCGTATCAATACAGTTCTGACTACTTTTTGCGATAAACGCTTTTCTGCTTCAGAACGTTTAACGGCGATTACGGAGAATTTACGTTTGGCAGAAGAAAAAATGGGACGTTCGGTTTGCCAACAATTATTAGATCAACAAAATATTATGTTAACACAATTAACCGATGATTTGCGTTTATCTTTGAGTATCAACCATATCGATCCCTTTGAAGGGTATTTTTCTATTAATATTCGTAATCAACATAATGAGCGAGTATACGATGCTTCTTTCACTTTTTTGAGCCCGAATAAATTGCTTATCGCCTCGATTCAAGGCCCCTCAAGTGACAATGCTCAAGAGCTTGTGAAACAGGCTACGAAAGCATTGCACGGTATGCGTCCAATGTTTCTGTTAGTCAATGCATTCAAAATGCTCGCTGAAAAATGGCAATGCGAGTTAGTGGGCATTCCGCACAAAGCGCAAGGAAAATATCGTCTTTCTGCGCGCAGTAAGATTTTGTTTAATTACGATGAGTTCTGGCAAGAGAATCAAGGGGAATATCGCAATAATTATTGGCAATTACCTTTAGATATTGAACGCAAACAGTTAGAAGATATCGCAAGTAAAAAACGTTCTATGTATCGTAAACGTTATGAAATGTTAGACCAAATGGCATTGAATATTCAGCAACTTTAACGAAGAAAGTGCGGTAAAAATGAGAGAAATTTTTACCGCACTTCTCAATTAGTTTTCTTGTTTTTTCACTTCATCCCACAACAAATCTAATTCAATAAGTGGCACATCATTAACTTGCTTACCTTGTTGTTGAACCGCTTGTTCTACTGCTCGAAAACGACGTTCAAATTTTAAATTCGCTTTTCGCAATGCATCTTCAGGATCACATTTTAAGTGGCGAGCAAGATTGACGGTTGCGAACAATAAATCGCCGATTTCCTCCTCCACTTTATTTTGTTCAATCGAGGTGCGGTTAACTTCAGCTTGAACTTCTTCTAATTCTTCCCGCACTTTGTCAAATACGGGTGAAATTTCTTCCCAATCAAAACCTACTTTTGAACAACATTTTTGTAATTTTGCTGCTCGAGTAAGAGAAGGCAAAGCACGAGGTATATTATCTAAAATAGAGGTTTCTGCACTTTTACCTTGTTTTTCTTTGGCTTTCATTTCGTTCCAACGGGAAAGGGCTTCTGTTTCGTCCCCCGCTTTTGCATCACCAAACACGTGAGGATGACGGCGCACAATTTTTTCAGCTACATCTTGCAATACATCGTCAAAAGTAAAGTATTTATCTTCCGTAGCAAGCTGGCTGAAGAAAACGACTTGTAACAATAAATCCCCTAATTCTTCGCGTAAATTTGGTATGTCTTTCTTCTCAATCGCTTCGATTACTTCGTAAGTTTCTTCCGTTAAGCAAGGAATCATGGATTCATAATTTTGTTTTAAATCCCAAGGACATCCGCCATTTGGATTACGCAATTGAGCAATAAGTTGAATAAAATCCTGAATAGAATAATGCATTGTCTCGCCTCCTAATCAATAATCTATCTGTTTAATAGTATAACGGAACAATAAGAAAAAGGGTGTAAATACAATCGCTTTTTAACTACTTTTTCTTTATACTCTAGCCCCTAGAAAATCTTTTATTAAGCTGGACAAGATGGAAAAAATTATTATCGATCACGATCGTTTTTCTCGTACAATTTCACGCATTTCCCATGAAATCATTGAAAAACACCAATCTCTCGATAATGTAGTGATTGTTGGAATCAAACGCCGCGGGGCTGAAATTGCCGCATTATTACAGCATAGAGTAGAAAAATTAAGTGGTAATAAATTACCATCTATGGAACTGGATATTACCTTTTACCGAGACGATCTAACCTTAGTAGATCAAGAGGATAAAATGCCTGTATACAGTGGCTCCTCACAATATTTGAATATTCAAGACAAAACAGTAATTCTTGTCGATGATGTACTTTTTACTGGTCGAACCATTCGAGCAGCAATGGATGCACTCACTGATTTTGGTAGAGCGGCAAAAATTGAGTTAGTCATTTTTATCGATCGTGGACATAGAGAACTACCAATTAGGGCTGACTATGTAGGAAAAAATGTCCCAACAAGTCGCGAGGAATTAGTACAAGTTCGCACTGAAAAATATGATGGTTGCTATGAAGTTGCTATTATTGGGAAATAATTACTGTCACTTGTGAACCTTCTTTAGAACTGATAATCTAAAGAGCATTGTTGATACTTTTTGATAAAACAGAAATGAAAAAATCTACATTTAAATCATTGTTTCTAGCCACTATTGGCGCCATTGTTTTAGCTTCTGTTGTAAAAGCCGAAGAACGTGTTGTAGCAATGGTGAATGGCGTTCCAGTCCTTGAAAGCCAGATTCAAGCAAATATAGGAAAAAATGGAGATCGCCAAGTTGCTTTAGATAAAATCATTGATGACATTTTGCTTCATCAAGCAATGCAAGATGTGAAAGCCCCCTCAATTGACCCTAAAGCATTAAATGCAGCTGTAGAGCAACAACTTAATCATATTGCTGCAGCAAACAATTTAACCTTGGGGCAGTTCGCTATTGCGCTAAGTAATGAAGGTTCCTCACTAAATGAATTTCGCCAACGTATCGCAAAAGATGTCAAAAAAGCCTGGGAAAACCAATTACAAACGATGACCCGCGATGCAATTCGAAATAAAGTAATTCATGAAAGCGTGGATGTTGAACAAGCACGTAGTGAAGCTTGGGCCCTTGGACAAAAAATGTTAGAGGAAGCAAAAGAAAAAGGTTCTGCACAGAAAATAACAGGAAAAGAATATGAAGTTCGTCATATTTTGCTTAAACTAAATCCAATGCTAAATGATGCGCAAGCCAAAGCAGAACTTACCAAAATTCGCTCAGATATTATTGCTGGAAAAATTTCTTTCTCAGATGCAGCGTTAAAATATTCAAAAGATTATTTATCCGGCGCAAATGGCGGCAGCTTAGGTTATGCATTCCCCGAAACTTATGCGCCACAGTTTGCACAAACTGTTGTACAAAGTAAACAAGGAGTAATTTCTGCACCGTTTAAAACAGAGTTTGGCTGGCATATTTTAGAAGTGACAGGAATGCGAGACGGCGATCTTACTGCAGAGTCCTACGCACAAAAAGCCTATGAACATTTAGTAAATTCTCAGTTGCAAGATGCAACAAAAGACTGGGTTAAAGCATTGCGTAAAAAAGCAGATATCCAATATTTTAATAAATGATTTAATATTTAAAAGAAAGGGGCTTAATTGCCCCTTTTGTTGTTTTTTATTTTCTCTTTCTTATAGCTTATGAAGAAATTTTTAATTGCGATTTTACTTTTAATTTTGATTTTAGCGGGCGTGGCCAGTTTTGGTTATTACAAAATTATTGAATTTGTAAAAACACCGGTAAATGTGCAGGCCGATCAACTTTTAACGATTGAACGTGGCACAACAGGTTCAAAATTAGCCGCACTTTTTGAGCAAGAAAAGTTAATTGATGATGGGAAATTATTGCCTTATTTACTGAAGTTGAAACCTGAACTAAATAAAATAAAAGCTGGGACTTATTCTCTTGAGAATGTTAAAACCGTGCAAGATTTACTGGATTTGCTTAATTCAGGTAAGGAAGTGCAGTTCAATGTAAAATGGATTGAAGGAAAAACCTTCAAGGATTGGCGAAAAGATCTTGAAAATGCACCGCACTTGGTGCAAACCTTGAAAGATAAGAGTAACGAAGATATTTTCACATTACTTGATTTGCCAGATGTCGGTCAAAATCTTGAACTAAAAAATGTGGAAGGTTGGCTTTATCCTGATACTTATAACTATACGCCTAAATCGACAGACTTAGAGCTACTGAAGCGAGCGGCTGAGCGAATGAAAAAGGCGTTAAATAAGGCTTGGAACGAGCGTGATGAGGATTTACCTTTAGCAAATCCTTATGAAATGTTGATTATGGCTTCTATCGTGGAAAAAGAAACGGGCGTGGCTGATGAGCGAGCAAAAGTGGCCTCTGTATTTCTCAACCGCTTAAAAGCAAAAATGAAATTACAAACGGATCCAACGGTAATTTATGGTATGGGCGAGAATTATAGTGGTAATATTCGTAAAAAAGATTTAGAAATGTCAACGCCTTATAATACGTATGTGATTGATGGATTGCCGCCAACGCCAATTACTATGCCAAGTGAAAGTTCATTACAGTCTGTTGCGCATCCAGAAAAAACAGATTTTTATTATTTTGTGGCAGATGGTTCTGGTGGGCATAAATTTACCCGAAATTTGAATGAACATAATAAAGCGGTGCAAGAATATTTACGTTGGTATCGCAGTCAGAAAAATGCCAAATAAAAGTGCAGAAAAAATATGAAAGGAAAGTTTATTGTCATTGAAGGTTTGGAAGGTGCGGGGAAAAGTTCCGCTCATCAGTCTGTTGTGCGAGTTTTGCATGAACTTGGTATTCAAGATGTCGTGTTTACACGAGAACCTGGTGGGACCCCGTTGGCAGAGAAATTACGTCATCTCATCAAACACGAAACCGAAGAACCTGTGACAGATAAAGCAGAGTTATTAATGCTTTATGCGGCTCGTATTCAGTTGGTGGAAAATGTGATTAAACCTGCTTTAATGCAAGGAAAATGGGTAGTAGGTGATCGCCATGATATGTCATCTCAGGCGTATCAAGGTGGTGGGCGTCAATTAGACCCGCATTTTATGCTCACCTTGAAAGAAACCGTATTAGGTGATTTTGAGCCAGATCTCACCATTTATTTGGATATAGATCCGATTGTCGGTTTAGCGCGAGCTCGTGGACGTGGCGAGTTAGATCGTATTGAGCAAATGGATTTGGATTTTTTCCATCGTACTCGAGCACGCTATTTAGCGTTAGTAAAAGATAATCCAAAAGCAGTAATGATTAATGCAGAGCAGAGTATTGAACTTGTTCAAGCTGATATCGAAAGCGCGGTAAAAAATTGGTGGAAATCAAACGAAAAATGACCGCACTTTACCCTTGGTTAATGCCAATTTATCATCAAATTACTCAAACCTTTGACGAAGGTTTGGGGCATCATGCTGTGCTGATTAAAGCTGATTCTGGTTTAGGCGTGGAAAGCTTATTTAATGCGCTTGCACAGAAAATAATGTGTGTGGCTCAAGGTGATAAACCTTGTGGTCAATGTCATTCTTGTCATTTAATGCAGGCCCATAGCCATCCAGATTATCATGAATTAAGCCCTAATGACGGCAAGGATATTGGCGTCGATCAAGTACGCGACATTAATGAAATGGTTACTCAACATGCACAACAAAACGGCAATAAAGTAGTGTATGTGCAAGGAGCAGAACGTTTAACAGAAGCAGCTGCCAATGCATTATTGAAAACATTGGAAGAGCCTCGTCCAAATACTTATTTTTTGCTTCAAACGGATAGTTCGTCAAGTTTGTTGGCAACCATTTACAGTCGTTGCCAAGTGTGGAATCTGTCCGTGCCTAATGAACAAATGGCTCTTGATTGGTTGAAATCAGAAAGTGCGGCTGAAAATCAGGAAATTTTGACCGCACTTGCGATGAATCTTGGACGACCGCTTTTAGCCTTAGAAACTTTACAACAAGGGCTGATTGAACAGCGTAAAAACTTCTTACGTCAATTTTGGGTGTTCTATCGCCGACGTTCGCCATTGGAATTACTTCAGTTGTTTGATAAAGAACGCTATGTTCAGCAAGTGGATTGGATTTTGGCTTTTCTTTCCGATTGTTTAAAACATAAACTTGAAATTGACAGTCATCGACAAGTTGCCGATCTTGGTCGTGGTATCGAACAATTCAGCGATGAGCAAACAGCCCTTGGTTTATTACAAGCAATCAAAATTATGCAAAAAGTGCGGTCAGATTTGCTTACAATTAATGGTGTGAATGTTGACTTGATGCTATTAGATGGCTTGACGCGATTAGTCACTGAAGTATTTGAAACGCAATAAATTAAAGATATATCGCCTATGGCGTTCAAGCCTTAGGCATAAGGAAAAATAATTATGTTCATTGTTGATTCCCACTGTCATTTAGATGCTTTGGATTATGAAAATTTACACAAAAACATCGCGGATGTGGTGGAAAAAGCACGCGCGCGTGATGTGAAACATTTGCTCGCGATTGGTGTAACATTAAGCCGTTTTGAGCAGGCTTATGAATCTTTGCGCGAATTTAATAATGTCTCGCTTGCTTGCGGTGTTCACCCACTGGATTTTGAAGAGGAACCTTATGACGCAGAACGCTTATTACGTTTAGCGCAAGATCCAAAAGTGATTGCTATTGGCGAAATTGGATTGGATTATTATTACAGCGCGGACAATAAAGCGGAGCAACAAGCGGTGTTTGGTAGCCAAATCGATATTGCAAACCAGTTAGATAAGCCAGTAATTATTCATACTCGTTCTGCGGGCGATGACACCATTGCAATGTTACGCCAGCACCATGCTGAAAAGTGCGGTGGCGTTATTCATTGTTTTACGGAAAGCATGGAATTTGCGAAAAAAGCGTTGGATTTAGGTTTTTATATTTCTTGTTCTGGCATTGTCACCTTTAAAAATGCCGAAGCGATTCGTGAGGTTGTTCGTTATGTGCCAACGGATCGCTTATTGGTTGAAACGGATTCTCCTTATCTTGCGCCAGTACCTTATCGAGGAAAAGAAAACCAACCGGCTTATACGAGAGAAGTATGTGAATATGTGGCAACATTAAAGGGTGTTTCGGCTGAGTCGTTTGCTAGAATCACCACGCAAAATTTCGAGCGTTTATTTAAAATTCGTGTAGAATAAATGCACAGTTCTGACAAGGGAAAAGTATGCGAAAGTTTTTTAAATATTTCTTATTTATTGTTGTTTTTTTATTCCACGGTTTTATGTTTTCTGTGGTGAATTATGTGTTCCCTCATTACGATGTGACACGTGTTACTGGCGTAGAAGTAAAACGCGTTGATAAAGATGGGCCCATCACAAAATCGAATCCAGCTGATGGCCCAACACGTGATGTGTATTACATCAATACGCAAAATGACGATGGAAAAATTATGGTGTATCGCAATGAAGATACACGTTGGGGTTTCCCGTTTTACTTCAAATTTGGATCGGCCAATTTACAGGCTGAAGCGCAGGCTTTGGGTAATGACAACAAACTTGTGCAAATTAAATACTATGGTTGGCGTATTACGATGATGGATGAATATCGCAATGCAACCTCAATAAAAGAAATTACTGCTGACGACACGCCAAGTCATCCAATCGTTTCTTGGATTTTCTATGCATTCCTGTTAGCTACTTTATTCTTGTCTATTCAATTTGTTCGTGGCTGGTTTGACAGCGAAGAGTAATATCCTGAACGGCCGCAAAGTGCGGTCGTTTTCTTTCATATTTTTGAGTAATGATTATGGAATTATTTCATACTATTTTGGCGATTATTGCCTTAATTCTAATTAGTGCGGTTGTTTCTTCTGCAGAAATTTCACTGGCGGGTTCGCGTAAATTGAAACTACAAACCCTTGCAAATGAAGGGGATGTGCGTGCGCTTCAAGTGCTTAAATTACAAGAGCATCCTGGTCGTTTTATTACCGTAGTTCAAATTGGTTTGAATATGGTGGCAATTCTTGGAGGGGGAATTGGTGAAAGCGCACTAAGTCCTTATATCGCGGAAATTTTAAGCCGCTCTTTTGTGGGCGATTGGATTGAGCCAACAGCTTCCACAATTGCGTTTGTATTGGTTACTTGTTTCTTTATCTTATTTGCTGATCTTATTCCAAAACGTATTGCTATTACTTATCCGGAAATGGTGGCTTTGCGTGTTGTCGGCATCATGAATTTCAGTATGTTTGTGTTTAAGCCACTTGTATGGTTTTTTGATACGATTGCTAATGTATTTTTCCGCTTATTTCGTATTTCCACTGTGCGTGAAGATGGCATGACGTCTGAAGATATTTTCGCTGTAGTAGAAGCAGGTGCAGAAGCAGGTGTATTGAAAACTCAAGAGCATTATCTCATCGAAAATATTTTCGATATGCAAGCGCGTACAGTGACTTCCACCATGACAACCCGTGAAAATATCGTGTATTTAGACCGCACTTTTTCTCGCCAAGAAGTCATGGATACGCTTTCTCGTGATTCTCATTCTAAAATCGTGATTTGTGACAATAGCCTCGACAAAATCTTAGGTTATGTCGAATCCCATACGTTGCTAACCATGTATTTGCAGAATGAAAATGTGGTGCTGACTGATCCTAAACTACTACGTAAAGCATTATTTGTGCCTGATACGCTTTCTCTTTACGAAGTGTTGGAATTGTTTAAATCTACCGGTGAAGATTTTGCGATTATTGTGAATGAATATGCCCTTGTAGTAGGTATTGTTACGCTAAATGATGTCATGAGTATTGTCATGGGGGAATTGGTTTCTAACGAAGAAGAATATATTGTTAGTCGTGATGAAAATTCGTGGCTTATTGATGGCGCAACGCCATTAGAAGATGTGACACGAGTGTTAGATATTGAATCTTTCCCTGATGAAGAAAATTACGAAACCATCAGTGGCTTTATGATGTATATGCTACGTAAAATTCCGAAAAAAACCGATTCTGTGGTTTACGGAAAATACAAGTTTGAAGTAATTGATACGGAAAACTTTAAAATCGATCAGATTTTGGTGTCTTTAGTAAAAGAGGCGGAATAATTACCGCCCTTTCTTTAATCCCCTTCAGCCAGTATAATGGCGGCGTTTTATTAACTTTAATCAGGTATGACTATGTTTAAAAAAATCTCTGTTTTATTTTTTACGTTAATGTTGGCAGGTTGTTCTTCTTGGTCATCGGTTACCAACTATATTCCATTTATAGGGAACGATAAAAAAGTGATTGATTTAGATAAAGATAAAATCGATCAGAAATCCTATGCAGCAGCTTATGAAGCGACTATAGCGACATATAAAGGTCGCGTGAATGAAAATTTCTTTGTAGATAATTTTGCAAGTGGTGCGAATGACTGGTATCTAGGCCGTATTTTAGTTCCTGTTAAACAAATTCAGGATAAACTTTATACAGGCGGCCATGATTCTGATGTATATGCTTATTATAGCGGCGTGTTACATGCGGAAGCATTGCAAGCGAACATTAAACGTTTGAACGCAAATTGTTGGGAAAAAGTGGATTCGCAAAGCATAACTCAAGGTATTTATGATGCGATGCGTGATTTGCAAAAAGGCAAAGAGCGCGGTGAAAATGATGAATATATTGCGCAAGGTAGTGAAGCACTGCTGAAAGCCTGCACATCTAAATAATTGTTTTTCAACAAGCTGCTGGTCGATTTATTTCACCAGCAGCTTTATTTTTAAATTATTAAGGAGCAAGAATGTTAGAACTTTCGGAAAGCAACATTCATTTAAATGCTAACGCAGCTGATAAACAACAAGCGATTGAAATCGCAGCGTCCGCATTAGTTCAAGCAGACAATGTGGAAAATGGTTACTTGCAAGGAATGCTAGCGCGCGAGTTGCAAACCTCAACCTTTTTAGGCAATGGCATCGCTATTCCTCATGGCACCTTGGATACTCGTTCGATGGTAAAGAAAACGGGCGTGCAAGTGTTTCAATTTCCTCAAGGCATAGAATGGGGAGAAGGAAATATTGCTTATGTCGTGATTGGTATTGCGGCGCGATCTGATGAGCATTTGTCCTTATTACGTCAACTTACTCACGTTTTGAGTGATGAAGATACCGCAGCGAAATTAGCAAAAATAACGGATGTTGCTGAATTTCGTGCGATTTTAATGGGCGAGACAATTGAGCCATTTGAAATTCCTGCTGCCAATATCAGTGTAGATGTAGATACCCAAAGTTTATTAACTTTAGTCGCGATTAATGCGGGGCAATTACAGATGCAAAGTGCGGTAGAAAATCGCTTTATTTCTGAGGTGATTAATAATGCGGCATTACCACTTGGCAAAGGGTTATGGGTAACCGATTCTGTCGTAGGGAATGTGAAAAATGCCTTGGCATTTAGTCGTGCCAAAACGATTTTTAGCCACAATGGCAAAGCTGTAAAAGGCGTGATAACCGTTTCAGCTATCAGTGATCAAATTAATCCAACTTTAGCGCGTTTATTAGATGACGATGTCCAAACAACCTTACTCAATGGTAATTCAACAGAAATTTTGACCGCACTTTTGGGTTCAGAGTGTGATGTTGAAACTCAATCTGTAGAAGGTGCTGTTGTAGGAACCTTTACGATTCGTAATGAACATGGTTTACATGCGCGTCCAAGTGCGAATTTGGTTAATGAAGTGAAAAAATTCACTTCGAAAATTACCGTGCAAAATCTTACTCGTGAAAGTGAAGTCGTCAGTGCAAAAAGTTTGATGAAGATTGTTGCACTTGGTGTAATACAAGGGCATCGTTTACGTTTTGTGGCAGAAGGGGAAGATGCAAAACAAGCTATTGAAGCATTGGGCAAAGTGATTGCCGACGGCTTGGGTGAGAATGTTTCTGCCGTGCCGCCATCTGAACCAGATACCATTGAAATTATGGGGGAGCAAATTCACGCACCAGAGGTAACAGAAGATAATAACTTGCCGGCAAATGCTATTGAGGCAGTGTTTGTAATTAAGAATGAACACGGTTTGCACGCTCGCCCAAGTGCAGTGTTGGTAAACGAAGTGAAAAAATATAATGCCTCTGTAGCGGTTCAGAATCTTGATCGTAATTCTCAATTAGTGAGTGCTAAAAGCTTAATGAAAATTGTGGCATTAGGCGTAGTAAAAGGGACTCGTTTACGTTTTGTTGCAACGGGCGATGAAGCGCAACAGGCTATTGATGGAATCGGTGCTGTGATTGAATCGGGTTTAGGGGAATAGTATGGCAAGCGTTGTAACAATTACTTTAAATTCCGCCTATGATTTAGTCGGGCGTTTAACTCATATCCAACTTGGTGAAGTAAATACCGTAGAAACCCTTGGCTTATTTCCTGCGGGGAAAGGCATTAATGTCGCAAAAGTACTAAAAGATTTAGGCGTTGATGTTTCAGTAGGCGGTTTCTTGGGCGAGGATAATTCAGCTGATTTCGAGCAAATGTTTAATAAGCACGGTTTGGAAGATAAATTCAACCGTGTGGATGGCAAAACTCGTATCAATGTAAAAATTACCGAAACTGAAGCAGATGTGACAGATTTAAATTTCTTGGGATATCAAATAAGCCCACAAGTTTGGCAACAATTTGTGACGGATTCTTTGGCTTATTGTTTAAATTATGACATTGTCGCAGTTTGTGGCAGTTTACCTCTAGGTGTATCTCCTGAATTATTTGCTGATTGGTTGAGTCAGCTTCACCAAGCTGGCGTAAAAGTGGTGCTTGATAGTAGCAATGCTGCGCTTACCGCTGGATTAAAAGCGAAACCTTGGCTAGTAAAACCCAATCATCGAGAACTTGAGGCTTGGGTTGGTCATCCATTAAATCGTCTTGAAGAAATTATTGCTGCTGCACAGCAACTCAAAGCGGAAGGTATTGAAAACGTGATTATTTCAATGGGAGCCAAAGGTTCTTTATGGATTAATAATGAAAGCGTGCTCAAAGCCGAACCGCCAAAATGTGAAAATGTAGTGAGTACTGTTGGGGCAGGCGATTCAATGGTAGCAGGCTTAATTTATGGTTTTGAAAAAGGTTTATCGAAAGCTGAAACCTTAGCTTTTGCTACGGCTGTGTCCGCTTTTGCGGTGTCTCAAAGTAATGTCGGTGTGAGTGATTTGAATTTACTTGAGCCCATTTTAGAAAAAGTACAAATAACGATGATTGAAGGATAGTATGAAGTTATTTTTAACCCAATCAGCTAATGTAGGCGATGCGAAAGCCTATTTATTACATGAAGTTTTTCGAGTAGCTGCGCAAAAAGCAAATGTCTCTATTGTAGAAACACCAGCCGAAGCAGATCTTGTTCTCGTATTTGGTTCTGTATTACCCAATAACCCTGCGTTAGTTGGTAAAAAAGTCTTTATTATCGGCGAAGCTATCGCCATGATTTCTCCTGAAGTCACGCTGGCAAATGCCTTAGCCAATGGAGCAGATTATGTTGCTCCGAAAAGTGCGGTGAATTTTACAGGTGTTTCTGGTGTAAAAAATATTGTTGCGGTAACTGCTTGTCCAACTGGCGTTGCACATACGTTTATGTCAGCCGAAGCGATTGAAGCCTATGCGAAAAAACAAGGTTGGAATGTAAAAGTTGAAACCCGTGGTCAAGTTGGGGCTGGCAATGAAATTACTGCAGAAGAAGTCGCGGCGGCTGATTTGGTATTTGTTGCAGCAGATATTGATGTGTCTTTAGATAAATTTAAAGGTAAACCAATGTATCGCACTTCAACAGGATTAGCCTTGAAGAAAACCGAGCAAGAATTTGATAAAGCATTTAAAGAGGCCAAAGTTTTTGATGGCAGAAATAATGCTGGCTCAAAAGAAGAAAGCCGTGAGAAAAAAGGTGTGTACAAACACTTAATGACTGGCGTTTCTCATATGTTACCGTTAGTGGTTGCGGGTGGGTTGTTGATCGCGATTTCGTTTATGTTCAGTTTTAATGTAATTGAAAATACAGGAGTTTTTCAAGATCTTCCCAATATGTTGATGAATATCGGTAGTGGTGTGGCGTTCAAGTTAATGATTGCCGTGTTTGCCGGTTATGTTGCATTTTCTATCGCTG
Organism: Haemophilus sp. CCUG 66565; assembly: GCF_001679495.1. Taxonomy (NCBI): domain Bacteria; kingdom Pseudomonadati; phylum Pseudomonadota; class Gammaproteobacteria; order Pasteurellales; family Pasteurellaceae; genus Haemophilus; species Haemophilus sp. CCUG 66565. Next base: position 194,808 of record NZ_LZOX01000017.1, on the reverse strand, counting down.
ATCGTCCAGGGCTTGCAGTTGGTTTGATTGCGGGGATGCTGGCAAGTGAAGCGGGTGCAGGGATTCTTGGCGGTATTATTGCGGGTTTCTTAGCGGGCTATGTAGTGAAAGGGCTGAATGTGATTATTCGATTGCCAGCAAGCCTGACTTCATTAAAACCGATTTTAATTTTACCGCTCTTGGGTTCGATGATTGTTGGTTTGACGATGATTTACCTCATTAATCCACCAGTAGCTGAAATTATGAAAGAGCTAAGTAATTGGCTTACTTCAATGGGCGAAGTGAATGCGATTGTGTTAGGCGCAATTATTGGTGCAATGATGTGTATCGATATGGGCGGGCCGGTAAATAAAGCAGCATACACCTTTTCTGTTGGATTGATTGCATCCCAAATTTATACGCCAATGGCTGCGGCAATGGCCGCGGGTATGGTTCCACCAATTGGTATGACAGTGGCGACTTGGATTGCTCGCAATAAATTCACTGTTAGCCAACGCGATGCGGGGAAAGCATCATTCGTTCTTGGTTTATGTTTTATTTCCGAAGGTGCATTACCATTTGTGGCAGCAGATCCAATTCGTGTCATTATTAGCTCTGTGATTGGTGGTGCAGTGGCTGGTGCGATTTCTATGGGCTTAAATATTACATTACAAGCTCCACACGGCGGATTATTTGTAATTCCATTTGTATCTGAGCCGTTGAAATATCTTGGTGCAATTGCGATTGGTGCTTTATCAACAGGTGTGGTTTATGCCATTATTAAATCGAAAAACAATGCGGAATAATACCGCACTTTGAATGTAAAAAAGCCGATTCATTTGAATCGGCTTTTGTTTTGGAATAGATTTATTTTTCACGATCGTCGATAGTTTGTAGCAAATAATTTCCATCTGCATCAGCAAGACTGCGGAAACCTACATTCGTGATTTTGTAGGGATACTTTGTTCGATAAGTAAAGTTTTCGTGATGATGACCGTGGAATACTTGCTTAACACCCATCTTCATTGCCAAATCATTAATCACTTGGAAACCCATCGGATGTGGCTTAGGGGCTTCGTGACAAATCAACACATCCGCTTGTTGGTTTTCTAAGATTTCAATATCCGATGGGAAAATTGACGTGCGATGACGTAAAGGCACACCGCCTCGCCAGATTTTCTCTTGTGGGCTATATTGACAATAATGAATAGGATCAAAAAACATGGGGCGATTTGGCGGCATCCAAATTTGCCCTCGGAATACACCGCCTAATCCTGCAATGCGGGTGCCTTGAATATCAACTACGCGATTGTGTAAATTCCGTGATTGCCATTCAGAACCCCAAATCGCATCAAAAGCACTAATTGTTTTGCTATCATGATTTCCATGAATAAACCAAATATCACAATGTTTAGCAAGTTTATCCAACTCATCTGTTGTCGTGAGCTGTAAATCGCCTAAAATTATGAGTGCGACATTTTCCTGTTCTCTCACAAAAGGGTAAATATGATCGTAGCTTCCGTGTGGATCACCGGCAAATAAGATCATTGATGTTTTCCTTTTATAACAAATGGACTATTTTGCAATTCACTGATTTCTTCTTCATTTAACACTTTCTCAATGACTGCTTTCACTTGGTTATAGCGATCAAGATAACTTGGCGATTCAATTTCTATGTAAGGGACTTTATATTTATCTAACAGTTTTTTGAGTAGTTGTTGAAATTGTTGGCGTTGCTTTTGTGAACCTAAACTGCGCAAGCCATCATCCACCCATTCAGTATTATTTTTAAGCAAAATAGTGACATCGAATGGATATTCTTTAATCATCGAATCTAAAAATGGATGGGCTTTTCCTTCGTACTGAATGCAGAACGCTTGCGTGGTGATGAAATCCGTATCAATAAATGCAATTTTATGTGCATGGCGCACTGCATAATCAATGTATCGTTGATGACCAAGAGCCATTTGCGGATAGTCAGAATATTGCATGGCCTGCTCATTGCCACCTAGCTTTTCAAATACAAATTCACGGCCGTATTCCCATGCAGACGTGGTATTAAATACGGCAGCTAACTTATTCACAAGCACACTTTTACCGCTGCTTTCTCCACCTAAAATCGCCACCGTTTTGGCAAAGAAAGGGCGAACTTCTTTCGGAATAAATTTCCAATATTGGAATGGAGTCGTACGAATTTTAGTTGCAGACACATTAAAGAAAGTGCGGTCAGGATCGACTAACGAAACTTCTAAACCTAAGTATTTCTCGTAAGGTGCTTTATCTTGAGGTTCGCTACTAAATACGATTGAAGGTTCAAAATGTTTTTCATGAAATAGGGTTTTAACCGCTTCGCTCCAAGATTGCCAGCCATTTGGATAACTCGGAATACCGTCTTCAACCAAATGATGAATAAAAATCTGATTTTTTTGATATTTGAAAATTTGCTGCATCCAACGCAAACGATCTTGCACGGTTGGCATGCGTTTCATTTTACTATCGTAAAATAATTTCAAATCGCGCTCCGTATCACTACACACGATAACGTGTAGTTCATCTACTTTACTGAACGCTTCATAAATCATATTTATATGGCCTGTGTGCACGGGATAAAATTTCCCGAAAATGACACCGACTTTTTTCTCTTTTGCTTTTGACATAATCGGCTCTTGATAGCGTAAGAATTGAGTACGTTTATTGTAGGCTAAATGAAAATATTTTTCACGTTCTGATTTAGTGCCTAGGTATTTTGCGCTATACTTAGTGCGCATTCTCAGGGCAGGGTGAAATTCCCTACCGGTGGTAAAGCCCACGAGCGTTTAAAAGTGCGGTCAATTTTTGGCAAATTTTTCCAGCTAAATTGTCCTGATTTTCACTTTTAAAGTCAGCAGATTTGGTGAAATTCCAAAGCCGACAGTAAAGTCTGGATGAAAGAGAATAAAACGAGTTGGGTTCCCAAATCGTTCATTTTATTTGCATTTCTCAGCCCTGATTCTGGTATTTAATTGAAATCTCAAATTAGGAAATTACTATGAATCAGTCAATTTTATCTCCATTCGGCAATACCGCTGAAGAACGCGTACTTAACGCAATTAATGCCTTCAAAAATGGAAATGGCGTATTAGTTTTAGATGATGAAGATCGTGAAAATGAAGGCGATTTAATTTTCCCAGCAGAAACAATCACGCCAGAGCAAATGGCAAAATTAATTCGTTATGGAAGTGGTATCGTTTGTTTATGCATTACCGATAAACGTTGCCAACAACTCGATTTACCGCCAATGGTAGAACATAATAATAGCGTAAACAAAACGGCTTTTACTGTAACGATTGAAGCCGCGAAAGGTGTTTCTACAGGCGTATCTGCCGCAGACCGAGTCACAACCATTAAAACAGCGATTGCTGATAATGCAGTTCCAAAAGATTTACATCGTCCCGGTCATGTTTTTCCACTTCGTGCAGCAAATGGTGGCGTACTTACCCGCCGCGGACACACTGAAGCTTCTGTTGATTTAGCACGTCTAGCTGGATTTAAACATGCAGGTGTGATTTGTGAAATCACGAATGACGACGGCACAATGGCTCGCGCCCCTGAGATTGTAGAATTTGCAAAGAAATTTGGTTATTCTGTGCTAACCATTGAAGATTTGGTTGAATATCGTTTAGCACATAATATTTAAAATGAAGAAGTGCGGTGAAAATTTCTATGATTTTTCACCGCACTTTTTATCTTATACCATTCCACATTTTATTTATTTGGGTAACTTTTATGCTCAGCTCAGCACAATTATGTTATCAGTTTAACTACTGAACAAAAACGCCGAAAACATATTACAGAAGAATTCGGTAAGCAGAATATTCCTTTTGAATTTTTTGATGCTATCACGCCTGAACTTATTGAAGAAACGGCTAAAAAATTCAATATCACCTTTGATCGTTCATCAAAAGCAACTTTGTGTGACGGTGAGATAGCCTGTGCACTAAGCCATATCGTTTTATGGAATTTCGTTTTAGAAAATAATTTAGATTATATTAATATTTTTGAAGATGATATTTATTTGGGGGAAAATGCAAAAGAATTACTTGAAATCGATTACATCCCCAAAGATACCGATATTCTTAAACTAGAAACATTGTACGGTAAAATTATGCTCGGCAGTATGTATAAAATAAAATGTCAACGAAATATATTTCAATTAAAGTATAAACATACTGGTATGGGAGGGTATACCATCACAGCCAAAGGTGCTCGATATTTATTGAATAAAATCCAAAATAGACAACTTGTTCTAGCAATAGACACGCTTATTTTTGATAAACTCTTAAACCAAAGAGAATATAAAGTTATGCAACTCTATCCCGCTGTCTGTATCCAAGATTTAATTATAAATGGTGAAGGTAAATTTAAGAGTAGCTTACAAGATGGTAGAGGAACCGTTCATGCTAATCAAACCAAAACAACCCCATTAGAAAAAGTGATCAATGAATTGGGGCGAATTAAAAGACGAATATTCGGTAAACCAGTACCATTTAAATAATACTTATTTAATCAAAAATACAATAATTTGAGATTCTAAGCAAAGTGATTACTTAAGATACGCAGTAATATAATAGGAAATTTATTAATACAAGGACTATGTTATGAATTCAACAAAAACATTCCCGCTTCCTACGGGTTATTTCGGTATTCCTCTTGGACTGGCAGCATTATCTCTAGCTTGGTTGCACTTAGAAAATCACTTTCCAGTAGCTCGCACTATAAGTGATGTAATCGGTATCATAGCAAGTGCAATTTGGATTCTATTTATTCTAATGTACGCCTATAAACTTCGTTATTATAGTGATGAAGTTCGCTCAGAATATCATTGCCCAGTACGTTTTTCTTTCATTGCACTCATTCCTATCACCACAATGCTTATAGGCGATATTACTTATCGCTGGACTCCATGGCTTGCGGAAGTAATGATTTGGCTTGGCACTATTGGTCAATTACTTTTCTCGTCCTTACGCATTAGTGAGCTATGGCAAGGTGGTGTATTTGAACAAAAATCTACTCGCCCACCTTTTTATTTACCTGCTGTTGCAGCCAACTTCACGAGTGCAAGCTCTCTTGCCTTACTTGGCTATCACGATTTAGGGTATTTATTTTTTGGTGCAGGTCTAATAGCATGGATCATTTTTGAACCCGTATTGCTTCAACACCTACGAATTTCATCACTTGAACCACCATTTCGAGCTACGATGGGAATCATTCTTGCTCCAGCGTTTGTAGGAGCTGCTGCATATTTATCTCTAAATAAAGGGGAAATTGATACATTCGTCAAAATTCTTTGGGGATATGGCTTTCTACAACTCTTTTTCTTATTACGGTTATTACCTTGGATTATGGAAAAAGGCTTGAATATTGGATTATGGGGATTCTCATTCGGATTAGCGTCTATGGCAAATAGCTCAATTGCCTTTTTTCACGGCGACGTATTACAAGGTATCTCAATTTTTGCCTTTGTATTCTCTAACCTTATGATTGGCTTACTCGTATTAATGACCATCTACAAATTAGCCAAAGGACAATTTTTCTTAAAATAAAACACAATTAAAAAATAAGGCGTATGTGATGTGAATAAACATACGCCATTTTAATAAAAACATCATTGATAAAATATAGGATTACTCGGCTTACGTCGTTTGCCGATATTTTTCGTATCCTTATGACGCAATTTCACTTTTTTCTTCGCCTCTGTTTTTTTCTTTTCTTCACGTTTTTCTTTAATACGTGCCTTTTGTTTTTTGCTTACAGATTTCACTTCACCATCTTTTGGTGGCTTAGTGCGAGGTTCTAAACCTTCTAAAATGCGCGCCTTTAAAATTTCCTCGGTATAGCGTTTGATTTTACCGAGTAACTTATAATCATGGGCTTCGACAAAAGAGACTGCCGTGCCCTTTTTGCCTGCTCGTGCTGTTCGTCCAATTCGATGTAAATAAGTATCCGCACTATAGGGTAAATCAAAATTCATAACATGGCTTACATCATCAATATCAATACCACGCGCAGCCACATCCGTTGCAACCAATACCGTCACAATACCTGATTTCAATTTATCAATCGCATTGTTACGTTGAGTTTGTGCCATTTCACCTTCTAAATACGCAGAACGAATACCTCGTTTACGCAATGTTTCAGAAAGTTCACGCACATCTTCACGACGACGAACAAACACAATTCCACGCGTCACTTCTTCAGTTTCAATAAAACGTGCAAGCAATTTGATTTTGTGTTCATTGCTGTCTGCGTGATAATACCATTGATTAATTTTTTTTCTTTCTCGACGGCTTGGTTCAGCATCCACTTTAACAGGATCATTCAACAAACGCTCTGCGAAATCGACCAACAACTCCCCTTCCAAGGTTGCAGAAAACAACAAGGTTTGTTTTCTCCAACGGGTTTCAGCCGCAATTTTTTCTGCATCTTGTCCAAATCCCATTTGTAACATTCTATCTGCTTCGTCAAAAATCAGCATTTCAACCGAACGGCAATCAAAATTTTCTTCCTTAATATATTGCAATAAACGACCTGGCGTAGCCACCACCAAATCCTGATTGGTATTGAATACATCACCATGATTTTGATACGCCACGCCACCTGTAATTGTCGCAATATTTAAATGGGTGAACTGTGCTAATTCTTCCGCTTGTTCTGCCACTTGCATTGCCAGTTCACGGGTTGGTGTTAATACCAAAATACGCGGCGGTCCGGGTTTACGACGCGGATAATCCAATAAATGTTGTAGCGCAGGTAATAAAAAAGCAGCCGTTTTCCCTGTTCCCGTTGGTGCAGAGCCTAATACATCACGCTCTTCCATTGCTGCAGGAATGGCTTCCATTTGAATAGCTGTTGGGCGGGAATAACCTTTTTTTTCAAGCGCCTTTAAAAGTTCGGGAGAAAGATCAAATTGTTCAAATTGGGATAAATTCATTATTGTGCGGTTCTTTGTTAAAATTAGTGGGGATTATACCTGAAAGTGCGGTCAATTTACGAAAAATTTATGAGCGGATTTACCTTTAAACAATTCCATATCAATCAAGATTCTTGTGCCATGAAAGTCGGCACTGATGGCATTTTGTTAGGTACTTGGGCTGATGTAAAACATTGTAAAAATATTTTAGATATGGGCAGTGGTACAGGATTATTGGCTCTAATGTTGGCACAACGAACTGAAGAAAACTGTCAAATTCAAGCGGTTGAGTTGGATCCCATTGCAGCAAAACAAGCACAAGAAAACATCAATGATTCTGTCTGGAAAAATCGCATTCAACTTATTCAAACAGATATACAACATTTTTTACAAACCACTGAACAAACCTTTGATTTAATTGTGGCAAATCCACCTTATTTTGAACAAGGTATTGCCTGCAAAAATGAGGAAAGAGAATTGGCTCGTTATACCAAGCAAAGCCACTTAAATTGGTTAGAATGGGCTGCAATGCGCTTAGCGGAAAATGGGAAAATAAGTTTTGTTTTACCTTATGATGCAGGCAAAACGCTTATAAAATCTACCGCACTTTTTTGCATAAAACAGACGAATGTCGTTACTAAAGTGGGAAAAACTCCCCAGAGAATGCTACTTACCTTTGCTAAACAGCCCCAAGTTTTAATGCAAGATCAATTAGTGATTTATGATGAGGATAATCAATACACTGAAGCGTTTATTGAATTGACTAAAGACTTTTATTTGAAATTTTAAAGGGGAAACTATTTTCCCCTTTAATCATCACTATCTAAAATACCACTTCGCTAACAACACACCCGCATTCACTGCAATGTTTAAGCCTGATTTAATTGGACTTGCAAGCGTTAAACGCACTTGCGTGTCTTCTTGAGTCGCTAAACTTTCCGTAGAACTTTCACTTAGCACAAAAACCACTTTATTTTTTAACCGCACTTTATCCAACGGCTCGCCTTGTTTATTGTGCGATACGTGAATAATTTGATAGCCTGATTTGCGCAATTGCATCAAGGCTGAATCGATATAATCCGTTTCTAACACTCGAATATATTCTGCACCACCTTCTGCTACGCGCATTGAGGCTGCCGAATACAGATTTTCCACATTATCGGCGACAATATTTTTCACGCCAAAATAAGCGCAAGTACGCAATACGCCACCAATATTTTGCGCATTATTCACGTTGTCTAATAGCACTAAACAATCCTCTTCACGAGGAATATCTAAATACCCTTGCAACGTGAAAGCGCGAGGTTTCTTCACCAATAAGCAAATGCCACCATGATGTTCGGTTCCACTCACTCGAGCTAATTCTTCGCTATCTACAACATGATAAGCCTTCTTGTTTTCGGCTAAATAACTCAATACCTCACCAATTTTGTGTGACATTTGTACGGTTGCCCACAATCGAACAATACTTTCAGGACGTTCGGCAAATAAAGCTAAACAGGAATTTTCACCATAAACTTTCATTTCTTCCGCACGGTTTTTCTTAATTTTTTCAGGTGCTCTAGGAGAAAGCGCACCCGTTTTCTTTTCTTTTGTTTTATAAACCGTACCCGTACTTTTTATCGTCACTTGAACTTTAGGTTGTTCTACATTTTTATTTGATGGCGCACGAGATAAAGAAAGTTGCGTAATTTTAGTTTCTTTTACTTCTTGTTTATCACGAGGAAAACGAGATTTTTCGTTTCTATTTCCATTAAACTTATCATTAGAGTGCGGTCGATTTTGAGTTGGTTTTTCTCTATATTTTTCATCTACTGAGCGTTCTTGAAAGGATCTGCCAGCGGATTGAAAAGACGGTTTGCGTTTGTCGTTCATAGGGTTTCCCTGAATAAAAATGAATATTTTTTAGCCAAAAAATGCTAAAATTTGTGAGCATTATAACGAAAAAAAGCCTTTTTTCTATTAATAAGCGCGTGAAATATTGTAAACTAACGCACTAGTCTTTAATCACGAGATGGATTATGTTAATCAATAAAACCAAACGAGCTGAACAAAATTTAAATAATTTGCCATTCCTTGCTTTGCAAGCTGAGCAAATTGAATTTTTGGGTAGCCCGGCTGAATTTAAAACTCAAATTATTGAATTAATCAGAAACGCAAAAAAACGTATTTATGTCACCACACTTTATTGGCAAAAAGATGAAGCGGGGCAGGAAATCCTTGATGAAATTTATCGCGTGAAGCAAGAAAATCCACACTTGGATGTAAAAATTCTCATAGATTGGCATCGCGCACAACGCAATTTATTAGGGGCGGAAAAATCGGCCACCAATGCAGATTGGTATTGCGAGCAACGCCAAACTTATCAGTTGCCAGATGATCCGAATATGTTCTTTGGTGTGCCAATTAACACGCGAGAAGTTTTTGGTGTATTGCACGTTAAAGGCTTTGTATTTGATGATACGGTGCTTTATAGCGGTGCAAGCATTAATAATGTCTATCTTCATCAATTTGAAAAATATCGTTACGACCGCTATCAAAAAATCACTCATGCCGAATTAGCTGATTCGATGGTGAATTTCATCAATGATTACTTGTTAGATTTCAGTGCAGTTTATCCACTTGATGTCACCAACCGCCCTCGCACCAAAGAGATCCGCGGCAATATACGCGCTTATCGTAAAGACCTTGCACAAAATGGAGAATATTCATTAAAAAGTGCGGTGAAATTACCGAATGTTTTAAGTGTATCGCCACTGTTTGGCTTAGGCGCATCAGGCAATGAATTAAATCAAGTAATTGAAGATTTATTCTTGCAAGTGCAAGAAAAATTGGTGATTTGTACGCCATACTTTAATTTCCCACGCACATTGCAACATAAAATAGCAACGTTATTGGAAAACGGTAAACGGGTAGAAATTATTGTTGGCGATAAAGTCGCAAACGATTTTTATATTCCACCAGAACAACCATTCAAAATGGCGGGAGCGTTACCTTATCTTTATGAAAGTAATCTTCGCCGTTTCTGTGAAAAATTTGAGTCTCAAATTGAAAATGGTCAGCTTGTGGTGCGTTTATGGCGTGATGGCGATAATACTTACCACTTAAAAGGTGTGTGGGTAGATGACCGTTATATTTTACTTACGGGCAATAATCTTAACCCTCGAGCTTGGCGTTTAGATGCAGAAAATGGCTTATTAATTTACGATCCACAACAACAGCTTTTAGCCCAAGTGGAAAAAGAGCAAAACCAAATTCGCCAACATACAAAAGTATTAAAACATTACACTGAATTAGAAGAATTGAATCAATACCCAGAACCAGTGCAAAAACTTTTAAAAAAATTTGCACGAATTAAAGCAGATAAATTGGTGAAAATGATTCTTTAGGTTATACTTGTAAAAAATAAGGGAACGTTAAGTTCCCTTTATCATATTTGCTAATCACCGAGCTTTAATGACTTAAATGCCCGATGATTTAGATCGAGATTATTTATTTAATTTCGCTTTATAAGTTGGATTCATTAAGTTTTCTACAGAAAGAATGTCATCTAATTGTTCTTCTGTTAATAAACCTTTTTCTAACACAACTTCACGTACGCCTTTACCTGTTTGTGCACAGATTTTACCCACTAAGTCGCCGTTGTGGTGACCAATAAATGGATTTAAGTAAGTCACGATACCGATTGAATTAAACACGTAGTTTTCACAAATTTCTTTGTTTACAGTGATGCCATCCACACATTTATCGCGTAAGTTCACACAAGCATTCGTTAAAATATCAATAGATTCGAACATTGCTTGACCAATCACTGGTTCCATTACGTTTAATTGTAATTGACCTGCTTCAGATGCGAAGGTCACAGTGGTATCGTTACCAATTACTTTAAAGCATACTTGGTTTACTACTTCAGGAACAACGGGGTTTACTTTTGCCGGCATGATAGAAGAGCCTGCTTGTAATTCAGGTAAGTTAATTTCTTTAATACCAGCACGTGGACCAGAAGAAAGTAAACGCAAGTCATTACATACTTTAGAAAGTTTCACTGCAGTACGTTTTAATGCTCCGTGAACCATGACATAAGCACCACAGTCAGATGTTGCTTCGATTAAGTTTTCTGCTGGTACACAAGCTAATCCAGTCACTTCAGCAAGGTGTTTTACAACTAATTCTGTATAGCCTTGTGGAGTATTTAAACCAGTACCGATTGCCGTTGCACCAAGGTTTACTTCAAGGAGTAAATCTGCTGTACGTTTTAAGTTACGCACTTCTTCTTCAAGTAATACGGCGAAAGCTTTGAATTCTTGGCCAACAGTCATTGGCACGGCATCTTGTAATTGGGTTCGACCCATTTTTAAGATGTTCGCAAACTCTTTTGCTTTATTATCAAAACCGTCGTGTAAATATTGAATTTTATCGATCAATTTTAAGATGCTGTTATACACCGCAATACGGAAACCTGTAGGATACGCATCGTTGGTTGATTGGCTTGCATTAACGTGGTCCATTGGATTAATCACGTTATATTCGCCTTTTTTATGGCCAATTTTTTCAAGGGCAAGGTTAGCAACTACTTCATTGGTATTCATATTGACAGACGTACCTGCTCCACCTTGATATACGTCTGATGGGAATTGATCTAAGCATTTTCCAGTGGTAAGAATTTCATCACAAGCAGCCACAATCGCTTTTGCAATATCACTTGGAATTGCACCTAATTCACCATTGGCTAAAGCCGTTGCTTTTTTCACCATCACCATACCACGTACAAACTCTGGTACGTCAGAAATGGTTACGTTAGAAATATTGAAATTTTCTACCGCTCTTAATGTATGAATACCCCAGTACGCATCTGCTGGTACATCACGTTCGCCGAGTAAATCTACTTCTTTTCTAAATTGAGTCATTTGAATCACCTTATCTGGTTAGTTAATTTGACGCCATTATAGAAATTTTAAGGAGAAAAAACTTGACCAAGATCACATTTTCAAAAAATGCTCTCAAGACATATTTTCATTTTTCGGATTAGTTTTTTTAGGGGAAAATAAGTTTTCTATCAATCTTACGCAGTTTTTAACTGCTCACCAATTTTCTCAAACAATTTCTGAATTTGCTCTGCCCTATGCCCTAACACCCGTACAATCAATCCACCTTCATTCAACTGAGATATACCAAGAAGTAAGGATTTATCTGTTTCTTTCTGTTGAAGCTGCTGCGCTATCTGCTTAATTTCTACAGATGTTTTTTGTAAGTTAATGTAAACCAATGATCCCTGATGTGAAAAACCTTCCATTTGGCTTAACGCGGTTAAATTCATTTTAGACGGCAACCACTGAATACAATCCAACATCAGCGGTTTAACTTTCCCATTTTCTTGCACAAGCTGAACTTTTAAATGAGAAGAAAATTGGCGAAATTCAAAACGTTCATCATTTGCCACTCGCCCAATAGCCACAATTTCACCATAAATGAGCGTACTCTCAGGTTGCATATTGATTAACGTTTTTTGCTTAAGAGCAGAATTCTTATGCAAAACTAATGGATGAGGTAAATAAAATAAACGACTTTTCTCAGCAAGTTGAATCAATGTATTTTGCTCGGCAAAATCTCCCTCATTCATTGCCTGAACTCGAGTAAATGCCTGCGTATTTAAAGAAAGTGCGGTAGATTTTTCGAGCGTTATTTGAATATCAACTCGATCCCCTGCCAATAACCCTGGCGAAGATGACATTTGCATTGCGCTAAGTCCATTTTCCCAAGAATCAGCGTAAGCGGGCAATGTCATTACTTTAAAAGGTGGCGTCACAAAGTATTCATTAAGTTGAGTTTTGCCGTTTGAGGAAAGTTTAGTTGAAAGTTTGAGGGTACTATTCATAATCTTTTTAATTTGTAAAAAACTCCCCTCTTTAAAGGAGAGGGGATGATTCTTTATCTCACTAATGCCTCAGGTTCTTCTATATTCTTCAACAACGCATATTTTTCAATCCAACCAATCACGCCATCGAGATTTTCTTTTTTCATCAAATTAGTGAAAATAAACGGCTGACCATTACGCATACGACGCGCATCTCGTTCCATAATACTTAAATCCGCGCCAACAAATGGTGCAAGGTCTGTTTTGTTAATCACTAACAAATCTGAACGAGTGATACCTGGCCCACCTTTGCGTGGGATTTTCTCGCCTTGTGCGACGTCAATCACGAAAATTGTCACGTCTGCTAAATCAGGGCTAAAAGTTGCCGATAAGTTATCGCCGCCTGATTCGATAAAAACAATTTCTACATCAGGGAAACGTGCCACCATTTCATCGACCGCTTCTAAATTCATTGAGGCATCTTCACGAATTGCCGTATGTGGGCAACCGCCTGTTTCTACCCCCATAATTCGCTCTGGCGGAAGTAAACTATTTTTCGTTAAAAATTCCGCATCTTCTTGGGTGTAAATATCGTTAGTAATTACTGCCACGCTATATTTATTCGCCATTTCGCGAGTGAGTTTTTCAATTAAGGCAGTTTTGCCCGCGCCAACAGGGCCTGCCACGCCAATTTTAATGTAGTTACGCATAATGTTCCTGATTTGATTAATATGTCTTGAAATAAAATTAATGATTGTTAACGAATTACTGAAACAGAATCAACCTCCCCTTCAGCACCTATAAAACGGACTTCTGGCTGTAAACATACACCAAATTTAATTTCCACAGTATGACGCACATGACGAGCTAGATTTGCCACATCTTCACCAGTAGCTCCGCCCTTATTAATCAACACCAGTGCTTGTTTTTCATGTACTGCTGCTCCACCAATTTGATAACCTTTTAATTGACATTGATCGATTAACCATCCAGCAGCAAGTTTGACTGAGCCATCAGGTTGTGGAAAGTGCGGTAAATTTTCGTGATATTTTTTGATTTCCGCAAAATGCTCTGCACTCACTACGGGATTTTTAAAGAAACTTCCTGCATTACCAAATTCATCTTGGTTAGGCAATTTACTTTGACGAATTTGACATATTTCATCAAAAATTTGTTTTGCCGTAACTTTCAGAGAATCAAACTCAGTTAAAGAGCCATATTTTAGCACTGGCTGCCAGTTTTTGTTTAATTTCAATCCTATCGCAGTGATCACATAGCCAGACTGATAATGGTGTTTAAAGATACTGTCTCGATAACCGAATTCACATTCTTCAACTGTTAATCGAAATATTTCATGAGTACTTAAATTTAACACCTCTACATAATGGCATATATCTTTAAATTCTACGCCATAAGCACCAATATTTTGGATCGGTGCTGAGCCTGCACAACCTGGAATGAGTGCAAGATTTTCCAAACCATAGATACCTTCATTTACACTCCATTCCACCAAATGATGCCAATTTTCGCCACCATTTACATGAAGATAATGAAAGTCAGTATCTTGTTTATGTGTAATCCCCATTAATCGATTAAGCACAACAATACCACTGAAGTCTGCTAAAAATAGCATATTGCTTCCTTGACCAAGAAAAAGTATGGGGAGATTCATTGCTTTTGCATGATCCCAAGCTTCTTGCAATTGTGCCACACTATGCGCATCAATAATTTCATGGGCTTGAACAGAAATATGAAAAGTATGAAAAGGTTGTAAATTTTGCATTTAAAATACCATTTTAGGATGCACTTATGCTTTGCTACTCGTGCATGAATTATCAAAAGTGTATGAATTTTTAAATTCACTCTACGTTTAAACTAGGGTATGAGGTAAAGTAATTTTTACCTGAGTCCCCCCCTCTTCTCGACGTCGAATATCTAATTCTGCATTCAATTGACGACAACGTTCTGTCATAATATTCAAACCATAATGTCCTTCGGGCTCTTCAAGATTAAGAATACCGATGCCATTATCTAGCACAGAAATTTCATACTCTCCCTCAGGGTTAATCAGGGCATGAATTTCAATAGCAGAACCTTTAGAATGTTTTATCGCATTTGTTGTTGCTTCACGTACGATTTGCAATACATGTACTAACTGCTGAGGATTTAAACTTTGTGAAGGCAAATGACTATTCACACTCATTTTCATACTAGTTTGAGCACGTAAAGAATCAATCACTTGCTCTAAAGCCAGTTGTAAGTTAGCTTCTTGAATCGTTAATCGGAATGTTGCTAAAAGTTCACGCAATTGTGCATAACCACCTGAAAGTGCTTGTTCAAAATCAGCAATAATCCCCAAGCTTTTTTCTCTTGCGTGTGGTTCTTCTTTCCTTAAATTATGTTTAAGCAACGTAAGTTGAATTTGCAGAAACGATAATACTTGAGCTAAAGAATCATGAAGTTCTCTTGCAATAATAGAACGTTCTTCCATCAACAAAAGCTGTTCTTGCTGACGCAAACTTTTATGGAAGTACAAAGCTCGTGCAAGCATTTGTGCCAGATTCTGCATCATTCTAGGGTCGGGACAAGGCAATCCTGATTGCCAAGAAAGTACGCCTAAATCTTCATTATCTACCGATAGCACTTCGAGTTGTAAAGTACGATGAGAATCCTGCTCTCCAAAAGCAATATTCCAATGCTCCGCCCCCATAACTTCTATTTTGATATATTGCAAATGCTCACTCACACGTATGAGATCTAACACTTGGCTTAAAATTTTATCATTAATAGAATTCGCATTAAGAATCTGTGAACTTTGATAAAGGTTTGTCAAAGAGCGGTTGGTTTGGCGTAATTTTTGTGTTTTTTCATTTACGGCATCTTCTAAACGAGAATAAAGTTGACCTAATTCCATCGACATTTGTGTAAAAACATGTGCCAATGTGCCCAATTCATTCTGTTTTGTTGTATCTAATGAAATATGATTAAACTGACGCATCTGCACTTGCATGCTTGCTTTTGTCATCAGCTCTAAAGGTTTCACTACCTCACGATGAGTATACCAAATCAAATAGGAAACCATGACCAAAATTAATAACATAGCTAAACAAAGTACAAATACGCCAAGGATCCATTTTTGCTCACTAAAACGCTGTAATTCAAACACAAAACGATCAACATCTGCGACATAATCCGTTAATTGTTCGCTATAACTTTTTACATTTTTCTGTTGGGCATATTTTTCCATTAATGCCCAACGCTGTAAAATGGTATGGTAGGATTGTTTGACTGCATCTGGAGTAAAAAATTGACGTTGAATTTCTAATAATGCAGATGAATGGAGGCTAATATTATAATGCCGTAAATTAGCCTCGACTGTTGAGGGTTGAGATTGCATTTCATAGAGCAAACGATAGCTTTGCATGCGCAATGAACCTGAAATATTAATCGCTTCAGCATCATACTTATTGCTACTCATAATTGCTAAACTTAGTGAGCTAATAACACCAGAAACAATAAGGATAATAAATAAATATTTAGCAATACGTGTAGAAACAGAATGTTTAGTATGCACAGCAACTCCAATGAAATAACATCAATTTATAGATAAAAGTGCGGTTATTTTCTTACTTCTTTTTTAATTGACTCCAAACTTTATCTTCCTGACCTCGCCATAAACGTTGAATATTATCGTGATGACGATAAACCAATAAACAACAAACTAAAGCAACAGGGAAAGTAAATTCAGGTTTAAACCACCATACATAAAAAGGCACAAGCAATGCCGCAAGTACGGAGCTTAATGATGCATAACGACTAACAAGAAAGAGCAATATCCACGTTCCAAACATTGAACCCGCAACAGCCCATGAAATAGGCGCTATCGCACCAAATGCAGTCGGCACACCTTTTCCTCCCTTAAATTGAAAGAATAGTGGGAAAATATGGCCTAAACATGCAGCTAAAGCAACCATACCTAATTCAAATTGAGTTAAACCTAAATAATAACCAACCCATACGGGGAGCATACCCTTTAAAAGATCAAGGATTAATACAATTAATGCAGCCCAATAATTACCAATACGAAATACATTTGTTACATCTGGGGTACATGATCCATTTTGACGAGGATCTGGCAAGCCTGCAACGCGACAAATTAGAATAGCACTGGAAATAGAGCCTAAAAGATAGGCGCAAAGCATATAAAAAAGGGCGAAAAGGCTCATTTTGTACTCCAGCAAGAAAAATTATTCGTTATTCTACCCAAAGTTGATAGCATACGCCTACAATAATTTTAGAGGAAATATTATGGATCGTGTTTTTATTGAAGAATTGACTGTTTTTGCACAAATCGGTGTATATGATTGGGAACAGCAAATTAAGCAAAAACTTGTGTTTGATTTGGAAATGGCTTGGGATTGTAAGCAAGCGGCGGAAACGGATGATGTTGCATATTGTTTGAATTATGCTGAAGTGAGCCAAGTGATAATTGATTATGTGGAAAGCAAACCTTTCTTGCTGATTGAGCGAGTGGCTTATGAAGTGGCGGATTTGCTTGAGTCACGTTATCAACTTCAAGGATTAAAAATTAAACTGAGTAAACCGAAAGCTGTTGCGCAAGCTCGAAATGTTGGCGTATTGATTGTACGTGGATGTTTAAAATAATGTGAAATTTTCGTAAAAACTTGTCGGCTTTTTAAACGAAATTGACTAAAATAGTCATGAGTTTTTACTGCAATAAAGGAGATTGCAATGAATATGAAAACCTTATTAGCACTAGCGGTTAGTGCGGTATGTTCAGTTGGTGTTGCGCAAGCACATGAGCATAATCATGATCACAATATGGCATCAAAAGGTGCTTCTATTGAAGTGAAAGTGCAACAACTTGATCCCGTAAACGGTAACAAAGATGTGGGTACAGTGACTATTACTGAATCTAACTATGGTCTTGTGTTTACCCCTAATTTACAAGGATTAAGCGAAGGCTTACATGGTTTCCACATCCATGAAAACCCAAGTTGTGAGCCAAAAGAAAAAGAGGGTAAATTGACAGCTGGTTTAGGCGCTGGCGGTCACTGGGATCCTAAAGGTGCAAAACAACATGGTTACCCATGGCAAGATGATGCACACTTAGGTGATTTACCGGCATTAACTGTATTACATGATGGCACAGCAACAAACCCTGTTTTAGCACCACGTCTTAAACATTTAGATGATGTTCGCGGTCACTCTATTATGATTCACGCTGGTGGTGATAATCACTCCGATCATCCAGCTCCACTTGGCGGTGGCGGCCCACGTATGGCATGTGGCGTGATTAAATAATTTGATTGTTCGAAACGAAAAGTGCGGTGAATTTTCACCGCACTTTTTTTGCTAGATATTTAGCATTTAATTCACGACTTCAGCAGTATATTTCAGCTTGTGAATCGCATCGAATAATTGTTGGTTTGTGACTTTGGGATCTTCCACAACTGTCACTAAACCATCTTTAATGGATGCTTTTGTTGAAATAACGCCATCGATATTGCGCAGTTCTTTATTGACTAAGTAAGCACAAAGCTGGCAATTCATTTCTTTTACTTTTAGCACAATTTGTTTGGTTTCATTCGCATGAGCGAAAGAAATGGCAAACAGCGAAAGTAAAAGTGCGGTACATAATTTCTTCATTTTTATTCCTAATTAGCTAATTCTAAAATCCAAGGCAAAATTGTTGGATAGGTTAAGAAAAAAATCATCACGATAAATACAATCCAATATAAAACGATGAGTTTTTTACGGGAAATATATTTGCTACAAATAATTTTTTTGGAAAACATCAACAGCCAAAATCCATAGGCAAAGGCGCATAATGAAATAATGAGCATGGGAATACGCAAATAATCATATTCGCCTAAGCCAATCAACCAAGTAGATGATACGCCGAACACTAAATAGATTAATGGTGCGATGCAGCACAAAGTTGATGCCACCGCGGCGCTAAGTGCGGTGGCTATGGCAACCCAAAAGGATTTATTAGAGTTTTTTAGAGACGTAGTCATATTTAAATTCTTTTGGATCAAAGGAATTTAATGGATCACCACCCACTTCAGCATATGGATAGCCGAAGTTATTGATTGGAGCAAGTTCTGGTTGTGGATATAAATCGAAGTCACGGGCATGATTAAATCCCACCCAGTTTGCTTCCCAGTTACCAAACAAATATTTTGCTACGGCTTGTGTATCTTTATCTTCAACAGATTTTTTCTCTGCTAAACGCATTTTGGCAACGTCTGCGGAATCAACTGGTACCCATCCAAAACCTGCAAGGTAGAATTCAGCACGGCAATGTTGGCCACCACTTACGTTTGCGATGCCTTGTTCATTTGCACTACCGAAAGCACCTTTGGAATATTTGCCCATTTTCTCTGCCGCACCTAAGCGAATACCAAAAATTTCACGGGCTGGGATGCCAGCCGCACGAGCAAGTGCCACAAATACAGAGTTAATATCGGTACATTTACCTTTTAACACGCCAGTGGTAAGAATTTTTTCTACATCGCCGTCACCACAACCTAATACAGAATTATCACGTTCCATATTTTTTACGATCCAGTGGTGAATAAGTTCAGCTTTCTCCAATGGATTAGTTTCTTTACCTACGATTTTGTCAGCAAATTCTTTCACAATACCATCAGTCTTAATGTGTTGAGTAGCTTTTAAGTATTCTTGTACATCCACGGAATACTGAATATCTTTTGGCGGAGCATAATTCTCTAAAGCGCCTTTCACCATCGGTTCACGGTCTTTTGTTTCAATGACCATAGTGACTTTTAAATCACGTTTTTGTGCATCTTTATCCCAAGTGGCAAATAAGGTTTTTGCACCGTATTTATTGTTTTCTGTTACATAGGCATTCATGTAATTACCTTCAAAGTGAATCGATTTCACTTGTTGGTATTCCCCATTAAATGGCAACGGGACCCATAAATTGGTTTGTCCTTGTGAGCCTTTTGGCGCAATTAAATCGTAGGTTTGCGTGAATTCGTAAAGATGGGTGTCTGTATTGTAGTTTGGAATATTGGTGTTTGCATGAGCTAACGAGCCACATGCAGAAAGCACCGCAACTGCGATAAGTTTCTTCATGAAGAGATCCTCTAGTTAATAATAGTTAAACTTAACATATTAGATAAACTAATACGCTACTATGCTAACGGATTTTGGAGCAATAATTCAACCGTTTTGCGTAAACTTTTTATTTTTCCTATATAAAAAATATTTTATTTTCCAACCGCACTTTCCTTCTAACATTTGACACCCCTAGCCCTTACACCTATTATTTCCTCGTTATTTATTAAGATTTACGGAACAAAATAATTATGGTGAATAAAACCGCTCAACTTAAACAAGCTCTAGAAAATCGTATTCTCATTTTAGACGGTGCGATGGGGACGATGATCCAAAAATATAAACTGACAGAAGCCGATTTTAGAGGTGAGAAGTTTAAGGAAAGTGCGGTCGATTTACGCGGTAATAATGATTTACTGACATTGACTCAGCCACTGCTAATCTCCGCTATTCATGAGAAATATTTAGCAGCGGGTGCCGATATTATTGAAACCAATACTTTTAGTTCAACTACGATTGCTCAAGCGGATTACGACTTGCAATCTATCGCTTATGAACTCAATTTTGTTGGCGCAAAATTAGCTCGTTTGGCTGCCGATAAATATAGCACGCCAGAAAAACCTCGCTTTGTCGCGGGCGTATTAGGGCCAACTAACCGTACAGCCTCTATTTCACCCGATGTCAATGATCCGAGTTTCCGTAATGTTACTTTTATGGAGTTGGTGAATACTTATGCCCAAGCAACAAAAGGCTTGATCGAAGGTGGTGCAGATTTAATTATGATCGAAACTATTTTCGATACGCTTAACGCTAAAGCGGCAGTTTTTGCTATTGAAAGCGTGTTCGAAGAATTAGGCGTGGAATTGCCAATCATGATTTCCGGCACCATTACTGATGCTTCAGGGCGAACCCTCTCTGGGCAAACTACAGAGGCTTTCTATAACTCCCTCCGTCACGCAAAACCGCTCACTTTCGGTTTGAACTGTGCTTTAGGCCCGAAAGAATTACGCCAGTATGTAGAACAGCTTTCAAAAATCAGTGAAACCTATGTTTCTGTGCATCCGAATGCGGGTTTGCCGAATGCTTTTGGTGGTTATGATTTAGGGGCAGAAGAGATGGCTGCTCACTTAAAAGAGTGGGCAGAAAGTGGTTTTGTGAACATTATTGGTGGTTGTTGTGGTACCACACCGGAACACATCAAAGCCTTTTCTGCAGCGGTAGAAAATATTCCACCACGCAAATTGCCACAAATCAAAACCGCCATGCGTTTATCCGGTTTAGAACCACTCAATATTGACGATGAAAGCCTGTTCGTGAACGTGGGCGAACGCAATAACGTGACGGGTTCGGCGAAATTTAAGCGCTTAATTAAAGAAGACAAATTTGCCGAAGCCATTGAAATTGCCATCGACCAAGTAGAAAACGGCGCGCAAGTGATCGATGTGAACATGGATGAAGCCTTGCTCGACGGCAAAAAATGCATGACCCGTTTCCTCAACATTATGGCGACCGAACCTGATGCGGCAAAAGTGCCGGTGATGATCGACTCCTCCAAATGGGAAGTGATTGAGGCAGGTTTACAGTCGGTGCAAGGTAAACCAATCGTTAACTCTATTTCCTTAAAAGAAGGCGAGGAAAAATTTATCCATCAGGCTAAATTGGTGCGTAAATACGGTGCAGCTGTTGTGGTGATGGCATTTGATGAAGTAGGGCAAGCTGATACCGAAGAGCGTAAAGTCGAAATCTGTACCCGTGCTTATAACATCTTAGTCAACCAAGTAGGCTTCTCGCCAGAAGACATTATTTTCGACCCGAACATTTTCGCCATCGGTACCGGAATTGAAGAACACAACAACTATGGCGTAGATTTCATTAACGCCACAGGCCGTATTAAACGCAGCTTGCCACACGCCAAAATCTCCGGCGGTGTGTCAAATGTGTCCTTCTCTTTCCGTGGTAACAACGTCATGCGTGAAGCCATTCATGCGGTCTTCCTCTATCATGCTATCAAACAAGGCATGGATATGGGGATCGTGAACGCAGGTCAGCTTGCAATTTACGATGATCTGGATCCTGAATTACGCAATGTGATTGAAGACGCCGTCTTAAACCGCACGCCTGATGGCACAGAACGTTTACTGGATATTGCGGAAAAATATCGCAACCAAGGTAACGATGAAAGTGCGGTGGATTCTGTGGCAGAATGGCGTACGTGGCCGGTGGAAGAACGCTTGAAACACGCCCTTGTGAAAGGCATTACCACGCACATCATCGAAGACACCGAAGAAGCGCGCCAAAAATTGCCAACGCCGTTAGAGGTGATCGAAGGTCCGCTCATGGCGGGTATGGACGTAGTGGGCGATTTGTTTGGCGACGGCAAAATGTTCCTCCCACAAGTGGTGAAATCCGCACGCGTGATGAAACAATCCGTGGCGTATTTAGAGCCGTTTATCAATGCCACCAAACAAAAAGGTTCTAGTAACGGTAAAGTGGTGATCGCCACCGTGAAAGGCGACGTGCATGACATCGGCAAAAACATTGTGAGCGTGGTGTTGCAATGTAATAACTTTGAAGTGATTGACTTGGGCGTAATGGTGCCAGCGGACAAAATCATTCAAACCGCCATTGATGAAAAAGCCGACATTATTGGCTTGAGCGGTTTGATTACGCCATCCCTTGATGAAATGGAATACTTCCTCGGTGAAATGACGCGTTTAGGTCTGAACTTGCCTGTTTTAATTGGCGGTGCAACCACCTCCAAAGAACATACAGCTATTAAACTGTATCCAAAATACAAACAACATGGTGTGTTCTATACCTCAAATGCATCAAGAGCGGTAACGGTTTGTGCAACTTTAATGAACTCGGAAGGCCGTGCAGCATTGTGGGAACAATTCAAGAAAGATTACGAGAAAATTCAGCAATCTTTCTCTAACCGTAAACCACTGCGTAAACAACTTAGCATTGAAGAAGCACGAGCAAACCGCTTTGATGGCTTTAGTGGTGAATGGGCAGATTATGTGCCAGCAACACCAAAACAAACCGGCATTGTGGAATTTAAAAACGTACCAATTGCCGAACTGCGTAAATTTATCGATTGGTCGCCATTCTTCCGTATTTGGGGGTTAATGGGCGGCTACCCGGATGCCTTTGATTATCCAGAAGGCGGCGAAGAAGCACGCAGAGTGTGGAACGATGCACAAGTGGTTTTAGATGAATTAGAGCAAAACCACAAACTCAACCCAAGCGGTATTTTAGGTATTTTCCCTGCGGAGCGAGTAGGCGATGATGTGGTGCTTTTTGCTGATGAAGAACGCACGGAAACCATTGGTACCGCTTATGGCTTACGCCAACAAACGGAACGGGGCAAAAACAGCAAAAGTCCATTTAACTTCTGCTTAAGTGACTTTATTGCGGATCGCGAAAGTGGCAAAAAAGACTGGTTCGGCATGTTCGCCGTATGCGCAGGTATTGAAGAAATGGATTTGGTGGAAGGCTATAAAGCTGCCGGCGACGACTACAACGCCATATTGCTACAAGCCGTGGGCGATCGCCTCGCCGAAGCCATGGCAGAATACCTGCACTTTGAGCTTCGCACCCGCATTTGGGGCTATACGCAAGAAGAATTCGACAATCAAGGGTTAATCAATGAAAACTATGTGGGCATCCGTCCTGCACCGGGCTATCCAAGCTGCCCAGAACATACGGAAAAAGCCTTGATTTGGGATTTATTAGAAGTAGAACAACGTATCGGCATGAAACTCACCGAAAGCTACGCCATGTGGCCGGCGGCTTCCGTCTGCGGTTGGTATTTCACCCACCCAGCAAGCAACTATTTCACCCTTGGCCGCATTGATGAAGACCAAGCTCAAGATTATGCCAAACGCAAAGGTTGGGATGAGAGAGAGATGATGAAGTGGTTGGGTGTGGCGATGAAGTAACACGTATAAGATTCTTATTACAACAATCTAATTGCATAATTTTTTATGCATAAATGAGATAGGAGAAATAAATGTTTACCCATACAAATGAGAGTAGAGAATCTTGGATAAAAGAAGTTTCTCTAGAGTCATCCTTAGTTGAAGGGGTCAAGAATAGTGATATTCTATTCTTACCTATTAAAAAATATAGAGATATAAATTATATTTTTTTTACAACTGCTGAAGATTTTTTTAAATATGTAAAAAAACAAAATAAAGCATCTGTAGATATTTGTATAAATAATGACGATTATAAGCGGGTTTCATTAAACTCTAGAGAGTTTAGATTAGGTACTATTTTAGTTAAAGAGTTTGTATTACCAGTTCTAGTTGGACTCGTAATTAACTATTTTTCAGATAATCTGAAGACTTCTGTAGATGATGAAGTTTCTATATCTATAATAGTTGAAAAAGAAAATGGCAACTATCAACTAGATTACAAAGGAAATATTGATAATTTCATTAAATTAAAAGATCAGTTTAACTTAAAAAAAGAAGATGTGAAAAATGATGGAGATCATAAAGCAACTAACCAAATTTAAAAATAGAAAATATAACAAAAAAATAGAGATAAATCTAATTAATGACATTAACAATAAAATAAAAGCAAATAAAAACAATGAACATCTAGCAAATGAAATGTGGGAAATAAAGACTATCTTTCTAGCTCAAAACTTCTATTTAATATTTATAGAATCATTATATAAAAAACAATACTATTATGCTTGGTGTACTTTAGAAAAATGCGAACTAAAGATTAATGAGTTAGACCGACATGCTAGTGAAAAGATAAAGAATAACTATTATTTCCATTTTTTAAAATTTCAGGTAAAAAGATGGCAGGCTATATATCCGTATAAACTCTTTACAAGCCCGGAATTTATATATAAAAAAGTTAGATGTAGTATTTGCAATGAAATAATTTCTCCAAGAGGAAATTGCAAACATATTATTGGAGAATTATACTCCGGAGAAATATGCTACTGTACTGTTGAAGAGATTGAGCTTATTGGCATCGCTATTGTTAAAAATCCGGTCATGAAAAGCAATGTCATAGATCCTGAAGGAAAAAATAAGAATTTTTCAGGGCTAAATATGATACTAAATACATTAAATACACCATTTCAATATTGGGATATAAATTACACAAAAGAATTTATTCCAAAGAAATTCATTACTGAATCTCCTGACAGTCTTTGTCCTTGTGGTTCTGGACTATCATATCTAATGTGTTGTCAGAGAAAAAATGGTTGCTTAATTCCTCATATGCAAATAATTCTATACAATCAAGATATAAAAAATAAATTGGATACCCACTTAAGTATTGAATTAAAAATATCTGATTATCTTTATCAGAAAAAATACTCATAATTTAAAAAGATGGCGCACGCTTCCCAGCGTGTGCCCTATTTCACCAAAAAAACACTTCAAAAACTCACCGCACTTTATTTACTTTTAGGGCATGCGTTAGGAAACGCGCGCCAGCATAAACATTAATCACTAAAAGTGCGGTGAAAATTTTCAGCGCTTTTATGTTTACTGTAACAACCAATCCACTACATACATCACCTCAATCCCATCAATCTCCGTTTTTTCGTAATATTTTCCCGTAATTAAAATCTTTTTATAGTTATCTTTAATATGCAAAAGGTTATCTGTTTCGTGGGTATTTTCAGGGATTTCAAAGGCGACTTGCACATATAAAATTTCACCGGCTTTTCGGGCGATAAAATCAATTTCTTTACTGTCGAGTTTACCGACATCTATGGTATAACCTCGTCTTAGCAATTCAATAAAGACGATATTTTCTAGTCGATTCGCATAATTCGCGCCTTTTTTGCCAATAGCGTGCCGTCTTAAACCGTTATCCACAATAAAATATTTTGCATTGGTTTTTAAATAGCCTTTTCCACGAATATCGTATTGTTTTGCTTTATAAAAAAGAAACGCATTTTCTAACAGATCAAGATATTTGCTGATCGTGTGGTTTGAGGTTGGAACACGTTCGGACGTGAGCGTGTTGCTAATTTTGCTCGGATTCACCAACTGACCGACATTATCCGCTAAAAAGAGAATCACGCTTTTAAGAATATAGGTATCTTTCACGCCGGCTCGATGCGCAATGTCATTCAGCACGATGGAATCAAAAATACCTGATAAAATCGTTTCTTTTAAAGGTTCATCAGCAATAGCAACACTGGGGAAACCACCGTATTTTTCGTATTCCGAATAGAGTTTATCTACCAATCTTGATTGGCTATCCACATTTTTGGAACGTAAAAATTCTTTAAAAGAAAGCGGATAAATTTTGATTTCTACATACCGACCGCTTAACAGCGTCGCAAGTTCACCGGAAAGCAAGTTGGCATTGGAACCCGTAATCACAATGTCAGTGTTAAAACTCACGCGAAGCGCATTGACGATTTTTTGCCAACCTTCCACAAACTGAATTTCATCAATCAACAAGTAGATTTTCTCTTGAGAGGACGGTATTTTTTCTTGAATAAGCTGTTGGAAGTCTTGAGCGTCTTTCACCCATTGATATTCAAAAGATTCAAAATTGAGATAAAGAATATTTTCGGAAGCAATGCCTTGCTGTTGCAAGTAATCACGGTATTGCATGAGTAACACCGATTTACCAGAACGACGAACACCAGAGATGACTTTAATAAAATCGGTATCTTTAAATTGAATCAGTTGTTGTAAATAATTTTCACGAGAGATCATATTCTCACTCATTGGAAGTTAATTTCATATTTTTTAAAAGTATACAAAGATTGGAAGTTAATTTCCATATTATTTTTTCCTGATGTATTTGGAATTACATTTCCAGTTTTTATTACAGTTTTTTTAGTCTCATTCCAATCCCTTGCACAATCCCCAATTTCCGCTATCATACGCGCTTTCTTATTTCTCGGAATTTTGTATTTATGAATAAATTAAAGATGGCGTTGTTTGTGGGTGTCCTTGTGAGTTTATTTGCTTGTACTACAACACATCAGCCGAAGAAGGCGGTTAAATCTCGATTTTTAAAGAATAATATTAGCCAAGCTGAGTTAAATAATTCTGTTAATTACAAGCCATATCATTATCGTTGTAATAATAAAGAAACTGAAGGGATTTCTCATTTAACGACTTATTTCCCTCTTTCGCGTGAAAGCCGCATGAAAGATAACTTCGGGTTTTATTTCCAGTTAGATAATGGCAAGGCGGTGCCTTTTGATCATTCATACACGCTGACACTGAATGCACGCGGTACAAAATTTGAAGTGGTTTATCGTTCGTATGATCCGATTCAAGGAAGTTATGTGGATTTAATCGCGCGATCTCAAAGTTCAATTTACTACAAGAATCAACAAGGCAAGCAAGTTCCTTGGTTGATTTGTAAGGGCGGTTGATTTTTCTCGAGAATAATTTTTACTTTCAGCAAAATGAGAAATTGGAATTACTTTTCCAATTTCTCTATCCCATAAATTTCTTTTCTTTCTACATCAAATTTCACGCTTATATCAAAGGCTTTTGCAAGATTCTCTGAATTTAGCACCGCTTGTGTTTTGCCTGTCGCAATGATTTTGCCCTTGTCGAGCAAAATCACTTCATCACAGTATTTATAGGCAAGTGATAAATGATGGATCGCTACAACGCAAGTATGCTGTGGCGTGAGTGATTTTAATTGTTCCATCATGTCTATTTGATAATAGGGATCGAGTGGTGCGATAGGTTCATCAGCAAGCAATAGCGGCGCATTTTTGATACAACAACGAGCGAGTTGCACTCGTACTTTTTCTCCGCCTGACAGTTTCTGAAAGGATTTATTAAGCAAATGTGCAATCGAAAATTTTTGTGAAATCTCCGTGATGTTTGACCGCTCTTTTACCGATGATAATGGTGAATTGAAGCCGAGAGCAATGACATCATAAACCGATAAGTCCCAATGGATATTGGTATCTTGCGCAAGATAAGCGAGTTGCTGGCTTTTTTCAGTTGTACTCATTTTGCTTAACGGATTGTTTCTAAAATAAATTTCACCTTTTGCAATAGGTAAAATTCCTGCAATTGTTTTGAGCAAAGTTGATTTGCCCGCACCGTTTGCGCCCATAATGCCGATCAGTTTTCCTTTAGGAAGCGTGCAGCTGATGTTGTTTAAGCCATAAGGCTGAGAAAGGTTTTCGATTCTAATCATTATTTTACCAACTTGCGTTGCTCCGTAATTAAAATCCAAATTAAGCAAGGTGCGCCAATGATTGCGATGAGCGTGCCAATATAAATATGTGAGAAGATTGGAATGAATTGGACACAAAGATCTGCAATAAGTAGCAATAATGCGCCAAGTAGTGCGCTGGTGATGTAAAGTTGCGAAGGGCGTCTTTTTAGTAAGAGGCGAGCAAAGTGCGGTGCGATTAAGCCAACAAAACCGATAGTGCCTGTTTGTGGAATTGTTGCACCCACTAATAATGCCACGCCAAAGGTCGTGATGAAAAAGCTACGTTTAGGATTCACGCCCATTGTGCTCGCGGTTTCTTCACCGAAGGTGAGTAAGTCAATATAGCTGCGTTCACGATATAAACAGAATAATCCCAATAATACGATTGGAAATGAAATGAGTAGCGTGTCAAGTTTTGCCCACACAAGAGAGCCTTGTAGCCAGCGGTAGAGTTCAGCTAACGCCCACGGGCTTTCTGCATTCGAAAGTAGCAATGCGACGGCAGCAGAGAGCAACATATTGACGGCTAAACCACTTAAAATCATCGCCGTTGTGCCATGATTTTTAGCGATCAAATAAACCAATAAAAAACTAGATAACGCTCCAGCTACACCGCCAATAAGCAACAGACTTAAGGGTACGGAAAAATAGTAAAGCAAAAAGACACTGGTGGTGGTTGCACCGGCACTACTTCCCAATAACCCAGGGCTTGCCAGTGGATTTTGAAATATTCCCTGCATTGCATTGCCTGCTAAAGCAAGGCTTGCACCAGTTAAAATGGCTAGTCCGAGACGCGGCAGGCGAATATCAAGCAATACGAGTGAGCGCATATCCGTGAGTACACCATCTGCATTTTTGAGATGAGCAAAATCGCTGAGCTGATGATAAATTGCAAATCCGCTAATCAACAGCAACGCTAAGAAAAGTGCGGTATTTAATTTTAGTGTTTTGGTCAATGATCAATTTCCTATGTAATCCAAATATCATTTTAATTGTTGATAAATCTTCTCCGCCCCTTGCCACACGCCGTGATCAAAGCAATAAGTATATTTCATTGGAATACGAAAGTGCGGTCGATTTTTAAAAAGATTTTGCAAAAGCGGATGTTTAAGCAATTCCGCTTGCTCGTTATAACTTTGCTGGTCGCTGATTTCAATCAACACGTTGGGTTCTGCTCGTAACACTTTTTCAAGAGAAAAATTTTGTGCCGTAATCGGTGTTTTTAGCGGGGTTAAACCTAGCAGGTTAAGTAAAGTAGGATACTGTGGCGTATAAGTTTCTACAATGCCTGTATCTGAAAGTATTAATGTGTCAGTGAGTGATAGATTGAGGCGAGAATCTTGTAATTTAAGTTTATCGATTAAAGATTCCGCATGCGTTTCGTTACCCGTGAGTTTACCCAAGTGCAATATTAGACCAAATAATTCTTCTGCCGTTTGTGGCGTGTCATTAATTGGCTCAATTTTTGCCCCGAGTTTTTTCAAATCTGCCACAAGTTGTGGATAAAAGGTTTCATTGATAAGAAACGTTTTATCGAGATAGGGCAATAATACGGTGAGTTGTGGCTCAAGTGTCGGCTTATCCACATTGAGTTTATCCAACATCATCAAGGGATTTTTAGAATAAGGTGACTGCGCAGCAATTTGCTCAGGGCGTGCAATTTCCGACAAAAGACGATCGCTACAAAGTGTGAGCGAGACAAATTGCTCCGACGCATGCAAAGTCAAGGGCAAGAAAAGTGCGATTAAAATTAAACGAGTTTTTTGCATATAGATAATGATACGCTACGCCATCAAGAATGTAAAAAGGCGTGCTAAGCACGCCCTTATTAGTGGGTAATAATTAGAACGATCCTTTCAACCCAACGTAAACATTACGTCCGTCTTGGCCATAGCCTACAATGTTTTCGTATTTTTTATTGAATACGTTGTTAAGGTTTGCATAAATCGTCAAGCTATCCGCTACTTTATAGTTCACGCCAAAGTTTGCCAAAGTGTAAGATGGCATTTTGAAATCGCCGGAATCAAGACGTTTACCCACATAAGAAACATTCACGTCAGAACCTAATTTTTCCGTGATTTGATAAGCTAAACCAAGGTTTCCTGTGTGTTTCGGACGACGAACATAGTTTGAACCGTATTGATCATTTTCAGATTTAATATAAGTGTAAGTATAGTTCGCGTAACCTGACAACTGCTCGGTAAATTTACCGTTATACGCCACTTCTACGCCTTTGATTTTGGTTTTACCGTCACGATTGATTGTGCGATAAGCTGTAGAACCTCTAACTGGGACTGCAGAAAGGAAATTATCTACATTACGGGCAAAGAGTGTGGTATCTAAGCTATGACGTTTGTCATTGCTTTCAACTAATAAACCTAATTCACCACCTAAGCTTTTTTCTGGTTTTAAATTTGGGTTTGCAGCCCAACTGGTAGAATTACCCCATCCATAAACATCAATAAATGTTGGATTGTGGATTGCTTTACCAATACTTGCGTGCGCTTTTAAATTTTGTGATAAACGATAAGCTCCAGCAAGGCGAGCCGTGAATGCATTTTCAAATAAGCTGTTATCTGTATAACGACCGCTTACAGAGAGACTATGGTCAGATTCAGTAAATAAACGGTACTCTGTGGCAACACTTTTCTCGGTTAATTTTTTCTCAGCAAAATTGTAAGCGGAAGCAATATATTTCGTATTTTGGTAATCTGCTAATACGCTGACGGCTTGTTTGACTTCACCTTCACGGTCGAAGTTAATATCAAGTTGATAGTTCGTATTCAACTTTTTGCTGTCGTATTCTGTTTTACTTTGATATTGTGCAGTATCAGCATCCATTTTAACGTGACTTACCGCCGCTTTATGCACGAATAAATCTTCTGCATTACCAAAATAACCGCTTAATTTATAGCGAGTTTCGCGTGTACGGGTATTATCATCAAATTTTAATTCATCTGCTGCACTATTATCCAAATGCAAGGTTTGAGAAGAGTGAGAAGCAAGGAAATCCACTCCTTTTTTACTATCATCAAAACCTAAACGCATAGACACGTTATCACGGTGGAAGCCATCCTTTTCAGTTGCCGGTACATTTGTACTTTTCGCACCGGATACGCTCGTATAATTAAATACGCGTTCACTACGCGCAGAAATCCCTTGCGTACGATGGCTATCACCATGAAGGGCATAGTAAAGACCGTGATGTTGACCAGAAAGGGTGACAGAACCATCACGGGTGCGATGAGAACCTGCGCCTAAATCAAAATCGACGTTAAATTCCTTGTCTTTATATAACCCGCTTTTGGTGGTGATATAAACTACGCCGCCCATAGCATCACTGCCCCAAAGTGCAGATTGTTCGCCACGCAATACTTCAATTTGTTCAATATTACTTAATGCTAAACCGCCAAAATCAAAGTTAGTATCAGCCGGATTAACGCGAATGCCGTCAATAATGACCGCAGTATGTTTTGAATTTGCACCACGTAAGAATAAACTAGTTACAGCACCACGCCCTCCATTAGCACCCATCGCCACACCCGGCACAGTCTTCAACACATCACTTACATAAGTCGCATTACGCTGTGCAAAATCTTTTTCTGTTAATACTGTGACTGATGATGCAGTTTGATCTTGGTTTACAGGTGTTGCGTAAGCCGAATACACATTGATCGGTTCAAGCTCGGTTTTGGTTTCAGCTTGTACAAAAACCGATGCACTCAATAAAAGTGCGGTAGTAATTAAGTTAATTTTCATTAAGTTGGTTCCTCTTTTTAAAAAGTGCGCTATTTTGGCACAATAGACATTTATTTCCTAGTTGAGAATTTTCATTTACTTTAAAAATTCTGTTCATTTTGTAAAAAAATTCGTTTTTTGACCGCACTTTTTCACCTTTATCAGCCTTGCGCTTTCAAGTATAATGCGGGCATTTTTAATCACATTAGATCAACGATTATGAGCACAAAATTTAACGTAAAAACATTCCAGGGTATGATTTTAGCCCTGCAAGAATATTGGGCAAACCAGGGCTGCACCATTGTGCAACCTTTTGATATGGAAGTGGGCGCAGGTACCTCTCACCCAATGACCGCATTACGCGCATTAGGTCCAGAGCCGATGGCATTTGCTTATGTGCAACCTTCACGCCGCCCGACAGACGGTCGCTACGGTGAAAACCCAAACCGTTTACAACACTACTACCAATTCCAAGTAGTGATCAAACCTTCTCCAGATAACATTCAAGAGCTTTATTTAGGCTCGCTTGAAATGCTTGGTTTCGATCCGACCAAAAACGACATTCGTTTCGTAGAAGATAACTGGGAAAACCCAACCTTAGGCGCATGGGGCTTGGGCTGGGAAGTGTGGCTAAACGGCATGGAAGTGACTCAATTTACCTATTTCCAACAAGTGGGCGGCTTAGAATGTAAACCTGTAACGGGCGAGGTAACTTACGGTTTAGAGCGTTTAGCCATGTACATTCAAGGCGTAGATTCTGTGTATGACCTAGTTTGGTCTGACGGCCCATTGGGCAAAACCACTTATGGCGATGTTTTCCATCAAAATGAAGTTGAGCAATCAACTTATAACTTTGAACACGCAAACACAGATTTCTTATTCTACTGCTTCGATCAATACGAAAAAGAGGCACAAGAGTTATTAGCCTTAGAAAAACCGTTACCATTGCCAGCTTATGAGCGCATTTTGAAAGCAGCACACAGCTTTAACTTGTTAGATGCACGTAAAGCAATTTCGGTAACAGAACGCCAACGCTATATTTTACGCATTCGTGCCTTAACCAAAGGTGTGGCGGAAGCCTATTATGCAAGCCGTGAAGCCTTAGGTTTCCCTGGTTGTAAAAAATAAGGCTTAAACAAATTCACAAAAGTGCGGTGAAATTTGACCGCACTTCAGGAGAGCAAAATGAGCAAACCCATTCTTTTTTATGCAGAAACATGCCCAGATACCGCACCATTTGTCGCGGAGTTGGATCGCTTAGGCGTGGATTACGATGAAGTAGAAATTATGACTTCATTACCTAATCTCAAACAATTTATTCGTTTACGCGATAGTAATGCAGAATTTGATAACTCGAAAGCAAATGGCTATTTAGGTATTCCTGCGTTGTTATTACTAAATGGCGATGTTGTTTTAGATGAATCCAAATTAAAAGAGATTTTCTAAAGTGATAAAAAAAACGTTAGCTCTTGCAACTTCAGCGATAATTTTGACCGCTTGTAGCAATGCGCAACCACAAGCTGAAATGCCAACTGTGGGCGGTGAAACAGATGCCACGGTTGCTTACCAAGTGCGGGACAGTCTTATTCTTATTTAAAAAAAGCCTGTGTACAAGTGTTTGATGTGGCGGATATTAAGCTAGACGATCCTGCGAATAAAACCCAAGCGGTTTATGGCATTCTTTCGGAAGATAAGCAACAGGTTGAAGTGTTTGCTTCTGATTTGCCTGAAAATACTATTTTAGAGGTGGTCAAAGGCGGATATGTCTCCAAAGATGGTAAAGTGCGTTTAATGAAAACCAAGAAAAGTTGGAAAATTAGTAAGTAATGAAGAAAGTCAGTTTTTTGCAATTTTTATTTAGAATTGGTGATGACTATTTAATGTTTTTGCGAAATTTAACACCCGCTGTGTTGTTTTTATCACTCGCGTTATTTATGTATTCTGAGCTGGATTGGATACATTGGGGGTGGAGTGATGTACCAGTGCTGTTTTTATGCCTCGCTTCTGGATTTATTGCACTCAGCGTCATGGCAATAAATACTGTCGCTTTTGTACGCGAGATGCTGAAAACCTTAAGAACACTAAGCGGAGAGAGCGAACTTGATGAAAATATTGGTACGCTCGCATTATTTAAAATGCTCTGGGTGGAGAGCAACAGTAAACAACTAATCTTTTTTGCGGTAGTCAATATTGTTGCAGTATTTATGGTGTTAGTTTACGGCACCAAATATGCCTTGAATTTTTATAGCTCAATTTCAACATTAAATGATTAGGTATCGAATATGAAAAAAATAACCCTAAAATTCACCGCACTTTTGCTTGGCTCAGCTTTAGCAAGTAGTGCGTTTGCAACAGAAAATGGTCAAACTTCCTCAAGTTCTGATTATGAATTAGAGAAAGTATTGATTTTCAGCCGACACGGATTGCGTTCACCAGTGGAAAAAGATCCGCAAGAAATGGCGAAATATTCCCCTTATGAATGGGCAAAATGGAATGTACCATCTGGCTATCTCACTGCAAAAGGGACGGTGCTAGAAACCTATTTCGGACAGTATTTAGGTCAATGGCTTGCAGATAAAGGGTTACTAACAACAGAACGTTGTGCATCGGGCGAAGGCATTTTTGCTTATGCAAATGGTGTGCAACGCACCATTGCAACAGGGCAAGCGATTGTTTCTGGTGCATTTGCGGGCTGTAATGTTCAACTGCAACATCATGGTAAAATTGGTTCAGAAAAAGATCCGATTTTTAAAACGCAAGCGCATAATCCAAGCAAAGCCTTGATTGAATCTGCAAAAAATAACGTTGATTTAACCGCTTTACAGCAAAAATTAGCGCCAAATTATGCGCTATTGAGTGAAATCATCGATTATAAAAATTCACCAAACTGCTTACAAAAAGGCGAGTGTGATTTAGGTGGAAAAGTCGGTGAATACAGTATTAAAGACGGCAAGTCAGTCAAAATTACTGGCTCTATCAGCAAAGGAAAGAAAATTGTCAGTGCATTATTGCTCGCTCATTATGTAGGTAAGCCTGATTCAGAAATCGCAAACGGCCGCGTGGATAGCCAAGAAAAATGGCGTGCAATTAACGAAATTAAAAACGAATATTACCGAACATTATTTAAAAATAATGAAGCATTGGCACAAAATGCATCATATCCATTATTGGCATTTATTCAGAAACAGCTAAATAGTGAAAACAAAATTAACTTATTGGTTGGACACGATTCTAATATTGTCGCTCTGCTTGCAGCACTAGGTGTTGAACCTTATGAATTAGATGATTCATTGGAAAATATCCCAATCGGCGGCAAGTTGCTATTTGAAGTGTGGAAGCACAAACCAAGTGGCAAATTGAAATTCAAGCTAGATTATGTGTATCAAAGTACAGAACAGCTGATTAACATCACGCCATTAAGTTTAGAGACACCACCAAACCAAACGGCATTAACCCTCAAAGGCTGTAAAAAAGATGAACATGGTTTTTGTGATTACGAGCGTTTTCAACAGGTGTTGAGTGAGGGTATTGAAAACGGTAAGAAATAGCGTTCATGCAACCCTACGAAAAATACTTAAAAGAGAATTCGCAGAAATTGCGAGCGGATCAGACGGATGCGGAAAGAAAGCTATGGCAACGCATCAATCGAGATCAATTATTAGGATTTCGATTTAATCGACAAAAGCCACTTTTAAGTTATATCGTTGATTTTTATTGTGCGAAAGCAAAGCTGATTATCGAATTAGACGGTAGTCAGCATTATGAGCCTGATTATCAGGAAAAAGACGCATTGCGAGATGCAGAATTAAATTCTCTTGGTTTTACGGTGATGCGGTTTAGCAATGATGAAGTCATGCGTGAAATTGAAGCGGTAGTAGAGCAGATTTATTTGTTTTTAGAGAATGTAAGGGCGGATTGAGTATGAGGTTGGATTAATTTCTGCCACAAACGCTTGCGTTTGAACGTTGCTTTAGCAACGGCACGAAGTGCGAGCGAAGCGAGTAAATCTCCCCTACCCCTCTTTGCTAAAGAGGGGAATTCTTGAGTAAATTGATAGTAACTGGATCATTCACATTTTAATTTCAATAGAGATTAAATTATCTGCTTTCAAAAAACGTTAAAGTAAAACATAGATATTTAACTCTGCAAAGATCCAATCCCCTCTTTAGCAAAGAGGGGTAGGGGAGATTTGGCAGAAGTGATAACGAAGAAAATGTAATGAAGCAACACACTTATCAAACTACCGTAGAGTGGGTTGGAAATTTAGGGCGGGGCACTTCTTCTTATACTGCGTATGAGCGGGATTTTATTGCTTCAGCATTGAATAAACCCAATATTTTAGGTTCTGCTGATCCAGCTTTTCGTGGTGATAAAACACGTTGGAACCCAGAAGATATGTTATTAGCCTC
The DNA here is from genome assembly GCF_001679495.1 of Haemophilus sp. CCUG 66565. Lineage (NCBI taxonomy): Bacteria > Pseudomonadati > Pseudomonadota > Gammaproteobacteria > Pasteurellales > Pasteurellaceae > Haemophilus > Haemophilus sp. CCUG 66565. The sequence continues at coordinate 158,588 of NZ_LZOX01000017.1, read as the reverse complement.
CATTTCTGCCTGTCATAAATTATGGTATTTACATTTTTGTGCCGTTAATAACATTATTGTGCAAGAATACCGTGATGAAGCAATAGCGATTATGGATGAAGGCAGTTCTGAGCATGCAGGACGCTTTATTTCGGCAACATTAAAACCTCGTGTGAGAATTTCAAGCGAGTCGGATGCCGTTAAGGCATTGGCATTACATGAAAATGCGCATCAGGCGTGTTTTATCGCAAATTCACTTAATTTTCCGGTGAAATGTGAAGCACTGATTGAAAAAGATTAAATTAAAATAAAATGGTGCCAACGCGCACCTTACCAGAGAAAACAAAATGACAACCCAAAACTTCCTAGTAGAAATCGGCACAGAAGAGCTGCCACCAAAAGCTCTCAAAACATTAGCGACCTCTTTTGCGGATAACGTTGAAGCGGAATTAAACCAAGCGGGCTTAACCTTCGACAAAATCGAATGGTTTGCGGCGCCGCGTCGTTTGGCGGTGAAAGTGTTGAACTTAGCCACACAACAACCGAGCAAAGAAATCGAAAAACGTGGTCCAGCAGTGTCAGCCGCCTTTGATGCAGAAGGCAAACCGACCAAAGCGGCAGAAGGCTGGGCGCGAGGTTGTGGCATTACTGTGGAACAAGCAGAACGCATTGCGACTGATAAAGGTGAATGGCTTGTTCACCGTGCAAAAATTGAAGGTCAACCGACCAAAAACTTACTTAACGACATTGTAGCTAATGCGTTGACGAAATTGCCAATTCCAAAACCAATGCGTTGGGCAGATAAAACCGTGCAATTTATTCGTCCGGTTCATACTGTGACTATGTTGTTAGGTGATGAATTAATTGAAGGCGAAATTTTAGGTGTGGCAAGTGCTCGCACCATTCGCGGTCACCGTTTCTTAGGCGAGAAAGAATTTGAAATTCAACACGCAGACCAATATCCACAATTATTACGTGAAAAAGGTTCTGTCGTAGCTGATTTCAACGAGCGTAAAGCAGAAATTCTTGCAAAATCTCAAGCAAAAGCAACCGCACTTGGCGGTGTGGCTGATATTGAAGAAAGCTTGCTTGAAGAAGTGACTTCCTTGGTGGAATACCCGAATGTATTAGCGGCAAAATTTGAAGAGCGTTTCTTATCCGTGCCGGCGGAAGCCTTGGTTTACACTATGAAAGGCGACCAAAAATATTTCCCAATTTATGACAAAGACGGCAAATTATTACCCCACTTTATTTTCGTATCGAACATCAACCCAGAAGATCCAACCGCGATTATCGAAGGTAACGAAAAAGTGGTTCGTCCACGTTTAACCGATGCGGAATTCTTCTTTAAAACCGACTTAAAACAAAAACTGGTTGATCGTTTACCGCGTTTAGAAACCGTGTTGTTCCAACAACAATTGGGTACATTGAAAGACAAAACTGACCGTATCGAACAACTTGCAGGCGAAATTGCAAAACAAATCGGTGCTGATGAAGTGAAAGCAAAACGTGCGGGTTTACTGTCAAAATGTGACTTGATGACCAACATGGTATTTGAATTCACCGATACGCAAGGTGTAATGGGGATGCACTATGCTCGTCATGATGGTGAAGACGAAGAAGTGGCCGTGGCGTTAAACGAACAGTATATGCCACGCTTTGCGGGTGATGAATTACCAAAATCACTCGTTGCAAGTGCGGTCGCTTTAGCGGATAAATTTGACACCTTAACGGGGATTTTCGGCATCGGCCAAGCACCAAAAGGTAGTGCAGACCCATTTGCACTTCGTCGTGCGGCATTAGGTGCATTACGTATTATCGTAGAGAAAAACTTACCACTTGATTTAGAAGATTTAGTGAAAAAATCAGCCGCGCTTTTCGGTGATAAACTCACCAATCAAAATGTGGTTGCTGATGTGGTGGACTTTATGCTCGGTCGTTTCCGTGCATGGTATCAAGATGAAGGCATTGCGGTGGATGTGATTCAAGCCGTATTGGCGCGTCGTCCAACTCGCCCTGCTGATTTTGATGCGCGCGTGCGTGCGGTTTCACACTTCCGTACTTTAGATTCAGCGGAAGCGTTAGCAGCAGCAAATAAACGTGTAAGCAACATCTTAGCGAAAGTGGATGCTGCAATTGGCGAGATCAATTTGACTGCTTGCGTAGAGCCAGCAGAAAAAGCCCTTGCTGAAGCGGTACTTGCATTACGCACTGAAGTACAACCACTTATCGCACAAGGCGATTACACCGCAGTATTGGATAAATTAGCGAACTTACGCTCACCGGTAGACAGTTTCTTTGATAACGTAATGGTAAATGCTGAAGATCCAGCATTACGCCAAAACCGCTTAGCGATTTTAAACACGTTGCAAGACTTGTTCTTACAAGTAGCTGATATTTCAGTGCTTCAATAATGATAAAAAGGGATGATTGATTTTTCATCAATCATCCCTTCTTTTATAGACTTCAAGTGATTATTTCTCTATAATCACCGCACTTTCCCCCCTTAGCTCAGTCGGTTAGAGCAGGCGACTCATAATCGCTTGGTCGCTGGTTCAAGTCCGGCAGGGGGGACCAACTCAAATTTTCTTGTCTTATTTATTCTTTCATCTTCATTCAATAAGACCTTATAAATACTCACCTTACCAAGTTTTTATCTTTTCTACTCTTGCGTTCCCCTGTTAACTTCTACGTTTACAACCATATTTTTTAGTTATATGCTATACTCTTAACTCAATATTTTTACTCACCGTGAGACTTATAGATTTAGGAATTTTAGGCGTTTTTTGTAACCACGAAATTTAAACAATGATGAGATTATAAGGCTTGGTTAAAAAATAGTTATAAAATATATGGTTATAAATACTTGAAGCAGTTGAATTACACTTGTAAAAACTGTGATAAAGCTTTGTAAAAAACGGAAAAAACACGATTAGTTATCGCTGGTTTTGTTTAGTCAAATGATGCCCTATATAATGTCTCTTTAGTGCATGATCCATAATTGCACCGACAAACTGGTGTATTTTTTGAGCTTGTTACTTCTATCTGCTATTTTTTCATAAATGCTAACTAACTTTTATTTCTGATACATGCTTATCGCCAATATAAGGGAAGATATGATTTTTCAATCGTTCCCAATTCTTTTCTCGTGTTTCTGGATTTTTAGCTTTTTCTTTGTAGATACCATTAAAGTAACTTTCTGCAATAGAATGGAAAGTATCTTTTAAACGGCTTTCATATTCTTGTTGGATGCGTATTTTTCTTCTTGTGAATCCATACCTTTCGCAAGTAACGCACGATATTCTTCACGTTTAGCACGAGCATCTGATAACGATAATTCTAGATAACCGCCTAAAGCCATTTTTGTTCTTTTCCCAGTGAATGGTCTGGCGTAGTTGAATCGCCAGCTTTTAGAGCCACTAGGTAAGATTAGCAGCAATAAGCCCTCACTATCAGATAGGGTATATTCTTTCTCTTTTGGTTTAGCGTTTTGATTTCAGTCGGAGATAAAGGTTTTACTATTCTAGCCATCTTGTAATTGCACGGATAAGGTTTTAGTAACCATTATAAGTTTTGGTTACTATTTTGGTTACTAAAATTTGCGATTAAAGACAATTAGAGACGATTAGATATGAGGGGGGAAAGTGCTATAAACCCTTGTGAAACCTGGATAAAACAAAACCCCGCGATTAGTTTCGCGGGGCTTTGTTTAGTCAAATGGTGCTCTGGGCGAGACTTGAACTCGCACGACCTGTGGTCACTACCCCCTCAAGATAGCGTGTCTACCAATTCCACCACCAGAGCGTTAATTTTTTATGCTAATCCTATTTTATTGTGGGATGTCGCTATTTTTATTTTCTTTCGCTGGAGCTGTTTGTTGTTGCTGAACTTGCTCTGCAGCTTGTGATAAATCGTCAAAAGTACCTTTTTGAATATTGCCTTTATGTGAATTCATGTTACCTAAAACAAGAGCAATAACAAAAAATGCGGTTGCTAAAATCGCACTAGTACGTGTTAAAAAGTTACCTGCACCAGCAGAGCCAAACATTGTACCTGATGCGCCACCACCAAAAGATGCGCCAGCATTCGCTCCTTTACCTTGTTGAACGAGAATAAACCCGATCAAGGCAATCGCGACAACAACATAAATAAATAAAAGAACTTGATACATTTTTTCTCTCTAATTTGCAATTTTGCAAGAAAACTGGTCGTGAATGTTATAGAAAATTCAATTTTCTCGCAAGTGCTTTACATAAAAAAAATATTAATTGGTTTAACTTTAATCAGTTTGACCGTTTGATTTACTCGATTTTTTTACCGCACTTTTAGGTTTTGTTCTATCGGATTTAATCATTTTAATGCGGCTTAATTGTCTTAATGCATTAAGATCTACAAAGTGGACTAAATCAGGCAACATTTGATTCAAGTTATGCATAAATTGCTGATAGGTTGCTTGTTTTTGACTAATGTCTGTGAGTTGCGATTCCCAATGGGCCGTCATATCTGGTTGGGTGGCAATATCTGGTAATGCCTGAATTAAAATTCTTCCAGTTTCCGTGCTATGAATATTTCGCCCTTTTTTAGTTAAAAAACCACGTTTAAAAAGTAACTCAATGATGCCAGCGCGAGTAGCCTCTGTACCCAATCCATCTGTTTCTCGTAGGATTTTTTTGAGATCTTTATCCTGTACAAATCGCGCAATGCCCGTCATTGCTGAAAGCAAGGTCGCATCCGTGAAAGGCTTTGGCGGCTGAGTTTTTTTACTCATCACTTCTCCGCGTTCACAATGCAAAATTTGTCCTTTCTTTACTATTGGTAATAAGGGTTCTTGATTTTCTGTGTCGTCTTCTTTGCCTAACAATTCTTTCCACCCAGCCGTTTGTAAATTTCGCGCTTGGGCTATAAAAGTACCACCGGCAATATTCAACGTGATTTTGCTTTTACGATATTCTGCGTCAGGACAAAATTGCATTAAATATTGGCGAGCGATAAGGCTGTAAATATTACGTTCTTCTTGTGTTAGATTTACTGGACGATTTTTGGCCGTTGGAATGATTGCATGGTGAGCTTCTACTTTTTTATCATTCCAACAGCGATTTCGCTGTTCAGTTGAAATGACATTTGGTAAGGGTTGATAAGCTTCACAATGGGTTGAAATTGCATTGAATACGTTATGGCGTTCTGCAAAATGTTCTTCGGGCAAATAGCGACAATCAGAACGAGGATAAGTAATTAAACGATGAGTTTCATATAGGCGTTGGCACGTATCTAATACGGCTTGAGCGGACATACCAAATCGCTTTGCTGCATCAATTTGTAACGCAGAAAGGGAATAAGGCAAGGGCGCCGTTTCTTTTTCACGAACGTCTTTGTATTCGGTTACTTCTGCTGGTTGATTTGTAATACGTTTTACAACGTTTTCTGCTAATCCTTTAGAGAGCACCCTGCCATCATCATCCTGGTAATCTTCACAAGCTTTGCTAGGTTGCCATAAGGCACTAAAAAGTGCGGTTGATTTCTCCTGAGTTTTTTCTTCTTTACTATTTGGATTAATCCAAGCTAGCACTTCAAAAAAGTCTTTGGGTTGGAAATGTTCAATTTCCAAATCTCGACGTACAATTAAACCCAGCACAGGGGTTTGCACTCGACCAACCGAAAGCACGCCATCATAGCCAGTTTGTCGGCCACGAATGGTATAGGCTCTTGTCATATTAATGCCATAAAGCCAATCGGCGCGGGCTCGTGCGAGTGCAGATGTGGCAAGAGGAATAAAGTTACGGTTTGGTTGTAATTTTTTAACCGCTTTTTCTACCGCACTTGGATTTAGGTCGCTAATCAAGCAGCGTAAAATTTTATCGCGTTTTTCGGCAGATAAATTAGCATAACTGAACACTTCATCGACAAGTAATTGTCCTTCTCTATCAGGGTCTCCCGCATTAACAAGTGTATCGGCTTGATGGATTAGTTTCTCCACCACAGAAAGTTGTTTTTTTACTTCTTTTCGCGGTAAAAGTTGCCATTTTTCAGGAATGATAGGGAGATGTTCTAAACGCCATTGTTTGAATTTAGGATCATAGGCATCGGGTTCTGCTTGCTCGAGTAGATGCCCTACACACCAAGTTACCACATCATTATCGCCACACTTTATAAAACCATCCCCACGTTGATGGGGTTTGGGGAGCACATCAGCAATAGCGCGAGCTAAGCTTGGTTTTTCGGCGATAAATAAACGCATAATGGTATGAGAAGATTAGTCGATTTGACGACGACCTAGAAAAGAGTGAGTAAGCGTTGTGCCGTCCACAGTTTCCAGTTCGCCACCGACAGGAATGCCATGAGCGATACGACTCACTTTGATATTATGTTGGTGGCACATTTCAGCGATATAATTTGCTGTTGCATCGCCTTCCACTGTTGGGTTTGTTGCAAGAATCACCTCGTGGAAAGATTCTTCTACTAAACGTTTTTGTAGTAAATCTAAGCCAATTTCACGAGGACCAATACCATCAAGTGGTGATAAGTGTCCCATTAAGACAAAATAACGTCCTGAAAATTGTCCCGTTTGCTCAATAGCTTGAATATCCGCGGGCATTTCAACGACACAAAGCAAACCTGAATTTTGACGGCGTGGATTATTGCAAATGTTGCAAGTGTCTTCTTCTGTAAAGTCTCGACATTGTGAACAATGGCCAATTTTAGACATGGCTTCTGTGAGTGCTCGAGCTAAATTCATTCCACCGCTACGATTACGTTGTAAAAGATGATAAGCCATACGTTGCGCAGATTTAGGTCCTACGCCAGGAAGACAACGTAAGTTCTCAATAAGGTGTTCCAAAAGTGGGCTGCTTTGCATAGTGATTTAATGAGAGGTAAATGAGAGATGACGCGTGAATTTTATATTCACGCGCCTAATAATTAAAACGGAAACTTCATTCCTGGAGGTAATGGCATTCCCGCGGTAACCGATGCCATTTTTTCTTTTTGTAATTCTTCTGCACGACGTACCGCATCGTTAAAAGCGGCCGCGATTAAATCTTCTAACATTTCTTTATCGTCTTCCATTAAAGACGGATCAATGTCAATGCGACGGCAGTTATGTGCACCATTAATTGTGATTTTCACTAAACCTGCACCAGATTCACCCGTTACTTCTAGTTGCGCGATTTCTTCCTGCATTTTTTGCATTTTTTCTTGCATTTGTTGGGCTTGTTTCATTAAGCCGCCTAAACCGCCTTTTCCAAACATAATGTTATCCTTTATTAAGTCAAAAATTGACTGCATTCTAGCGAAAAAATTAATCCTTGGAAACAAAGAAATTAATGTATGACGCTTGTAAAATCAGTGAAAAATTTAATATTTATCACATTGAATCATAAAGATGATGGTAATAAAAAATCTAATAAAATATAGAACCGAGAGAAAGTGAGGATTTCAAATACTTAATCAATTATCTTTTATTTAAAGTAATTTAGATACGCATCTTCTAAACGGAAACCCTCACGTTTCATTTATCATCAACCTATTTTTTCAATGCCCCCATTATTCCTCTCATAATTTGCTTGGTAATTTGATTTCGAATATTTCGCCCTACAGACTGCGCAACACTATTTACAATTTGCTCAGTTGGCGATAATTTTTCACCGCGCTTTTGCGTACCAAAAATCATTCGGCTCAAGCTACCTAAGAAGCCGTTTTCTTCTTCCGCTTGGGCTTGCTCTGCTTGTTTTTGTTGTACCGCAGCTAAATCCGCTTGAGCAGTTAATACTTCAAAGGCAGATTCATTATCTACATATTCTTTATAATACGCATAAAGATCATCATCTTTCACCCAAGCATTACGTTCATCTGTCGTTAATGGCGAAAGCTGACTTTTTGGCGGATAGATATAGGCAATTTCAACTGGCGTTGGCATGCCTTTTTCATCTAAAAATGATACCAATGCTTGCCCCACTCCAAGGGTTGAAATAGTCTCGACGACATTCACTGAAGGATTTGCTCGGAAAGTTTCTGCGGCTGATTTTACAGCTTTTTGATCGCGTGGAGTAAATGCACGAAGAGCGTGTTGAACACGGTTACCTAACTGGCCTAATACGGTATCTGGCAAATCTAGTGGGTTTTGCGTGACAAAATAGATACCCACACCTTTAGAACGAATCAAACGCACAACTTGTTCTACTTTTTCCACTAATACGCTCGGCGCACCATCAAATAATAAGTGTGCTTCATCAAAAAACATAACAAATTTAGGTTTTTCAGGATCCCCCACTTCTGGCAGTTGTTCAAAGAGTTCTGCCATCAACCATAATAAAAATGCGCTATACATTCTTGGGGAATTAATCAATTTTTCAGAATTGAGTACATTAATAACCCCTCGCCCATCGCGAGTTTGCATCCAATCATCTAGATTCAATGCTGGCTCACCAAATAAATTTGTAGCACCTTCATTTTCAAGTGTAAGTAATGCTCGTTGGATTGCACCGATACTTGCGGTCGAAACATTGCCATACTCAACTTGGAAGGTTTTCGCATTCTCTGCAACATATTTCAGCATTGCACGAAGATCTTTTAAATCAATGAGCAATAAACCTTTATCATCTGCCACACGAAATACCAGGTTTAATAATCCTTCTTGCGTAGCATTTAGATTCAATAAACGAGAAAGCAACAACGGGCCCATTTCAGAAATGGTTGTTCTAAGAGGAATGCCCGTTTGTCCAAAAACATCCCAAAAAGAAACAGGATAGCCATTAAGATAACTTTCATTGCCTAACCCGAACTGCTCAATTCGTTCCGCAATTTTGCCCTGAAATTGACCGCTCTTTATTAAGCCAGAAAGATCGCCTTTTACGTCTACTAAAAATACCGGAACCCCATCATCACTGAAGGCTTCTGCCATTTTACGTAATGTGACAGTTTTACCCGTACCTGTTGCGCCAGCAATAAGGCCATGGCGGTTAGCCATTTTGGCCGTGATGCCTAGGATTTTACCTTGTTCTGTGCGAGAGAGATCGTATTGCATAAATGAATATCCTTTTGTTTTTTGTTGTAACGAATAATAAGTAAAAAAAGAAGTGCGGTCAAAAAGTTAAACATTTTTCAGTTATAATTCAAATTAAATCTATTTTATACCACTTCAGAACACTAAAATGTCAGAAAATTTTACCGCACCTTCATTGTGTTTTTGCCGTTCTGGCAAAGAGTACAAACATTGCTGTGCGCCTTTTCATTTACACACTGCTGTCCCAGAAACGGCAGAACAACTCATGCGTTCACGTTATACGGCTTATGTTTTAAAAAATATACCTTATATTGTTGCAACAACTGTGCCAAACCAACAAAGTTTATTAGATACTCATCTATTGCAAGAATGGGCTGACAACACGACATGGCTAGGGTTAGAGATCCTAAAAACAGAAAACCTCACAAAAACTCAAAGTGCGGTGGAATTTAAAGCTATTTTTCAAGGCGAAGAGGGAGAACTAACCCATCAAGAGCGGTCAATTTTTGTGAAAATTGAAAACCATTGGTATTTTATTGATCCGACCGTATCCTTGCCTACAATGAAACAACCTTGTGTATGTGGTTCCGGTAAAAAATTTAAACATTGCTGTGGGGGATTTTTATGATTTCATTGAAACAATTTAGCCAGCTCTTTTGGAAACGTTTTTCAGAAAATAAACTCAACCAAGCTGCTGGCGCACTAACTTACAGCACGATGCTTGCTATCGTGCCAATGGTGATGGTGATTTTTTCTATATTCTCTGCCTTTCCTGTATTCAATGAAGTGACAGGAGAATTGAAAGAAATGATTTTCACCAATTTTGCGCCATCAGCAAGTGATATGGTGGGCGAATATATCGATCAATTCGTATCAAACTCAAAGAAAATGAGTGCGGTGGGAATTGTGAGTTTAATTGCCGTTGCCTTGATGCTAATTAATAACATCGACCGAACCCTCAACAGCATTTGGCATGATACAAGTATTCGTCCTATTTTTACCTCTTTCGCGATTTACTGGATGATTCTGACTTTTGGGCCTCTCGTTATAGGTACAAGTATAGGGATTAGCTCTTATATAAAAGTGGTATTTGAACAATCAGAAACACTTTCTCTCGGTGTGAAATTGCTCAGTTTACTCCCATTCTTTTTCACATGGTTTATTTTCACATTAATTTATACCATCGTGCCAAATAAGAAAGTGGATATCAGATATTCTGCTTGTGGAGCACTCATTGCTGCTATTTTCTTTACACTCGGTAAACAAGCCTTTACTTGGTACATCACCACATTCCCTTCTTATCAACTAATCTATGGCGCAATGGCAACATTACCGATTATGCTATTGTGGATTCAGATTAGCTGGCTAGTTGTGTTGGTCGGGGCACAATTATCTGAAGTATTAGGCGAATTAAAAGAATAAGAATAGAAAGACCGATTTATCACAATCGGTCTTTTTTATTTAGCTATTTTGCAATCTTTAAGGTTTGATAGAGATAATGACGGTAGTCGTTCACGAATTCAGGATTAGAGGAATCTTCCAATTTTCCGTGACTTAGTTTACACATTGCCATATTCGCTTTCATAAATTCATCTTCTGCTGATAATCCAGCTACATTCATCAAGACGCCTCCGGCAAAAGCGAGATCTAAAAAACGTTGCTCTTGCTTAAATTGACTCGCACAATTACTTCTTACAACAAATTGCGTCACATAATCAGGCTGTGCATAATCCCCTTTCTTCGGAGGGATAACATTATCAAATGCCACTTGGTGATCACCGAAATAACCTAAAACAAAAGGCTTCTTACGTTCATGTAAATACTTATTCATCCCTTCAATAGCATCATTCAATGCGACAATACGTTGAGTATAGTCATTCAATGCAGAAATACTTTTAGCCCCTAAATTAGGCATTTGAAGATTAAATGTATTTTCCATGTCCAATTCATATGGGCCATGTTCACGCATAGTCAATACATAAACAAACATCGGCTGATCCACATTTTCTAACGCAGGATGCTGCTTTTCCAAAATCATTCGGGTGTACTTCATCATTTCTTCACTACTAATATCCCAAAGATTTTTACTAATAGGCGCAGGATAACCAAGATCTTGCGGCTGTAACATCAAATCAAAACCGAAATGATCATAAGCGGATTTAGCATTGTAATTACCTTTTGTAAAAGGCGACAAGGCAACACAAAAATATCCTTGTGCTTTTAGATTTTTCACTAAACCTGATTGCAAGTGCGGTACAACGGAATAAAAAACGCCACTTGCTAACGCGCCAAAATCGGTCGAAGGCACTCCAGCTAAAAAAGCAAATTCTGATTTCCACGTTGCGCCAGCAAAAGTATGTACACGCAACGGCGAAGCAAATACTGTATCATGTTGAGGTTCAAACATGGAAAGTGGTGGAATAGATTGCTGACTAAAAGCAAATTGATGAGGGTTCAGCGTGGATTCCATTAATGTCACAACAATATCAGGTTTTGTTTCAGATAGGTTGTTTGTATCGGATGAAAGTGCGGTCATTTTTTCAATAAAATTTTGGCTATTGCCATCAAAATTTGGCATCTTGAAAAAAATACCGCGGCAAGACATAGGTAAATTCAAAAACACATCGCGACCATCATCGGGCAAAGAATCTAACCAAACTTGCACCGCACTTGGCTTTTTAGAATAATGCCACATCAAGCTAAAGCTAACGATAAACAATAACGCCCCAATGTTGTAACCTAATAGTCCTAAAGACTCGACATCATTAAAACCAAAAATCGCATAACCTAATAACGCAAGTAGCCCAATAACGCCAAACAATGCCCCTTTATAATGAATTAAGGTTTCCCAATTTCGCCAATCCACTACAAGAAAGAAATCTGAAATTAACAAAGGCTGTTTGTAATAATGAATTTTTAAACGGTGAAATAACATCAGTACCACAAAAAGCACGGATGAAAAATTTAAAGCACGTTGCCATTGGCCAGAAACCATAAGCATCCCGCCAAATAAAAAAGTAAAAAGCGTAATAGCAAAGAAATAAGTCCAACGATAATGGGAGTTTACGATAAAAATCACTGCCGCAATCGTGAATAAAGCTAAGAAAATATAAGCGATCATGAATTTTCCCTATGATGCATAACAGACTAAAATGAGACATGACAATGTCTGCGCACTTTATCACGTAAACGTAATGGATTGAACGGGAAAAGAAAATTATTTGGAGAATTTGAAAATAAAGTGGTGGGCGATACCGGTCTCGAACCAGTGACCCCCTCCTTGTAAGGGAGGTGCTCTCCCAACTGAGCTAATCGCCCGATAATATTAAGGTAAAACCCTAAATTTTCGGTTTATTTAAACACTTTTAAGTGGTGGGCGATACCGGTCTCGAACCAGTGACCCCCTCCTTGTAAGGGAGGTGCTCTCCCAACTGAGCTAATCGCCCACTAGAAAGCGTTTAAATATAAAGGGAAAGTTTGAGCGGAAAGGACACTTTAGAAAAGTGGTGGGCGATACCGGTCTCGAACCAGTGACCCCCTCCTTGTAAGGGAGGTGCTCTCCCAACTGAGCTAATCGCCCGCTAGGTCAAACTTAGTAACATTAAGAACACTTTTTAGAGAAGTGGTGGGCGATACCGGTCTCGAACCAGTGACCCCCTCCTTGTAAGGGAGGTGCTCTCCCAACTGAGCTAATCGCCCTTAATGTTGTGGGTTGGCATTATAGGGAGAATGCATTTTCAGTCAATACCTTTTTATTAAATTTTGTTTAATTGTCGTAAAAATAAGCATAAAATCCGCTTTTTTATTTAGAAGTCAAACAAGTCGTAGTAGAATAACGACTAATATTTTATTGAAGATAGGTTATAAAAATGAAACTAGATGCCCCTTTTAATTTAGACCCAAATGTAAAAGTGCGTACTCGTTTTGCTCCTAGCCCTACAGGTTATTTACATGTAGGTGGCGCACGTACCGCACTTTATTCTTGGTTATACGCAAAACATAATAACGGCGAATTTGTATTACGAATTGAAGACACAGATTTAGAGCGTTCAACACCTGAAGCAACTGCTGCAATTATTGAAGGAATGGAATGGTTAAATCTTCCGTGGGAACATGGCCCTTATTACCAAACTAAACGCTTTGATCGTTACAACCAAGTGATCGATGAAATGATTGAACAAGGCTTAGCATATCGTTGTTACTGTACTAAAGATCGCTTAGAAGAACTTCGTCATACTCAAGAACAAAATAAAGAAAAACCACGTTATGACCGTCATTGCTTACACGATCACAGCCATTCACCAGATGAACCTCATGTTGTACGTTTTAAAAATCCAACTGAAGGCTCGGTAGTATTTGATGATGCCGTACGTGGCCGTATTGAAATCAGCAACAGTGAGCTTGATGATCTTATTATTCGTCGCACAGACAGTTCACCAACCTATAACTTCTGCGTAGTCGTGGATGACTGGGACATGGGCATCACTCATGTGGTACGTGGCGAAGATCATATCAACAACACACCACGTCAAATTAATATTTTAAAAGCAATTGGTGCACCAATTCCAACCTATGCGCACGTTTCCATGATTAATGGAGATGATGGTCAAAAATTATCTAAACGACATGGCGCAGTGAGCGTAATGCAATATCGTGATGATGGTTACTTACCAGAAGCTTTAATCAACTATCTCGTACGTTTAGGCTGGGGACATGGCGACCAAGAAATTTTCAGTCGCGAAGAAATGATCAAGTATTTCGAATTAGATCACGTTAGCAAATCAGCTAGTGCATTTAATACCGAAAAATTACAATGGTTGAATCAACATTATATCCGTGAATTACCGCCAGAATATGTGGCTAAACATCTTGAATGGCATTACAAAGACCAAGGCATTGATACAACCAATGGTCCTGGATTAACTGAAATAGTCACCATGCTTGCGGAACGTTGCAAAACCTTAAAAGAAATGGCTAGTTCAAGCCGCTACTTCTTTGAAGAATTTGAAACCTTTGATGAAGCAGCAGCAAAAAAACATTTCAAAGGCAACGCTGCCGAAGCACTCGCAAAAGTAAAAGAAAAATTAACCGCACTTTCTAGCTGGGATTTACATTCTACTCACGAAGCGATTGAGCAAACGGCTGCTGAACTAGAAGTGGGCATGGGTAAAGTTGGCATGCCATTACGTGTCGCTGTGACAGGTTCTGGTCAATCTCCATCAATGGATGTTACCCTAGTCGGTATCGGTAGAGATCGCGTACTTGCGCGTATTCAGCGTGCTATTGATTTTATTCATGCACAAAACGCTTAATATTTAATCGGATAACAAACGCATAATAAAATCGTATTGACAGCCACATAGTCAAATTTTATCATGTTGCTGTCTTTTATGGGGATATAGCTCAGTTGGGAGAGCGCTTGAATGGCATTCAAGAGGTCGTCGGTTCGATCCCGATTATCTCCACCAAATTCTAATTTTATATAGTATGATATAGTCCGATAAAGCCTTGATATATAGCATATCAAGGCTTTTTTGTTGTTCTAACAAGTCCGATAGAAACCAACCAAATCCACAAATTCTAGTAACACTAATAGTAACACCATGCTATGATAGGATCATATAGTGTTACTAAATTAATTATAACTTTATGATTTATAAAATAAATTTATAAAGTTTTTAGTGTTACTTCATTTTGGAGGTATCTAATGGCAAGAAGAACAACTCCCTTAACAGATACGGAGATAAAAAAAGCTAAGCCAAAAGAAAAAGAGTATAGCTTATGTGATGGTTATGGGCTTTTATTAAGAATTAAGCCTAACGGCTCTAAATTATGGCTATTTAATTATATACGACCTATTCTTGGTACAAGGACTAATTTAGGGCTAGGTACATATCCGATAGTTAGCTTAGCTGAAGCTAGAATGTTAAGAGATGACTGTCGTAAATTATTAGCTCAACAAATTGATCCTAAAAAACATAGAGAAGAACTAGAAAGAAAGCAGCTTATGGATACTCAAAGTTCCTTTGAGAAAGTTGCAGAACTTTGGAAAGAGAAAAAAAGTTCAGAAGTTGAAGAGAAAACGATCAATAAATATTGGCGAAACTTAGAGCTTCATCTTTTTCCTTTGATAGGTCGATATTCTATTAAAGAAATTAAGCCTTCTTTAGTAGTCCAAATGTTAAAGAAAGTGGAGGAAAATGGATCTCCAGATATGGTTCATAGACTATGCGGTCATCTAAATGAAATCTTAAATTTTGCGGTTAATAGTGGGTTAATTGAAAGTAATACTTGCCTAAAAATTAGCTCTACATTCAAGTCTGTTCGTCAAAGAAATAACCCTAGAGTAAGTATTGAAGAAATTCCTACCCTTATAAAATCAATACATAGTGCTAAGATTGAAAAGAAAACTCAATTATTAATCTTATTTCAATTATTAACAATGGTTAGACCTAATGAAGCAAGTAACGCTTCATGGAGCGAATTTGATTTTGATAAAAAAGAATGGAATATTCCTGCTGAAAGAATGAAAGTGAGGTTTCTACATACAGTACCATTATCATCCCAAGTAATGGCTTTGATAGAACAGCTAAGACCAATGACGGGTCATAATAAATATTTGTTTACTCATAGAAGTGATTTAAAGAAAGCAATGAGTTCATCTACTGTTAATATGGCACTAAAAAGGATGGGTTACAAAGATAAACAGACTGCACACGGATTAAGGGGATTGGCTAGAACTTTTTTAGCAGAACAAGGCGTTCAACATGAGCATGCTGAAGCTTGTCTAGCACATAAAACAGGAAGCCAAGTTAGCCTAGCTTATAATCATGCTAATTATTTGGAGAAAAGAAGGGATATTATGCAAATGTGGGGAGATTATATTGAGAAATGTTCTCAATCTTAAATTTTTTAGGAGAAATTACCATTAAACGGAGTTGTTTTTTTTTGACCTGCCTCTATTAATAATAAAAAAAACAACTAAATTTATTTATAAATTAGTTAAAAACACTTAATGAGTATCTATCTTGATAGATATGATTACTTACCTATGTAAAAGCTACAAATACAAATTGTAGCTTTTACTATATATTAAGATCTCTTAGCTACGTTTATTTTTGAAGAAGATTATCATTATAGATCTATATAGAGAGCTAAGGCTGATGATGAGAATCATCAGCCCTTGATCTATAATTTTTATTAATTAATAGAATTCTAATAATATGGGATCTTAAAAATAGGAAATCACTTAGATATAGAATATATAGTCAATATAATGCGAGAGACGCTTATGGCAGGAAAGATAAAAAA
Source organism: Haemophilus sp. CCUG 66565 (assembly GCF_001679495.1). NCBI lineage: Bacteria > Pseudomonadati > Pseudomonadota > Gammaproteobacteria > Pasteurellales > Pasteurellaceae > Haemophilus > Haemophilus sp. CCUG 66565. Next base: position 142,300 of record NZ_LZOX01000017.1, on the reverse strand, counting down.
ACACGTAGGGTAATTCATCTATCCCTAAATAATGCTGCTAGCAGTGATTTAGATAGGTTATACAGCGTTTTCTGATAGTTAAATAATTTAGATAAAATAAGTATATTATAGATAGTGTCTATTTCGATTTAAGCAAAGAAATAATCTCTTTCAATGCTGAAATCTCGCTATCTTTTTGTTCAATCACTAGATCTCTTTGTTTCAATAGCTCATCTTTATGCGAAATAGTTAGTTTTAATCGATCGATTTCTGATGTCAAATTCTCATTTGAACCGTAGTAGTTAGTGTTATGATCATTCATGAAGAACAGTACATTCTTATCATCATTTTTGATTAGTTCTAAAACATCAATATTAAAGATATTGGCAATTTGCTCCAATTTATGAAGATTGAGCTTAGTTTCTCCACGTTCAATTTTTGCATATAGAGTTGCTGGACATACAACGGTGTCTCCATTGACTATAACGAAGATGACCTTCATCTGGATCAGGAGTATCCCATATCCAGTAAAACTCTTCTTTGAGTTCATAGGCTTCTTTTAAAGCAGGAAGATTACCTAACCAAGTATCTAAGAGGAATGATTCACGTTCATTTAGATCGTGTTTACGCTTTAGAAGGATAAACCTTTCACGCATAAGGGTACGTCTTTCTTTTTGGCTCATATGGGCTTTCAAAGACTTTCTGACGTTATCTAAGGCTTGATTAGCCATTCTAACTACATGAAACTTATCTACGACAACTTTAGCGTGTGGAAGGATAGTGTTCACTGCGTCTTTGTAGGGCTTCCACATATCCATTGTGACGTACTCAATGTAAGTCCTGTCACTGATTTCTGAAAGACGTTGGATGACTGTTTCCTTGTTACGGTTAGGCTTGATGTCATAAATAGTCCTGCGTTCAATATTAGTCAATACAAGCCGAGGTCTACGGATAATATGTATCTCGTCTATCCCAAGCCACTTAGGAGTTTCAAACTGGTATTCACGTTCTTTGAGTGCCACATAGTCCTTAAAAACGTTCCTAATGGTTTTCTCGTCAACACCAACGCTTTCTGCGACTTCTACAAAGGTCTTAGACATGGATTGCTCTTGAATGGACTTTAAAAGCCTTTTGGTCATACTACGCTTTTCATCTACAGATATTAGGCGTTCCCAGAAGGTAGATCCGCATTCACGACACTTGTATCGTCTACGGTTCAATTGTAAGCCCACTCGCTTTAAACGAATGGGCAAATCCATAATTAGTTGATTTCTTGAACTGTGTTTGTACAACTTGTCAAAACCACATTCAGGACAACGTTCAGGTGGTCCGACTGCTTCAACTTTAAACATCATATCGGTTTCATTTTATTGTGGCGGTTCTATTGTTTTAATGTCTGGTAGGGATAATAAGTCTGACATATTATTCATCCTTTATTACTCTGCGGTGTTAAGGTATCAATTATAGATTTGATGTCGAAATCATCAGTGTTAAATTATTTTTGTGACCACAAATGCACTTAGAAAATCCCTTAAAGCATTAGCTGGTTCACTTGAATAGGGAGTTGTAAAAAAGTTCCCTTAGCCTGCACAACAAGATAATTTCGAAATATCTTTATCGAACGTAAGTGCAACTAATTTTAGCCCTTCAGCCATTGTTAAATATGGTGCTAGGGTTTCTGTTAAATCTTCTATCGTTAAGCCAAATTTAACAGCTAATGATGCTGCATAGATGACATCTCCTGCATTTTCAGATACAATATGAACCCCTAATACTTTTAGTGTTTCTGCATCTGCTACTAGTTTAAATACACCGGTTGTTTCACGGTTTACAATTGCTCTTGGAACAGCATCTAAAGGTAATACAGATGTCTTCACATCATACCCTTTCTCTTTTGCTTGTTCTTCTGTTAAACCAACCGTTGCAACCGTCGGATTCGTAAACGTAACAGCAGGAACTACCGATAAATCTATTTTTTTGTTTAATCCACCAATAGCATTATCAGTAATAATTCCACCTTCATAGGCTGCTACATATACAAATTGTGGTCCTAAAGTCACATCTCCTGCTGCATAAATCTTTTCATTACTTGTTTGACCAAAATCATTGATCAGGATTTCATTATTTTTTCCAGTTTCAACACCTGCTGCACTTAAATTTAAAGAATCCGTATTTGGTTTTCTTCCAGTGGCAACAAGTAACTGATCTGATTCAATGACTTCTCTACTGCCATTTACTGTTACGTAAACCCTTTTTATCTCTCCACTTTGTTCAACACGCTCAAAAGTTGCCCCTTTGACAAGGTTTATACCCTGTTCAATTAACGCTTTTTCAACTGACTCTGAAATCTCAGGATCATACTCCTTTAAAAGTCGCTCACTTCTTTGCATAAGCGTTATTTCTGAACCTAAATGATGAAATAGTTGTCCAAGCTCCATTCCAATGTATCCTGAACCAATTACAGTTAATCGTTTTGGTATTTTCTTTAACTCAAGAAGTGTTGTACTAGTTAAATAGTCCATTTTTTCAAGTCCTGGAATTTGGGGCAACGAAGGCGATGCACCTGTTGCAATTAAAAAGCGTTTTGCAGATAACTTTGCCCCATTGACCTCAACCGTACTAGCATCAACGAATTTTGCTTCACCTTTAATTAAATCAAAATTATATTCATCAATTAAATCCATATATTTTTGATTCCGAAGTTCGCTCACCAATTTATCCTTTTGCGTGATTAAACTAGCTAAATCCACTTCTCCAGCGGATGTTTGTAAACCTATAAACGGATTGTCTTTTGATAAATGATTGATTTCCCCTGCCCTAAGAAGAGTTTTTGACGGAACACAGCCAATATTCACACAGGTTCCCCCAACCGTTCCACGCTCAATCATTCCAACTTTTGCACCGTATTCTATAGCTTTAATTGCCGAAGAAAAGGCAGCAGCACCAGAACCAATAATAAGAAGGTCATAATTGTCTTCATTAATTAACGCCACGTTTTCTAGTGATGATACTTCTTCAATTTCTCCGGCTTGGTAATTTGCTTCATCAATCGCCTTTATTGCACTTTCAACCTCAATATCATCGGGCAGTTCAAATACTGCTTCACCACGACGATAACTAGACTCAATATTTTTAGCACCTATCTTTTCAAGTGCTGATTCTACGTGTTTTTCACAACCCGTACAGGTCATTCCTGAAATGTTTACCTTAAATTTATTCATAAAAAAGCTCCTTTCGTTAATTAATCTCTCATGTTAATGTTTCTATTATTGGACACGAATGTAATTGCTTTTCAGCTGGACATCGTTGTTTTAAGTCGTCTAACATAGTTTCAATTCGTTTTAAATCCTCTATTTGTTTTTGCACTTCCTTTTGTTTTTTAGAAACAAATTCGAACATATCTTGACAACGAACTTCATCTTTATCTACAACACCAAGTAATTTATAAATCTCGCTTAAAGAGAAACCAAGTTCCTGTATTCGTTTAATAAACCCAACACGCTTAACGTCATCATATGAATATATCCGATAACCAGCTTCCGTTCGGTGAGGTTCTTGTAATAAATTTTTTCGCTCGTAATATCTGATCGTTTCTTTATTAACTCCACATTTATCTGCAAACTCACTAATGCGATAAATCATCTTATTTCACCCCCTGAATATTATAAACCATGTACCATAGTACACGGTCAAGTAAATTGGACTATTTTATTTTTTTCCCAAAGTATCACTCGTATGTGATTGATACTTTTATATAATACTATTGATTATCCTAACATCCCACCAGAAAATCCAATTTAAACACCAGTTGTTTTTAAACTATTAAGAAAGTAATTCCATTATATATTCCGAAGACCCAAAAAAAGAAATAATGCTAAAAAATGCATTTAATGAATTTTCATTAAAAATGGATAAAAGAGAAAAAGAACAGTTATCTGAATTAGAAAATAAATATTCTAGTAAAAAGAACAGTCTTTCTTCAGATAAAAATAAAGCTATTTCTGATTCAGAACAAAAATTACTAGAAAATGAAAATCATTATAAAAGAATGTCTAGCCAAATCGAATTAGATGCTAAAAACTATAAAAGAGCAGGAGCAAGTGATAAAGAAGTGTCTGAGTCTTTAGAACGTAACAAAAAGGAACTTTCTAATAATTACAATCATCATAAAAATAGATTCAATCAAGAAAGGGATGATAAGGTTAAGAATATTGAAGATAATCTTAGGATTTTAGAAGAATCTTACCCTCAAGATATTAATAGAGTAAAAATTTATTATCAACAAGAAAGGGATAAATATTTATCTGAAACTAAAGAACAGTTAGATAAAATGGTTAGAGAACATGAACAAGCAATAGAAGTTTATAGAAATCAATATAACAGTGGCATAAAAGCACCTATACGTTATAAAATTGAAAGTAGTGATAATGGAAAAGATTTTTATGTAACTATTCAATAAAAAATAAAGCCTAATAGATTAACTCCCTATTAGGCTTTTATTTTATAAAGTTAAATTTATATTAAGGTATTCCATGAGAGCATTTTGAAGTGGTATAACATCTCTCCTAGATTTAAATTTATGATCAACAATATCATTTAATTCTTTAAGGCTGGTTTTAATTTCCATAATTTCATTTTTTAAATCTAAAATATTCATTTTACGAATGAAGTTTTTTACTTTTTTTAGTGTATTCTTATTCAATTCATTTTCCATTATATTTAATATTCTTCTCATTTTAACCATTCTTTTAAAATCATTATCTTCTATATTCAATATACTATTAATACTTTCTTCAAATGAATCGTATCCATCCAATAATTTCTCATTATAATTGTAAAAAAATGCGATAGATACTGACTTTCCTATTCTTGCTTGAGTTCTAAAAATTGCTTGAACTATTTCTGATTTTACTAGATCTTTAGATTCTATTTTAGTATTTAATACTTCAGAAAGTCTCTCTGCATGAAATGAATTATTAAACCACTCACCAAAAAATATTATTGAATCATATTTTATATACTCATTTGTAGCTCTACACTTTCCTGAATTATAATGAATAACCTCATATTTATCTCGCAAATCTTTACTAATATTTTCTTTAATGAAGTTAGGTAGATTCTCTATATGAAATGTATTATTCCATGTAATAACAAGATGTTTATTTCCATTATTCATAGAAATATATTTCTCAAGTTTTCTTATGTCTTCAACAATATCTTTTTTATGTTTCTCATTACTTTTTCTTGTCCTTCGTGTTGATAACAATGTATCATAATAAATATTATTATTTATAACTACTTTACTTTGATTATATCTTTCTATATTCCAATTATTACTACCTTCAAATAAAAATTCTGCTGTGGCATCTAAAATAATTAATTTTGTATCTTCATATATAAAGTCATTAATATCTTGGTGTATGATAATATCTGATGATATATCTGTATTAGATAGATCTCCTAAAGATACTATAAGTTTATTGAATAGCCAGCTAACTCTTTCATGATATAGTTTTTCATTTTTTATATCAGGTAAATCATTAAATAATTCATTAAATATATTTTTGTCAAAATTTATTATATTCTTAATTGTCTCCTTATTTAGCCTTATCTCTTTTCCGTATATCAACTCTCTCTTATAAAGTTCTACTAATAATTTCTCATGTTTTACTACTATATCCGTATAAGGGGTCTGGAATTCATCAAAGATAACTAATTCTCTCTTTGTTATCTCTTTCTTTATGGGATCATCATAGTTAATAAATATATTGCTTGATTCATATAAAGCCCTCCAGTTATTAGTTACTACTATTCTATATTTTGACAAAGCATAAATATTACATTCTAATTCTTTTAATGTATCGCTTCCTTTATAAATTCCACAAATGGACTGTTTAGGATTTAATGCTTTAACATCAAATACAAGCCTTTTAATTTCTTCATTTGTTTTTACAATAATCAAAGTAGACTTATCAGTATTAGCACAAAGAACCTTTAAATTTGTGGTTTTCCCTGAGCCGCAACCCCAAGCTAAGACTTGCCTATTTGAATAGCTATCTATGCTATTCTTAAGTTTGTAACTGCTATCATCTACTTTATCTAGTAAATAGTTACGCCTAGAAAGTAGATAGTTATTATCATCTACATTGTAATCAATCTCATTATTTTTTAATCTCCATCCCTTCCATTTATCTGGAAAACTTACATTTTCTTTCTTCATAATAATCTCCATAAAAAAGCCACTAAATAGTGGCTTGGATTTAAATTTTTAGCATATAGATATTATCTATTTCAGTTCTTTTTAAATAATCTACTTTTATCAATTCATTTATAGCTTTAATGAATAAATCTCTTTTTAAGTTAAAAACAGATTCCGAGTTGAAAGTAGTTAACGTTATTTCTTTATTTTCATTTTTACTTTTTATGATTAATGTGTATAAGACATTTCTAGCATTGCTAGTTAACTTCTTAAAACGTTTCTCTAATGGCAATTTCCTATTAATAATTGAAAAAATCTTATCATCTACTGTTTTAAGCATAGATCACCTCATTTAGGTTTTTAATGTTGTTTAAGTACCGATTTACATCAGATTCAAAGTAGCCTACGGAGTTAGCTCCTAGGCTAACTTTTTTGGGAAAATTAGGCTTATAATAAGCAGAACTTTTATCCTGCCAAGTGTAGAATGTACTTTTAGATATTCCTAATATCGTTAAAAATTCTTTTACCCTGATTATTCTATCCATGGTAAAACCCCTATATATAAAAAGGGTATTACTCTTTAGTTAGTAATACCCTTATATTATTGCGTTTAAAAAAATGATCTGTAATATCACTTTTGATAAGGCGTATAGCCTCTATTTCATATATTAATAAGAAATCCTTACTGTTGTATGGTCTAACTAAAATCAACTTGAGACCATCCTATACTTCCTCCAGATTGCTTGCAAGCATTTTTTGAACAAATTTTCTGCTTTCCAACATAGGAAACTTATCTTATTCATTCTCATATATAACTAATGTTTTCATTAAGAAAATTTTTAAAAATTTCTGTCTAAAAAATAGTCGAATAATACTATTTTACTTTTTTAGATATTTTCCTATTGTTGTGCTACCATTAACTCACAAGGTAGCATACCAGTGCTTTAATTATTATAGATAATCTATCACTTCATTTTTTAGTAACACCAATAGTAACACTGAACACAAACCCAACAAATAAAGTTATTATAAATCAAAGCCTTATATTGCTAGTTCAAGTGAGATTATCCCACCAAATTAATAAAGCAAGGTGAATCACCTTGCTTTTTTTATCTCAGAATTTTTACATTCCAAACTTTAAAGGGTAAAAATAGCGCCATTATTAAAGGTGCTATTTATAAAACAATTAACCGTTAAAACTCTCACCTAAACACGGTCTAATTTTATTCAACATTTCTTTTAATACTCTCGCTGGTGCTGCAATAATATTACCGCTACGTAAGTAGCCGTTACCAGCATCAAAATCACAAACTAAGCCACCCGCTTCACGCACGATTAAATCGCCAGCAGCACAATCCCATGCTTTTAAGCCCATTTCAAAATAGCCATCAATACGGTTTGACGCCACATAGCATAAATCCAATGCTGCAGAACCAGTACGACGAAAATCTGCGGCATCTTCAATTAAGGCATTCATCATTGCAAATTGAGTAGGCATTAATTTTGGTTGTTTGAATGGGAAACCGGTCGCTAAAATTGAACCTTGAATTTCGCGTTTACTATCTACACGCAAACGTACTTCGTTTAATTTTGCACCTTCACCACGCACAGCGGTAAATAATTCATTGCGGATTGGATCGTAAACAACCCCGACTTCAGTGCGATTTTTTACACGAATTGCGATAGACACGGCAAAATGAGGAAGGCCCGTCATAAAATTACGGGTACCATCTAGTGGATCAATCACCCATTGTACATCGCTATCTTTGCCTTCAAGCGCACCTGTTTCTTCGCTAATGATGGTATGGTCAGGATAAGATTTACGAATAATTTCAATGATTTCTGCTTCTGCCGCTTTATCAACGTTTGTCACATAATCATTAATACCTTTTTGTGTGCTTTCGATAGCATCACGGCGTTCATAATTTTTAGCAATCACATTGCCCGCTTTTCGTGCCGCACGAATTGCGATATTTAACATTGGATTCATATTTCCACCAGATTTTAAAGAACAGAAAAATTCCGCGCCATTATAGCGATATTTGTCAAAATAACCAGTTGAAAATTATAAAACAATGGTTTTTATAGGTTTTCAGGAAAAGTTTGCGATACAGATCGCAAAAATAGCATGAAGTGATTTTTCCATTAATTATTTGCCATTAAAGTGCGGTAGAAAATTGGAGCGTTTTATGCAGAAAGGTGTGACATTAGTGGAATTATTGATTGGGTTAGCCATTATCAGCATTGCGCTGAGTTTTTCCGTGCCATTATGGCAAACGGATTCACCTAAAACGATTTTAGCCAAAGAGCAACATCGCCTGTATTTATTTCTACGACAAATTCAGGCTCGTGCAGAAAATTCATCGGAAGTGTGGTTTTTACTTATCAATCGTAATCTTGCGACACAACAATGGTGCTTAACGGCACAAGTAAAAAACGATCAAACTTGTGATTGTTTAAACCCAACAAACTGCCCGAAAGAGGCCTATGCTCATTTTTACTATCCTTATTTTCCTAAAAAAACGATGATTCAAAGCCATTATCTTTATCCCAAAGAAATCACGAGGTTTTATGGGGCTCGTAATACCAGTGTTACTCGTTGCTTTATTCTACAAGCGGAAAATGAACGTACATTATTTTCATTTTTTAATGTTGGCAGTATTCGTTTGAAAACCAATCAAGCGGCTAGTGCATGTAATCAATCATGAAAATATTATTAAAAGGGCAAACCCTATTAGCACTGATGATTTCTCTGGCGTTATCGTCTTTATTATTGCTAAGCATTTCGCATTTTTATGTGCAAATACAAAGGCAAAACCAACACATGTTATTGCATTTAAAACTACAAGCAGAATTACAACGAACATTACAGCTAATCGGTAAAGATCTTCGGCGATTGGGATTTAGAGCATTAAATACAAAAGGTACAGAAAGCAATGTATCTTTATTTGAATTAGATGAACAAGGCACTGCCATTTTCATTAGCCAAGAAGATAACGCTCTACCTAATAGCTGCGTGTTGTTCTTTTATGATTTAAATAAAAATGGCTGTATTGGCAAAGATTCGCCTAAAACCTGTATGAAAAATGGGAAAAATACATCTAAAAACAGTACAGAAGAATTATTCGGTTATAAAGTGAGTAACAAAATGATAAAAACCAAACTGACTTATCAAAGTGTTATTCCTACTAATTGCACAGCAGAAACTTGTAAACGAGCTTTTCAACAATCGGCTTGCAACTCTGGAGGCGGCTGGACGGATTTATTAGACAACAATGAATACGAAGTCACTACCCTACAATTTAATTGGTTAATTGAAGGCAAAGGATTAGAAATCAAGCTAAAAGGAAATTTAAAACAAATCCGAAACATCAGTTATGAAACCTCCCTTGTCGTTGCTCTCTGGAATCAAAAACAATGAGAATACAAAAAGGCATTATTACGCTGACTATTCTGATTTTTATTTCAGGTTTATTAACCGTAATTTTATTGTTGGATGACAGTCATTTAAGTTTTTTTCGTGCGCAACAAAATCAACGAAAACACTATGTGGAAAGAACATTACAACTGCAAAAAATGACAGAGGAGAAAAGACAAACCGCCTGCCTTGATTTACCGTTAAATAATAATGAAAGTGTAAAGCAAATCAGCATCACGCTTGATGGTGCCAGCGATGCAATTCAGTATTTTCTTTGGTGTGAAAGAATGAGCCTATTTAAAAAATCGCCCACAAAAGGCGATAATCAAGGTGCATTGAAAGATTTTATTCACACAGAAAAACTCACAGATTTTCGAGCGCACTTTTCCTCCCCACCTAGAATTTTAAATGCGAATAAAACACCTAAACTTTATTGGTTTTCAGATTCACAAACGGAAATTGAAATTAATGGCACCGTGTCTGCCGTATTAATTGCAGAGGGAGATTTAAAACTAACGGGCAAAGGAAGGATCAGTGGCGCAGTACTCACCAATGGGAATTTAACTTTAGATGGGGTAACTTTAGCCTATGGCAAACCGGTTGTAACAACCTTAGTACAACAATATAGTCAGTGGCAGTTGGCAGAAAAAAGTTGGAGTGATTTTAATGTTCCAGATGAATAAAGGCATGTCGCTCACTACCCTATTATTTTCTTTGGCTTTATTTAGCGTTTTATTTCTTGTTTTTAATCAATGGACGGCAGAACAGCGAAAAAGTGCGGTAAAAATTTATCAAGATTTTCAGGCAATACAGATTGCGGAGAATCAAGCTCAACGCCAATTTTTAGGATTAGCTTGTGAACAATTGATACAACAAAATGGCTTAACTTTTCGCGTTCAATGTGAAAACGAACGCGTCATTGTACGCTATCCGATGGGTGAAATTTCGATAAAAACTAAGTAGAATAACCTTGTCTTTTTCTAGATTAAATCATCAAAAGGTCGCCATTGTGTTCATTGTTTATTATTCCAATCAACTCGAAAAACAAAAAGAAATCCTTTCTTCCTTATTCAAATCGTTACCGCCTGAAGACCCTTTTCAGCAAGATATTATCTTGGTGCAAAGCCCGGGTATGGCTCAATGGCTGCAAATTGAATTAGCGAAAGAAACAGGCATTTCAGCGAACCTAAAATTTCCTATGCCAGCAAGTTTTATTTGGCAGCTTTATGCTCAAAATTTACCCGCAACGGCATTGGAAAACCCTTTTGATAAAGATTCAATGATGTGGCGTTTAATACGCTTAATCCCGACTTTTCTCGAGAAAGAAAATTTTTTGCCTTTACGCAATTATTTAGCGTCCTCGCCACATTCTGAACAATACAAACTTTATCAACTCAGCAGCAAAATTGCCGATTTATTTGACCAATATTTAGTTTATCGACCAGAATGGATTTTTGCTTGGGAAAAAGGCGAAGATGAACAAATCACTGCTCAAATACAAAAACAACAACCTAACCTAAACGATACTTTGTTTGAGCAAATTCAAGGCAATACAAAATGGCAAGGTGAGTTATGGCGTGCATTGGTCGTTGATGTTAAATCAGATGTAGGTGATGCCACACATCGAGCGGCTTTGCATAATCAATTCTTAGCCTTGCTTGCCGATAAAAAAGCGCCGAAAAAATTACCTTCACGCATATTTATTTTTGGTATTCCTGCGCTCCCAACTGCTTATCTCAATATTTTGCAAGCCATGTCATCAGAAGTGGATATTCATTTATTTTTTAATAATCCATGCCAAGAGTATTGGGGAGATATTAGCAATTTACGCCTCGATTATTTGCGTTCTCGCAAGCGTTATCAATTCAATAAACAAGATGAAAATCAACCGCTGTTTTCCGAGGATCAACTTTCTCAACTAGAAAACGCTCAGTTTGATGTCACTTATCAAAAAGAAAACCTTCAAGTAGGTAATCCATTACTGGCGGCTTGGGGAAAAATGGGGCGAGATTTTCTCTATACATTGGTGCGAGATGAAGAACATATTCCAACTTATCCCGTCAATGCCTATCAAGAAATTGAATCGAACAGTTTGCTTGGACAATTGCAATCTCAAATTCTGCATTTAGAAAATAAACCGTTAAATATCACAAAAAATGACCGCACTTTAACCCTACATTCTTGCCACAGTGCTATGCGTGAAGTGGAAGTATTGCACGATTATTTACTAGATTTATTCAATCAAGATCCTAACCTTACGCCAAAAGATGTGGTTGTCATGGTGGCAGATATAAACCAATACACGCCTTATATTCAGGCAGTTTTCGGGCAAAAAAATGGGAATGCACCACAAATTCCATTTTCACTTTCGGATAATAAACTTTCAGAAAGCGATATGCTGGTATCAAGTTACTTAACTTTATTACGCTTAAAAGAAAGCAATTTTAGTGCAGAGGATGTCTTAGCATTGTTGGATATTCCTGTGATGCGAGAACGATTTAATATTTCTCTTGCTGATTTGCCATTAGTGCGAGAATGGGTGGCGGATTCTGGGATTCGTTTCGGTTTGCAAAAAAATCAAGATGGCATCAATTTCAATTCTTGGCAGGCTGGTTTAGAACGAATGATGTTAGGCTATGCAATGCGTGAAGAACACGGTATTTGGCAAGATAGTCTGGGATTAAACAGCAGCTATGGCTTAAAAGGTGAACTTGCTGGAAATTTATCTCACTTTTTCACCGCACTTTCCGCGCTGCATGAAACGCTGCAACAAGCGCATTCTATTGAAAAATGGCAGGAAATCTTAACCTCACTTTTATCAGATTTCTTCGTGCAAAACGAAGACACAAGTGACACAATTTTCTATATTCAAGAGAAAATTAATGAATTCGCTGAGCATCTAAAATCTCTCCATTTTACTGAAGAATTACAAGCAGACGTGATTGCCGATGTCATCACAATGAAATTGGAAGATGCACCAAATAGCCTCAAATTCCTTGCTGGAAAAGTAAACTTCTGCACCTTATTACCAATGCGTTCAGTGCCATTCAAAGTGGTTTGTTTAATTGGAATGAATGATGCGGATTACCCAAGAACACAAACACCAAACAGTTTTGATTTAATGCAATATCACCATCAAAAAGGCGACCGTGTTCGCCGTGATGATGATCGCTATTTGTTCTTAGAAGCCTTATTGGCAGCACGTGATTATTGCTATATCAGCTATGTTGGCCGTTCCATTACCGATAATCAACCGAAAGAACCTTCTGTATTGGTAAGCCAACTGTTGGATTATATTAATCAAGGGCAAAGCGAAAATCCCCTTACGATGATTGAGCATCCGATGACGGCATTTAGCCCAGATAATTTCAAATATAACGAGAAATTCACCCGCTCTTTTGCGACAAAATGGTTGCCAATAGCGCAATTTGACGCGACAGCTAGCAATTCAGAATTTGCCGTCACGATGACAGAAAACCCAGAAAAAATCGAAGAAATTGAACTAGATCGTTTAGTCAGCTTTGTGGAAAATCCAGTGAAATTTTTCTTTGAAAAACAACTCAGTGTCTATTTCCGTGATGAAGATGATCGTATTGCCGACAGTGAAAACTTCACCTTAAGTGGATTAGATAATTATGCGCTCAATAATGACTTAATCTATCTTGATGAACAAAATTTTGCTGATTATTTTAGACAAGCAGAAGTTAAAGGCGTGTTACCTCGAGCTGAATTTGGAAAGGTTTATGCTGAAAATATTCAAGACAATGTTTTGGAATTTAAAAAGAAAATAGCGGATCTTGGCGAAGCCAAACATGCTTCCGTCGATTTCAATCTCTCCGTAGATTGGCAAAATGAAAATCAAGAAATTCGTCTATTTGGTTATATGGAGCCTTTATTTGGCGATGATTCACAGGTGATTCAATGGCATTTTGCGAAATACAAAGATCGCTATTGTATCCGTCCTTGGATTTATTATTTGATTCAATGTGTCACACAAGAAAATGCGGTACCACCAAAATTAATTACTCAAGATCAAGTTATCGAATTACCGCCTATTGGGCGCAAAGCCGCTCTCGCTCAATTAGAAACTTACGTAAAAGATTATTTACAAAGCCAAATAGAAATCCAATTGGTGCCAACGATAAGAAATATTAATCATTTTATTGTGGACGATGAAAGTGCGGTAGATTTTGACAACATTTCTACAAAACTTCAGGAACTGGGCGAAGACAGCTACGGCGCTCAAGTAGATCCATACTGGTCACGCATATTGGCGCAGACCTCAAGATTTGAACACACTGAAAATATTGAAAAATTATTAAAACAAACAAAAGATTGGTTTGGCTTATTATTCGTATAAAAGAAGACAAGAAAAGCATAAAGCTAATCGTCAAAGAACCGATTTTTTGCTAAGATAACTGCCCTTTTTACGGAGAATTGTCTATGCGCTGTCCATTTTGTTTTACAGAAGAAACCAAGGTAATTGATAGCCGTTTGGTATCGGATGGCTATCAGGTTCGTCGCCGTCGTGAGTGCGGTCATTGTCATGAGCGTTTTACCACCTTTGAAACAGCCGAATTAATCGTACCAAAAATTATTAAAACTGACGGCACTCGAGAACCGTTCAATGAAGATAAATTACGCAGTGGTATTCAGCACGCCTTAGAAAAACGCCCTGTAAGTGCGGATGATGTTGAACAAGCAATTAACCATATAATTTTTCAATTACGCGCGACGGGTGAACGTGAAGTACCAAGTAAACTGGTTGGAAAACTCGCGATGAATGAGTTAAAAAAACTCGATAAAGTGGCTTATATTCGTTTTGCATCGGTCTATTTGAGTTTCGATAATATTAATCAATTCACCAAAGAAATTGAGAGCTTAAAGGATTAACCATGAGCGAATTTTCTGCACAAGATCGCAAATTTATGCAACGCGCCTTGGATTTAGCCGCCAAAGGTCAATATACCACTACACCGAACCCATCGGTAGGATGCGTATTGGTAAAAAATGGTGAAATTGTGGGGGAAGGCTTTCATTTTAAAGCGGGGCAACCTCATGCTGAACGCGTTGCCTTAGCCCAAGCTGGCGAAAATGCCAAAGGAGCAACCGCTTACGTCACCTTAGAGCCCTGCTCTCATTATGGTCGCACTCCGCCTTGTGCATTAGGATTAATCGAGGCTGGCGTAGTGAAAGTCATTGCAGCTATGCAAGATCCGAATCCTCAAGTCGCAGGGAAAGGTTTGAAAATGTTATCTGATGCAGGCATCGAAAGTGCGGTGAATTTATTAAACGATCAAGCGGAAAAAATAAATAAAGGCTTTTTAAAACGAATGCGTCAAGGTATGCCTTTTGTTCAACTCAAACTTGCAATGAGTTTAGATGGACGAACAGCAATGGCAAGTGGAGAAAGTAAATGGATTACGGGCCCTGATGCTCGTTCTGACGTACAAAAAATGCGTGCAAAATCATCCGCACTTTTATCTACTTCTGCGACAGTAATTGCAGATGATCCAAGCCTTAATGTACGCTGGGACGAATTTCCTGAAAATCTTAAAACAAAATATAAAAAAGAAGATCTTCGCCAGCCTGTACGAGTCATTTTAGATTCACAACATCGCATTCAGCCGACTCATAAACTTTTTTTAACGCATTCTCCCGTTTGGTTAGTTTCTAATGAACCGCGAGATTTAGCAGGCTTTCCTGATTTCTGCGAACAAATTATTCTTCCAAAAGAAAATTTACTAAAAGAATTAATGCGAGAACTGGGAAGACGCCAAATAAATACCCTTTGGGTAGAAGCTGGAGCAAATTTAGCGGGTAGTTTAATTGATGCGAAATTAGTAGATGAATTGATTATTTACGTTGCGCCCAAATTACTTGGCGACAATGCTCGTGGTCTATGCCAATTACCGAATTTAACTAAACTTGCTGATGCACCATTATGGCAACTCAATGAATTAGAACAAATCGGTGACGATATAAAATTAACTTACACACCGAAAGGAATCTAAATGCTTAAAAAACTTTTCCATTCCGCACTTTGGGGCTTGGCTGCTGCGGGCGTGATTTTGTTTGCTGTTCCAAGACTGAATAACAGCAATATCTTCACTTCAGACGATATTGTATCGTTCAAAAATGCGGTGCGTATTGCCTCTCCAGCAGTAGTGAATGTTTATAACCGCTCTTTTTCTTCCGCCAGCATTAATGATAATGATCAGCTACAAGTAAATAACTTAGGTTCTGGCGTAATTATGAGTAAAGATGGCTATATTCTGACGAATAAACACGTTATCCAAAATGCGGATCAAATTGTAGTAGCATTGCAAAACGGAAATATTTTTGAAGCTAGTCTTGTTGGTTCAGATAATCTCACCGATCTCGCTGTTCTAAAAATTCGTGCAAATAATCTTTCAACCATTCCACAAAATTCAGCTCGTCAAGCTCACGTTGGTGATGTGGTATTAGCAATCGGTAATCCCTATAACTTAGGGCAAAGCGTGTCTCAAGGTATTATTAGCGCAGTGGGACGTAATGCCGTAGGTGATTCTGTTGGCAGACAAAACTTCATCCAAACCGATGCTTCAATTAACCGAGGCAACTCAGGTGGTGCATTAATTAATTCTGCAGGGGAATTGGTTGGAATCAGCACCCTTAGTATTGGGAAAACCGCTAATGAAATAGCAGAAGGACTAAATTTTGCCATTCCAATGGATATTGCAAATGATGTTTTACAGAAAATCATTCGAGATGGGCGTGTTATCCGAGGTTATTTTGGTGTGCAAAGCGACATCAGTTCAAGTAGTGAAGAAGGCATAGTCATCACTGGAGTAAGCCCGAATAGCCCAGCAGCAAAAGCAGGAATTCAATTAGGTGATGTCATTTTGAAATTAAATAATCAAGAAGGCATTTCAGCCCGAGAAATGATGCAAATTATCGCAAATACAAAACCTAATTCAAAAGTTCTCGTCACCATTCTACGATTAGGCAAAATCTTACAACTTCCTGTTGTCATTGAAGAATTTCCAGTAAATTAATAAAAAAGTAGCGTTCTTAATCATGGAACTGACTTTCTATTTTTAACTCTTTCTCTTTTTAATAGGAAGAAGAACGAGAAGATCTAATTAAACTATAAAAAATAATACAAACGAAGAAATAAAATAACGATCCCGAATTATGCGCAAGAAATGATTGGCTCATAAAATAGAATAAATGGGATAATAGATGCATAATACCTAAAATTGCGACACATTTTATTTCTAAATTTTGTTGTTTACAATTTTTCATAAAATAAATAAAAGGTACAAATAATATAACTATCAATCCTATAAAACCTAATAATCCCCGTTTAACCCAAGATTCTAAAAATTGATTATGCAAGCTATTAAACTGCAAGGTCGTTTTCGCCATACTACCTGATTCTATCTGTTTATTTCTGAATAGTTCATAGCCTCTGCGCCCATGACCAAAGATAGGCGATTCTTTAATAGCTACAAATGCATTCTCCCACATGTCAAATCTAGCCCCTAATGATGTACTTTTATCATTTTTTTCTAGATATAACTTAATATCAGACTCAGCAGCGTAATAACGCTGCGTCATATTAAATTTAGGGTTCATTACAAGAAGAATAAAAGATCCACCCATAATAGCAAAAAAAGTTATTATCAGTTTCTTACTAAGAAATTGGCGATATAGTAATAAAAGAATAATCAGTATAATTGGAAATCCTACCCAGCCACCACGAGCACCAGATAATGCGCTTGTACTCATTGCAAGGATAACTCCAGCCAATCCTATTAATACAGATTTATAATATTGTTTTATAAAAAAATGTATCGTGATCACTAAACTAAATGTCGCTAATGAAATGGCTATATCCCCAACCTGAATATGCATAATTTCAGGAAAAGGTTTATCATATCCCAAATAAAATTTCTGAAATAATGCCACGCCCCCTGTTATAATTGCCCCCGTCGGAATAGCATACAAGATCGTATCAATCTTTAATGGGAAATGTCGAAATAAAATGAATAAAGGAATGAATAATAAAACTCGACTTGGGTTGTCAATTTCTCTAAAACTATCCTGATTAATAAAAACAGAAAGTAAAAAACTAATAAAATAATATAATAAGGAAAATATGAAAATTTTATCTATTTTAGATAATTCATCATGTATCTTTGATTTTATAAAATAAATAATAACATAAATAACACTAACAGCACCTAAAGTTATGGGAACATAGCTATATCCCTTCTTGAATATCAAAACCGTTGTAAAAAATAGCCCAACAAATACATTAATACAAAAAGTAATATATTTTTTATGAAAAAATGAAGTCATCGCAACGTCAACCTAATTACTAAGATAAGTCATTTTACCTAAATTTATCCATAAATACTCCTAAA
Source organism: Haemophilus sp. CCUG 66565 (assembly GCF_001679495.1). NCBI lineage: Bacteria > Pseudomonadati > Pseudomonadota > Gammaproteobacteria > Pasteurellales > Pasteurellaceae > Haemophilus > Haemophilus sp. CCUG 66565. The sequence goes on along the minus strand of NZ_LZOX01000017.1, from coordinate 124,293 downwards.
ATCAGACTATTACTTTATGAAATCAAGAATAAAACTGGTATAGTGTTCCCCCTCATTTTCTTTTATCTGGAGGACAAAGTGGAAATTATACTTTCATACCAACAAGCTAATGCTGTTTGGGGGGAAAAAACAATTCTCAGTTTTAACGATAAACAAGCGACTATTCATTTACAAAACAATGAAAAAACAGACCGTACTTTAATACAACGCGCTGCACGGAAGTTACGTAACATAGGCATTCAAGAAGTTGAGCTTTTAGGTGATAATTGGGCATTAGAATCTTGCTGGGCATTTTACCAAGGCTTTTATACTGCTAAACAAGATTATTCAATTGAATTTCCTCATCTTGATGACGAACCACAAGATGAACTATTAGCACGTATTGAATGCAGTGATTTTGTACGTGAAATCATTAATGAACCGGCACAAAACTTAACGCCTGTAAAATTGGCCGAGCATGCAGCCGAATTTATCTTAAATCAATCAGATATTTATAATAAAAAAAGTGCGGTAAGTTTCCAGATCGTTTCAGGAGAAGAACTTAAACAACAAGGATATCATGGTATCTGGACGGTTGGTAAGGGGTCAGCAAATCCACCAGCTATGTTACAACTTGATTTTAACCCAACAAATGATCCTAATGCGCCAATATTAGCCTGTTTAGTTGGGAAAGGGATTACTTTTGACAGTGGTGGTTACAGCCTAAAGCCAAGTGATGGAATGAGTACTATGCGTACCGACATGGGGGGAGCAGCATTATTAACTGGTGCTTTAGGATTAGCAATTACACGAGGGTTAAATCAACGTGTAAAACTTTACTTATGTTGTGCAGAAAACCTAGTGAGTAGTCATGCCTTTAAATTGGGAGATATTATCACTTATAGAAATGGCATTACCGCTGAAGTATTAAATACAGATGCTGAAGGCCGTCTTGTCCTAGCGGATGGGTTAATTGAAGCTGATAATCAGCACCCCAAATTTATTATTGACTGTGCAACATTAACTGGAGCGGCAAAAGTTGCATTAGGTAATGATTATCATGCAGCACTTTCAATGGATGAAAACTTAGTAGCAGAGCTATTCCAGTCTGCTCAAGATGAAAATGAACCCTTCTGGCGTTTACCGTTTGAAGATTTCCATCGTTCACAAATCAGCTCATCATTTGCAGACATTGCTAATATTGGTAGTGTCCCGGTTGGGGCAGGTGCAAGCACAGCAACAGCGTTTCTCTCTTATTTTATAAAAAATTATCAGAAGAACTGGTTACACATTGATTGTGCAGCAACTTATCGTAAATCAGGTAGCGATTTATGGGGTGTGGGAGCTACAGGTATTGGTATACAAACACTTGCAAATTTATTATTGTTAAAATCAGAAGAATAAGGATCTATTTATGACGGAAAGAACACTTTCTATTATTAAACCTGATGCAGTTAATCGCCATCTTATGGGTGCTATTTTGGCACGTTTCGAACAGGCTGGTTTTAAGATTATTGCCACAAAGATGATACATTTAACGCGTGAGCAAGCTGAAGGTTTCTATGCTGAACATCAAGGGAAAGTATTTTTTGAACCACTTATTAATTATATGATATCAGCACCAATTTTAGTTTCTGTATTAGAAAAAGAAAATGCAATTAAAGATTACCGCACTTTAATTGGCAATACGAATCCAGAAACAGCAGAAGAAGGTACAATTCGTAAAGAGTTTGCACTAAGTCAACGCGAAAATTCAGTTCACGGTTCTGATAGCCTAGAAAGTGCTAAACGTGAAATAGCCTATTTCTTTGTTGATTCAGAAATCTATACCTATTGACATATTTATATTATCTCTAACAACAAAGCACCTAGATACATATCTAGGTGCTTTATTAAAAAAAGCCCACTTTATGTGGGCAAAATAAGGATTAAAATTATAAAACTAAACTACTTTCTATAAAGTCTGTTATCTAATGATAAAGCGCCCGCACCAGAAAAAACAAAGTACAAAAATATAACAGAATAAAGTAACGCGAGCTCACCGCCATTTGCAATTGGGAATAATAAATTCCCTTTTCCAGCCACATGCATAAAGAAATACGCAAAAGCCATTTGACCAGATAAAACAAACGCAGCTGGGCGCGTAAATAATCCTAAAATTAATAAGATTGAGCCGACAATTTCAATCACGCCACCTACAATCATCATTGAGTCGCCGACTGGACCATTTCCACCCGTCATAGAAATTGGAAACTCCCAAAATTTTGCTGTGCCATGTAAGATAAACATGTAAGCAGCAGTGATACGTAATAGAGCTAATACATAAGGGCGATATTTTTCAAGATTGTTCATTTGCTTTCCTTTTGTTTAAAGATAAATTAGAACGGCGCCATATTAATATTTAACGGATAGTTAAACAATAATTAAAATTGAAAAATACTTTTTACCAAAAGTTAAAAATAACTAAAGTAGCTTTTCAATCCAATTAGAAAAAGAATCAGCATCCATAAAGCCCGTTACTCTACTTCCTTGAATCTCATTATTTTGCTTATCAAAAAATAAAATTGTGGGTAATCCCATCACATTAAAGCGTTCCATTAATGCTTTATTTTCCGGACTATTCTTTGTCATATTGACTTGTAACAATAAGATATTTTGAAATTGCTGTTGCACTTTTGGATCTGAAAAAGTCAACTTTTCAAATTCTTTACAAGCAACACACCAATCCGCGTATAAATCCAACATCGCGATTGAATAGGGATTTTCCGCTAAAGTGCGGTCAAGTTCTTCAATATTTTTAATTTGCTTAAATTTAACCTGAGAAACAGGCTTATTTTCTACCGCACTTTGTGTTGTGTTCTGAGCTTGCCAAATCCAATTTTGCAGAGGTTGTACGGAAACCATAGCCAACGCAAAACTAATAATTTTAATGGCATAGCCAAAACCGCTCTTAGGCATCTGCAACGCAAACCAAATAAAGAATGCTGTCGCTAATCCAGCCCATAAGCGTGGCTCCCATACTTCAGGCAAAATACGAGAAAGCAAAAACACAGGTAATGCTAACATAACAAAGCCGAATGTTTGTTTCACTGTGTTCATCCACTCACCTGATTTTGGCAAAATTTTATTACCAAATAATGTGATTAACATTAGCGGCACGCCCATACCAAGAGCGAGCAAATAAAGGGTTGCCGCACCTGTGAATAAATCACCACTTTGCGCCACATAAAGTAAAGCACCTGAAAGCGGGGCTGAAGTACAAGGTGAAGCAACAAGGCCGGCTATCATCCCCATAGCGAAGGCGCCACCAAAAGCCCCTGACGTTTGTTTCTGACTCCATGTATTAAGTTTATTTTGTAAACTATTCGGCAATTGAAGGGTAAACATCCCAAACATAGAAAGGGCAAGTACAACAAACAAAATAGAAAGCCCTACCATGACATAAGGATGTTGTAAGGCAATTTGGAACGGTAAGCCAATTGCTGCAACAGCAAGACCTAATAAAGTATAAGTCAACGCCATCCCTTGTACATAAAGGAATGTTAAAATAAATGCTCGCGACATACTTCTTTGTTGTTGACCAATAACAATTGCTGAAAGTAAAGGCAACATAGGCAACACACAAGGTGTAAAAGCAAGCCCTACGCCTAATAAAAAGAAGCCCCAAATTGCCCATTTGCTATGAAATAAGCTATCAGCCAAACGATCTTGCTCTGATAAAAGCACTGGTTCTTCCGTATTATTTTCTATAGCTTTAACATTAGAAATAACAAGATCACCAAGCCGTAAAACTTTACTTTCTGGTGGATAACAAAAACCTTCTGTACAACCTTGATAAGATATTTCCACTTTATCATCAGCATGGGAAAAATCACCGATAAAAGTGCCATCTATGGGTTGGGTAAAGACACTCACTTCACCAAAATAAGGATCCTGATGTCGTTCTGATTGTTGTAGAAAACGAGCTACCAACAATTTTGATTTATCAACAAATCTACCACTGATTTTATCTTGATAAAGATAATATCCTTTCACGATATCCCAATGAATCTGGAGTTGAGTTTTATCTGGAGATAATGTAGCAGAAAATGCAAATGCATCATCTACATTTAAAAATGATTGTTTTTTATCAAACAATCCTGCATTAGCTACAAATGTGGTAAAAATAAATATAAAAAAAAGGATAAATTTTTTCATAAAATAAACTAGAAAAGGAGAAACTTGCCTAAAATTTTAACATAAAGAAATTTGAAAGCATAAAACTATGATGTAGATCACAAAAACAAAACCTAATGAAAAAATCAGAGCATTTTTCTGTTGTTACAACAATGTTACATCGTTAGAATGATAACCACGATAGCATACGCCAAAATAAGTATAAGGATGGAAAATGGCTACCCCAAAAATTCTCATTGTTGAAGATGAAATCGTGACCCGTAATACGCTTAAAGGGATTTTTGAAGCTGAAGGGTATGATGTTCTTGAGGCTCAAGATGGCGCAGAAATGCATCATATTCTTGCACACTACACGATTAATCTTGTGGTAATGGATATTAACTTACCTGGAAAAAATGGTTTATTACTTGCCCGTGAATTGCGTGAAAATATTAATTTACCACTTATATTTTTAACGGGACGAGATAATGAAGTTGATAAAATTTTAGGATTAGAAATAGGTGCGGACGATTACTTAACCAAACCATTTAATCCCCGCGAACTTACTATTAGGGCTCGTAACTTACTACACCGTACTCTGCCTCACCAAGAAAAGGAAAATACATCGGGAAAAGAATTTTATCGCTTCAATGGTTGGGTATTAGATTTAAATAGCCATAATCTCATTACCCCAGAAAACCAAGAACTAAAATTGCCACGCAGTGAATTTCGCGCAATGCTTTATTTCTGTGAAAACCCAGGTAAGTTGCTAACTCGAGAAGAACTTCTGCGTAAAATGACAGGTAGAGCATTTAAACCACAAGATCGTACTGTAGATGTTACAATTCGCCGAATTCGGAAACATTTTGAGGAATATTCAAATACCGATGAAATCATCATGACAGTGCATGGAGAAGGATATCGATTTTGCGGTAATATAGAATAATGTCAAAGGCTATTATTCATTTCTTAAGATAAATGATAGCCTTTACCTAGCCGAATAACCCTCAAACCAACTTTCTAAAATCAAGCAAGCAGAAATACCATCGACCTTGTCCTTTTTAAGTGATCTGAAACCACCACGTTCAAATATCTCACTACGCGCTTCCATTGTTGTAAGACGTTCATCTTGTAACTCAACAGTAATACCAAAACGCCCATGCAACCGGTTAGCAAATTTTTTCGCTCGTAGTGTTAAGTCTTGAATGGTTCCATCCATATTAAGTGGCAAACCAACAACAAGTACATCAGGCTTCCATTCCTTTAGGCAGTTTTCAATAGCGCTCCAATTAGGGATCCCATCCTGTGCTTTAAATGCCGGAAGTGCTTGAGCCGTTCCAGTTATACTTTGTCCAACCGCGCAACCAATACTTTTTGTACCAAAATCAAAGGCAAGTACAGTAATCCCCATTAACTATGCCCCACTTGAGCCATCACAAAATTATGAGGATGAATACCAAGAGATTGATTAGCCACTATATAGCGTTCTTCATAAGGTGTATCAAACAAAATTTGTTCACTAGCTGGTGCAACTAACCAGGTATTATCAATAATTTCTTTTTCTAACTGTCCTGCAGACCAACTTGCACATCCTAGCGCAACTAAATATTTTTCTGGAGCGAATGTAGACCCAAGGGTTTCTACAACATCAGCAGATGTTGTCATAGAAAGTGTATCAGTAACCTTATAAGTATGTTGAAAATGATTAAGTGTATTTTTATGTAAAATAAAACCACGTTCTGAATGTATCGGACCGCCAGCAACGACCATTTCATTACCAAAAGTGCGGTCATTTTTCATCATAAAATTAAGCTTTAAATAAAGTTCTGCAATACTTAAATCCGTGGGCTGATTGATTACTAATCCCATAGAACCTTGTTCGTTATGTTCACACATAAACACCACAGTTCGGTTAAAATAATCGTCTAGATGAGGCATTGCGATGAGAAACTTCCCTTGCAGTTCCATCATTCTCCTAAATCTCCAAAATAAATTTGTAATGCACTGATCGCTGCTAGTGAAGCAGTCTCGGTACGTAATACACGCTTTCCTAATAAAATTTCAGTAAAACCTTTCTGTTGTGTTTGCACTATTTCCTGTTCTGACAACCCGCCTTCTGAACCAATTAACAAACGTACCCCATCTTTTGGAATCATTGGTAACGTTTTTATACTATGTTGTGCTCTAGGGTGTAAATTTAACTTAAGCGCTCCATCATCTTCTGCACACCAATCCTGTAATTTCATTAAAGGACGAATTTCTGGCACCACATTACGACCACATTGTTCACAAGCCGCAATGATAATTTTTTGCCACTGTTGAATTTTTTTATCCATCCGTTCGCCATCTAACTTCACGCCACAACGTTCAGACCACAGTGGCGTAATCACATTTACTCCCAATTCCACAGATTTTTGAATGGTGAATTCCATCCGTTCACCTCGTGAAATAACTTGACCTAAATGGATCTTTAAATTGGATTCTTTATTAGAAAGTTCTCTCCCTAAGATATTAACTTTTACCGATTTCTTATTGGATTCTGTGATTATTGCCGGATAAATATGGTTTGAACCATCAAAAAGTTCAAGTTGCTCACCTTCTACCATTCTCAATACACGACCTACATGATTGGTAGCATCTTCAGAAAGTTGACATTGCGTTTGATATTCTAGTGATTCAGGGTGATAGATTCTAGGTATGCGCATAGTATTCTAAAATGTTAATAGGAGACGGGAATAATATCTTTCACATGAAAAATAAATAAATTTACACGTGGGCTATTTTAAGCCCCTCATTCCCTATAGATTAATCAGATAGATTTTGAGGTAACCGCTCTAAAATAGCATGCCAGTAAGTGATAGAGCGAATATTATGTTTACGAATACAATCTACCACAGCATCAGCGTTACCTACCTGACAAATTTGCTGCATTTCTAAGTAGAATTGTTTAGTAAGTTCTCTGTGCTTTTCCTCTTTAAAGAAGAGTAAACCAATTCGTTGATAAACGCCCTTTAAACTATTGAATACTAATCGATAAAAAGGCTTATTAGCTACCACAGTAAATTGACGAAACAAAGTATAGTCAAATTCCGTGTAATCTTTAGCAGTATTCTCCAATTGCTCTAGTGATGCAAAAAGTGCGGCAGATTGCGCAGGAGAATTTTTAACAGCCTCATAAATATAAAATTCAGACATTTTACTACGTAAAGATAGCATATTATCAATAATCATTGGTGCTGAACGCATATCCAAACTAATCAATGTCTCGATAATATTTGGTCCGGCCGTATCCCAAATATTATTCACTTTCGTCGGTTTACCATGCTGAATTGTTAACCAGCCATCTCTCGCCAAACGTTGCAACACTTCACGTAATGTTGTACGAGTTACCCCTATTTTATCAGCAAGATCTCGTTCTGAAGGCAAATTACTCCCTGCGGGAAAAATATCCTGCCAAATACTTTTTACAATATACTCTTCAGCCAAAGCCGCAGGACTTTGCGCTTTTAAAATGTCATTATCGTTTTGCATTACACTTAAAAATCAGATAAAAATAAAAAAAGATGCAATTTTATGAAAAAATAGCTAGTTTTTATTATCCTTTAAAGACGGATATATTACAATGTCAGCATGATAAAAAATAATGGAGTCCCCTATGACAAACATTCAAGCTTTTATGAAAAACTTTCTTGGTTCAAGTCCGGATTGGTATAAACTTGCCATTGTTGCTTTTCTCATTATTAATCCGATTATTTTCTTTTTCATCAGCCCTTTCCTAGCGGGCTGGCTATTAGTCGCTGAATTTATTTTCACGTTAGGCATGGCATTGAAATGCTACCCCCTTCAACCCGGTGGTTTATTAGCTATTGAAGCTATTATTATAGGGATGACTAATGTAGAACACGTAAAAACGGAAATTATGGCAAACTTTGAAGTGGTATTGCTATTAATGTTCATGGTAGCAGGAATTTTCTTCATGAAACAACTGCTTCTTTACGTATTCACGAAATTACTTGTCAAAATTCGTTCAAAAATCGCGCTTTCTTTAGCTTTCTGTTTTAGCGCTGCCTTCCTATCAGCCTTCCTTGATGCATTAACGGTTGTTGCCGTAATTATCAGCGTAGCAATGGGATTCTATGGCGTTTACCACAAAGTCGCATCAGGCAATAATTTAATTGATGCCGTTGATATTGCTGATGATGGAAAAATCGCGACACAACACCACGAAACCTTAGAAAAATTCCGTTCGTTCTTACGTAGTTTGATGATGCATGCTGGTGTCGGAACCGCACTTGGTGGCGTAATGACAATGGTGGGTGAACCACAAAACTTAATCATTGCTGAACAAGCCAAATGGAACTTCATCGAATTTTTCTTCCGCATGGCTCCAGTTACTGTTCCAGTATTTATCTGCGGATTGCTAACTTGCTTCTTAGTCGAAAAATTCAAATTATTCGGTTATGGTGAAAAATTACCTGAAGATGTATGGAAAATTTTGTCAGATTTAGACCGCACTAATTCAGAGAAAATGTCTAAACAAGACAAAATTAAATTAGGCGTCCAAGCGTTAATCGCAATTTGGTTAATTCTTGGATTGGCGTTCCATCTCGCGGCGGTAGGTTTAATTGGTTTAAGTATCATCATTTTTGCCACAGCATTCACTGGTGTGACTGATGAACACACTATCGGTAAAGCATTCCAAGAATCCTTGCCCTTTACAGCCCTACTTGTTGTCTTCTTTTCTGTGGTTGCTGTAATTATTGATCAAAAACTATTCGCACCTATTATTCATTTTGTACTTGCTTCTGAAGAAAATACTCAGCTTGCTCTCTTCTATATCTTTAATGGATTGCTATCTTCTATCTCTGATAACGTATTTGTCGCAACGGTTTATATTAACGAAGCAAAATCTGCATTAGCGAATGGCGTAATTTTACCTCATCAATTTGAATTGCTTTCTGTGGCAATCAATACTGGAACAAACTTACCATCAGTCGCAACACCAAATGGACAAGCTGCATTCTTGTTCTTATTGACTTCATCCCTTGCCCCATTAATTCGCCTTTCTTACGGAAGAATGGTTTATATGGCTTTGCCTTATACTGTTGTTATGTCGCTTGTAGGTTTATTTGCTATCGAATTTATTTTACCTGCAACTACAGATTGGTTGGCAAGCTTAGGTTTAATTTTGCCGATTTAAGGAGACAGAATGCTCACATTATTAAAACAATTTTCTGAAAAACGCTCCGCATGGTTTTTGCTAGCTTTATCAAGTTTAGCCTTGGAATCTACCGCACTCTATTTCCAATATGGAATGAGGTTACAGCCTTGTGTGCTTTGCGTATATGAACGTTTAGCGATAATTGGATTATTTATTGCGGGCATTATTGGTCTTTTCGCACCAAAGTCATTTATTGTGAGATTAATCGCATTGATACTCGGATTATTTAGTAGTATTAAAGGCCTTTTGGTATCACTGCGCCATTTGGATCTACAAATGAATCCAGCCCCCTGGAAACAATGTGAGTTTATCCCTAACTTTCCAGAAACCTTACCATTTCATCAATGGTTCCCTGCTATTTTTAATCCTACAGGCTCTTGTAATGAAAGCCAATGGTCATTCTTAAATTTAACCATGGTTCAGTGGCTCGTATTTATTTTTGTTGTATACATTACAATACTCACAATATTATTTATTTCTCAAATACAAAAAAGTCGTAAACAAAGACGGCTATTTAACTAAAAACAATGCCATTTGAAAAAATCAAATGGCATTTTTCTTTATTACATATTCTCATTTTATGATCAGTAAAATCTTTCTATATTTACGCAAACGTTTGCGCTATAATTCACTCCGCTTATTTTTAACTGTTTAATGAAGGAAAATGTAATGACAGATCGTCCAATTCGTCAGGCTTTACTGAGTGTTTCTGATAAAACCGGTATCGTAGAATTTGCTCAAGGCTTAGTACAGCGTGGTGTAAAACTACTTTCCACAGGCGGTACCGCAAAATTGTTGGAGCAGCATGGTTTGCCAGTGACTGAAGTGTCTGATTATACGGGATTCCCAGAAATGATGGACGGTCGTGTGAAAACCTTACACCCAAAAGTGCATGGTGGGATTTTAGGTCGTCGTGGTACAGATGATGCCATCATGCAGCAACACGGCATTGAAGGCATTGATATGGTAGTGGTGAATTTATATCCTTTTGCCGCAACCGTAGCTAAGCCAAATTGCACGTTAGAAGATGCAGTAGAAAATATTGATATCGGTGGCCCAACCATGGTGCGCTCTGCTGCGAAAAACCATAAAGATGTAGCGATCGTGGTGAATAATCATGATTTCAACGCTATTCTTGCGGAAATGGATAAACACCAAAACAGCCTAACGATTGAAACCCGTTTTGATCTTGCCATCAAAGCATTTGAACACACCGCGCAATACGATTCCATGATCGCCAACTATTTCGGTCAGTTGGTGAAACCTTATCATGTTGCTTCTGAAGAAGATGCGGAGGCGAAGAGCGGTCAATTCCCACGGACTTTAAACCTTAACTTTGTGCGTAAACAAACCATGCGTTACGGTGAAAATGCCCATCAAAATGCTGCCTTCTATGTTGATTTGAATGTGAAAGAGGCGAGCGTGGCTACGGCTAACCAACTCCAAGGTAAAGCCTTGTCTTACAATAATATTGCAGACACCGATGCAGCGCTTGAATGCGTGAAAGAATTTGATGAGCCAGCTTGTGTGATTGTGAAACATGCTAATCCATGTGGTGTGGCTTTAGGTAAAGATATTTTAGACGCCTATAACCGCGCCTATCAAACAGACCCAACCTCAGCCTTTGGAGGCATCATTGCTTTTAACCGTGAATTAGACGAAAAAACAGCAAATGAAATTGTAGAACGTCAATTTGTGGAAGTGATTATCGCACCAAAAGTGTCTGCAGAAGCTGTTGAAGTGGTGAAACGTAAGAAAAATGTCCGTTTACTTGAATGTGGAGAATGGCAAGCACGTACCCAACGTTTAGATTTCAAACGTGTGAACGGTGGCTTGTTGGTGCAAGATGCGGATTTAGGCATAGTTGGCTTGGATGATTTAAAAGTGGTCAGCAAACGTCAACCAACTGAACAAGAATTAAAAGACTTATTGTTCTGCTGGAAAGTGGCGAAATTTGTGAAATCGAATGCCATTGTTTACGCCAAAGATAACCAAACTATTGGTATTGGCGCAGGCCAAATGAGCCGCGTGTATTCGGCCAAAATTGCAGGTATCAAAGCACAGGATGAAGGCTTGACCGTGGCAGGTTGTGTAATGGCATCTGATGCTTTCTTCCCATTCCGTGATGGCATTGATGCGGCGGCGAAAGTAGGCATTCAATGTGTGATTCATCCGGGCGGCTCAATGCGTGATCAGGAAGTGATTGATGCGGCAGATGAACATAATATGGTGATGGTATTAACTGGAATGCGTCATTTTAGACATTAATTTATGCAGCAACTTCGCTCAATGAGCGACTTACTTATCCTCCCTCTTTCGTAAAGAGGGGGCGAGAGGGAGATTTAAACGATGCTAAATGTACTATGAGGTTGAAATAACTTCTGCCAAATCTCCCTTACCCCTCTTTGCTAAAGAGGGGATTAAATTCAAAAAGATACAAGGAGCATTATGAACATCCTCATCATCGGAAACGGCGGTCGTGAACATGCCCTCGCTTGGAAAGTGGCGCAATCTCCATTAGCGAATAAAATTTTCGTTGCACCAGGCAATTCAGGGACAGCGTTAGAACAAAAGGTCGAAAACGTGAATATCGCCGCAACGGATATTCCTGCATTGGTTAAATTTGCCCAAGATAACCACGTAGGTTTAACGATCGTGGGGCCTGAAGCGCCACTTGTGATTGGCGTGGTGGATGCGTTTCGTGCAGCGGGTTTAAAAATTTTCGGACCAACGCAAGCGGCGGCGCAATTAGAAGGTTCAAAAGCTTTTACCAAAGATTTCTTAGCGCGTCATAAAATCCCAACGGCAGAATATCAAAACTTCACTGAAGTCGAACCGGCATTGGCTTACTTGCGTGAAAAAGGTGCGCCAATTGTCGTAAAAGCAGATGGCTTGGCGGCAGGCAAAGGCGTGATTGTGGCTATGACGTTGCAGGAAGCCGAAAACGCAGTGCGTGATATGCTTTCCGGCAATGCCTTTGGTGAAGCCGGCAGTCGAGTGGTCATTGAAGAATTTTTAGATGGCGAAGAAGCGAGTTTTATCGTCATGGTGGACGGCAAAAATGTCGAGCCTATGGCGACCAGTCAAGACCACAAACGTGTGGGTGAGAAAGACACCGGTTTGAATACCGGAGGCATGGGGGCTTATTCTCCTGCGCCTGTGGTGACACCTGAAATTCATAATCGCGTGATGCGTGAAGTGATCTATCCAACGGTCAACGGCATGGCGGCAGAGGGCAATATTTACACCGGTTTCTTGTATGCGGGTTTGATGATCATGCCGAATGGCCAGCCGAAAGTGATCGAATTTAACTGCCGCTTTGGTGATCCGGAAACCCAACCGATTATGTTACGTTTGGAATCGGATTTGGTGGAGCTTTGTCTTAAAGCCTGTGATGGCAAATTAGACGAAGTGAAATCCCAATGGAATCCGAAAGCTTCTTTAGGTATCGTATTGGCAGCAGAAGGCTATCCGGGCGATTATCGCAAAGGCGATGAAATCAGCGGTTTGCCTCAAAGTGCGGTCGAAAATGAGAAAGTTTTTTTGGCGGGCGTAGAAGCGAAAGCGGGCAAGTTAGTCACCAACGGCGGCCGCGTGCTTTGTGCTACGGCATTAGGAGAAAGCGTATTTGAGGCACAACAGAAAGCGCTGAAACTGGCTGAACAAATTCAATGGAACGGTCGTTTTTATCGCCGTGATATCGGCTATCGCGCTGTGGCTCGTGAGCAGAAAAAATAACTACATTTAATGTTAAGGGATCGAATGGATTATAAAAATAAAGAATTATGTCGTTTTCGTACCATAAGTTTTTTTCTAACGTTACATAAAAATAAAACGCAATGGGAAGACGCCCTTTATTCAGTCAAACGTGATGTGGATTTGTTATTGCCAGCTGTGCAGAAAGCAGGTTATACCTTGCAATCGATTCGAGTGATTACCAATCCCTTTGGTGAATATTTGGATTTAACCAATTTGCAGACGGCAAAAGCAGATTTGCAGTATTTAACGGAGTTACTGAATAAATTTAATGAAAGTGGAATTCGTCTTCGATTTGCAATAGGCGCGGCGAGAAATAAAGAGGAAATAGCGTTATTGCCAGAGTTAATCGCAGCTTATGGTGACTTGTGTAATGCCTGTGTTAATGTGCCATTAGATGAAAATGGCGTGTTAGATAATGAACTTATTGAGCAATCTGTTTATGCGGTACAACGGATTGCAAATATCACACCACGTGGCGAAGGTAACTTTAATTTTACTGTGAATTTTAACTGCAAGCCATTTATTCCTTATTTCCCCGCCGGTTATCATCTAAGTCATTTACCAAATAGTTTTGTCATTGGTTTAGAAACGCCTGATTTATTAGTCGAAGTATTAAAATCTGTACCCAAATCACCTCATAATCAATTTTATGCGGATTGTTATCAAGCGATGTCGCAAGCGTTGCAATATCATGTAGATCAAGTATTAGAGATGTTAAGTGCGGTCAAATTATCAGGTGAATTTGAATTTGCAGGCATTGATAGTTCGGCGGCACCATCTAAAAATTGTTCATCCATGACAAAAGTGTATGAATTAATGGGATTGCCCTATTTTGGTGCGGCTGGTTCAGTAGAGGTTTCTGCTTTACTGACAAAAGTCTTTAAATCAATCCAGCGTGTACCATTGGTTGGATTTTCTGGATTAATGTTGGCGGTGACAGAAGATTTAGGTTTAGCCGAAGGGACACAAAAACACTATTTTGATATTCGCGCTTTACTAACTTATAGCGCCGTATGTGGTATCGGTTTAGATACGGTTCCTGTGGCGGGAAATGCTAAGGCTGAAAGCATCGCAGCTATTATGCGTGATACGGGAACGATGGCATTTCGCTTAAATAAACCGCTAACTGTGCGTTTATTCCCCATTCCGAATAAGATTGCAGGTGAAATATCCGAATTTGAGAGTGATGATTTATGTAACTGCCGCCTTTTACATATTCCGGATTAAAAAAATTTTCCCTACTTTGTATTGATGAATGTTATCTCTACTGTCAGTAAAAGAAATATCTCATGAGAAAATTAATATTGGGTAGTCTTGTCGCCGTATTGCTATCGGGATATGCAACGGCACATCAGCAAACCGAACAGAAAAAAGCGTTGGTAGGCGATTGGATGCGTCATATGAAACCAGCCGCCAAGGAGCCTTTGCCAGTTGAGCATTTTGATTATGTCACTTATCGAGCGGATCAAACCGTGCTGATGCGTGGTATCTCTCAGATTGATACAAAAGAAGGTTGGATGCGCTATTTATTGCAAGCCAAAGCCAAATAGCAGGCAAGTGATGGTAAGTTATGATTTTACCGTTCGTCTATTTAAAACCGCCCATTCACCACTAGTCGCAAAAATTATTGAACAATCTCCAGAATTTAAAGAATTAGATAAGGAATTTGTTTCACCTTGTAATAGCTGTGGTAATCATTTGGATATGAAGATTAAAATGAAAAGCCCAACAAGGATGACCAATTTTAATACTTATACGAAAGAAACCAGCCAATGCCGTAAACTTGGTGCTGGCGAGAAAACAAAAGAAGTTAAACTAATTGAGACATTAGTGAAAGAAAAAAGCCTGATTTAGATAAATGAATGTTTTTCATTGTAATAATGAAAAATATGATCGAAATTTTTGATTAAGTTTTTACTTGGAAACAGATAAACTATACACAAATAATTCAAACAAAGAGGAAAACACAATGTTTAAAAAGAGCATGAACATCGCTGATTACGATCCGGTTTTATGGCAAGCCATTCAAGATGAGAATCGTCGTCAAGAAGAACATATTGAATTAATCGCTTCTGAAAACTATGCCAGCCCGCGCGTAATGCAAGCTCAAGGTTCACAATTCACTAATAAATACGCTGAAGGCTATCCAGGTAAACGTTATTACGGTGGTTGTGAGTATGCAGACATTGTGGAACAGCTAGCAATTGACCGTGCGAAAGAATTATTTGGTGCAGATTACGTGAATGTTCAACCGCACTCTGGCTCACAAGCAAACGCAGCTGTGTATGGTGCATTGATTAATGCGGGCGATACTATTTTAGGTATGGATTTGGCTCACGGTGGGCACTTAACTCACGGTGCAAAAGTAAGTTTCTCTGGCAAGATTTATAACTCTGTGCTTTATGGAATCACTGCGGATGGCTTAATTGATTATGAAGATGTTCGTCAAAAAGCATTAGAATGTAAGCCAAAACTTATCGTTGCGGGTTTCTCGGCTTATTCACAAGTTGTGGATTGGGCGAAAATGCGTGAAATCGCAGATGAAGTTGGTGCGTATTTATTTGTGGATATGGCGCATGTAGCGGGATTAATTGCAGCGGGTTTATATCCAAATCCATTGCCTCATGCACATGTTGTGACAACAACAACCCATAAGACATTGGGCGGTCCGCGTGGTGGTTTAATCCTTTCTTCTTGCGGTGATGAAGAAATTTATAAACGCTTACAATCTTCTGTTTTCCCTGCAAACCAAGGTGGCCCATTGGTTCACATTATTGCGGCGAAAGCGGTATGTTTCAAAGAAGCATTAGAGCCAGCTTATAAAGAATATCAAGCAAACGTGATTAAAAATGCGAAAGCAATGGTAGAAGTGTTTAAACAACGTGGTTATGACGTGGTTTCAAATGGCACAGAAAACCATTTATTCTTAGTCAGTTTCATTAAACAAGGATTAACAGGTAAAGCAGCTGATGCGGCATTAGGCAAAGCAAATATTACAGTGAATAAAAATGCTGTACCAAACGATCCGCAAAAACCATTTGTTACTTCAGGTATTCGTGTAGGTACACCATCTGTGACTCGCCGTGGTTTCAATGAAAATGATGTTCGTGAATTAGCTGGCTGGATGTGTGATGTTTTAGATGCTTTAGGCAAAGAAAATGAAGAACAAGTGATTGCTGAAACTAAAGAAAAAATCTTAGCAATTTGTAAACGTCTTCCAGTTTATCCGAAATGATTTATTTTCTTTCGTTGATTATATGGTTAGCGGCGATCAATATCGCCGCTTATTTTTTTATGTGGAGAGATAAAATTCGGGCCATGCGTAACGAGTGGAGAATTCCTGAAAAAACGTTTTTTCTTCTAAGCCTTTTAGGTGGTTTTATGGGAATGCATTTGGCCATGAAACATTTTCGTCATAAAACGCTGCATTTTAGTTTTAAATTTATTGCTGTTATTAGTGCATTTCTTTGGGTTATCGTTTTTCCATGGTTATATTTTTCTTTTATTTTTCAATATGTAAAAGCATGGTGATTTAGATAAACTAATTTGTTATGGTTCACTAACTATTGGCTTGGAGAACTGATTTTTACTAGCGTTATTTTGTATAATATTGGAAATTTTTTATGGGAAATCATATGACTTATATTGTTGGCTTAACTGGTGGAATTGGTAGTGGTAAAACAACGATTGCTAATTTATTTGCCGATCTTGGCGTACCTCTAGTGGATGCGGATGTGGTTGCTAGAGAAGTCGTCGCGAAAGATTCCCCCTTATTGTCTAAAATTGTTGAGCATTTTGGTGCTCAAATTTTAACGGAACAAGGCGAGCTTAATCGTGCGGCTTTACGAGAGCGAGTGTTTAACCATGATGAAGATAAATTGTGGTTAAATAATCTTTTACATCCCGCTATTCGTGAACGAATGAAACAACAATTAGCTGAACAAACTGCGCCTTACACATTATTTGTCGTCCCTTTATTAATAGAAAATAAATTGACAGCACTTTGTGATCGTATTTTGGTGGTGGATGTGAGTCCACAAACTCAACTTGCTCGTTCAGCTCAACGAGATAACAATAATTTTGAGCAAATTCAACGAATTATGAATTCTCAAGTTTCTCAACAAGAGCGTTTAAAATGGGCAGATGATGTGATTAATAATGATGCTGAACTGGCCCAAAACTTACCGCACTTGCAGCAAAAGGTGCTAGAATTGCACCAGTTTTATTTACAACAAGCGTAAAATAAAAATGTCTGACGAAATTATTGAAGTACCTTGTCCGATTTGCCAAAAATTGGTGCCTTGGACAAATGAAAGTACTTTTCGCCCTTTTTGTAGCAAACGTTGCCAGTTAATCGATCTTGGCGAATGGGCGGCTGAAGAAAAAGCGATTCCAAGTGATACTGCAGATTTTGCTATGGATCCAAATGTGAGTGACGAATGGAGCATTAAATAGAGATTAACCGATAGGAAACCCTATCGGTTAATTTTTATAAGTGCGGTCCTTTTTTGAGGATTTTCCCTAAGCATGCTATGCTAAACCTAATTTTATTATTCTAAAATGTGATTTTTATGCAACAAGATTATTTAAGCCAACAACGATTCTCCGATCTTCCTCTACATCCGATTGTACGAGATGCTTTGGCAAAAAAAGGCTTTGATTTTTGTACCCCAATTCAGGCTTTATCTTTGCCTATCAGTTTAAATGGACGAGATGTCGCAGGACAAGCTCAAACTGGTACAGGCAAGACAATGGCTTTTTTAACGGCTACTTTTCACCATCTTTTAACTCAGCAAGATCCTAATCTTGAATATCCTCACCCAAGAGCTTTGATTTTAGCGCCTACTCGAGAATTAGCAGTGCAGATTAGTAATGACGCAGAATTTCTTGCAAAAGCAAGTGGATTAAAGACCGCACTTGCCTATGGTGGCGATGGTTATGATAAACAACTACAGGCGATTGAGCGTGGCGTAGATATTTTGATTGGCACGACGGGACGAGTCATTGATTATGTGAAACAAGGCGTGATTTGTTTAGATGAAATCCAAGTTGTTGTGCTAGATGAAGCGGATCGAATGTTCGATCTTGGATTTATCCGTGATATTCGTTATTTATTGCGTAAATGCCCCGCTCCGCAAGCTCGTTTAACGATGTTATTTTCAGCGACGCTTTCTTATAAAGTGCGTGAATTAGCATTTGAAGATATGAATGATCCTGAATATATTGAAATTGAACCAGAACAAAAAACAGGACATCGAATTAAAGAAGAGCTTTTTTATCCATCTAATCAGGATAAAATGGCACTTCTCTTAACCTTAATGGAAGATGAATGGCCTGAGCGCTGTATTGTGTTTGCGAATACGAAACATCGTTGTGAAGAAATTTGGGGTTATTTGGCGGCTGATGGGCATCGTGTTGGTTTATTGACTGGCGATGTAGCACAGAAAAAACGTTTATCGTTATTAAAACAATTTACTGATGGTGATTTAGATATTTTAGTGGCAACAGATGTGGCCGCTCGTGGCTTGCATATTTCTGATGTGACTCATGTTTTCAATTATGATTTACCCGATGATCGAGAGGATTATGTTCACCGAATCGGTCGTACTGGACGAGCAGGGGACAGTGGTGTTTCTATTAGTTTCGCTTGCGAAGAATATGCGATGAATTTACCCGCTATTGAAGAATATATTGGCCATTCTATCCCAGTGAGCCAATATGAAACAGAAGCCTTGCTTGAACTGCCGAAACCATATCGGTTAAAACGTGCAGTACCACAGCAAGGACATACAAGACATCGTTCTTATCACACAAAATAGTGATATAATTTTTTAGTCTCAATAATTAATAAGGAAATCATTATGGCCATTTTAGTGACAGGTGGCGCCGGTTATATCGGTTCTCACACAGTTGTAGAATTATTAAATGCTGGCAAAGAGGTGGTGGTATTAGATAATCTTTGCAATTCATCGCCAAAATCCCTTGAGCGTGTAAAACAAATTACAGGCAAAGAAGCAAAGTTTTATGAAGGTGATATTTTAGATCGTGCTTTGTTACAAAAAATCTTTGCAGAAAATGAGATTAACTCTGTTATTCATTTTGCAGGGTTAAAAGCCGTAGGGGAAAGTGTTCAAAAGCCGACAGAATATTATATGAACAATGTCGCTGGCACCCTTGTATTAATTCAAGAAATGAAAAAAGCAGGTGTTTGGAACTTCGTATTTAGCTCATCTGCAACGGTTTACGGTGATCCAAAAATTATTCCAATTACAGAAGATTGTGAGGTCGGCGGTACAACTAATCCTTATGGTACATCTAAATATATGGTTGAACAGATTTTACGCGATACAGTAAAAGCAGAACCAAAATTTAGCATGACTATCTTGCGTTATTTTAATCCAGTTGGGGCGCATGAAAGTGGTTTAATTGGTGAAGATCCAAATGGTATTCCAAATAATTTGTTGCCTTATATTAGCCAAGTTGCCATCGGTAAATTAGCACAACTTTCTGTATTTGGTAGTGATTACGACACTCATGATGGAACAGGCGTGCGTGATTATATTCATGTAGTGGATTTAGCAGTAGGGCATTTAAAAGCGCTTCAACGTCATGAAAATGATGCAGGTTTACATATTTATAACCTTGGTACAGGCCATGGTTATTCCGTATTAGATATGGTAAAAGCCTTTGAAAAAGCCAACGACATTACAATTGCATATAAACTTGTAGAACGCCGCCCGGGTGATATTGCGACATGCTATTCTGATCCTAGTTTAGCTGCAAAAGAACTTGGTTGGGTGGCAGAACGTGGTCTTGAAAAAATGATGCAAGATACGTGGAACTGGCAGAAAAATAATCCAAAAGGGTATCGAGATTAATATTCTCTAATATTTGTTTTTCTTTTTTAGGAAGAAGAACGCTAAACATTGGGGGATGCGATTAAAAATCCCCCTAAGTTTTACACTTATCCTAATTGAAAGGCGAAGTTTCTAAAATACAACCAAAATTAACCGCACTTTATGTCAAATTCCCTTTCTTCCCAAATTTTTACGCGCAAAATGTTGATTTGCGTATTCACAGGTTTTAATTCTGGTTTGCCATTATTTGTGTTATTGCAAATGTTGCCTGTTTGGCTGACAGATAAACATCTTTCAATTGAGCTTATTGGTGCGGTAACCGGTGTGATGTTGCCTTATGGATTGAAATTTTTGTGGGCACCATTATTGGATCGTTATTTCCCGAGTTTTTTAGGGCGTCGTCGTAGCTGGATGCTGCTTTCACAAGTGGTATTATTGATTTTACTTTACATAATTAGCCTTTTTGATCCGCTCACACAACTGAGCACGGTGGCAAATATTGCTTTGCTTATCGCTTTTTTTTCAGCCACACAAGATATCGTGTTGGATGCGTATCGTCGTGAAATTTTGAGTGATCATGAATTAGGTTTGGGAAACACTATTCATATTAATGCTTATCGAATTGCGGGATTAATTCCAGGTGGACTATCGCTCTATTTGGCGGCGATTTATCCTTGGGAAACGGTATTTTTATGGACCGCACTTTGTATGTTAGCAGGCATCTTCATGACGTTATTTTTAGCAAAAGAGCCCAAAATAGACATGCAGCAAACTAATCAGCCTTTCTATCAAGCATTTTGGATTCCATTACAAGAATTTTTTCAGCGTAAGGGCATTATTCAGGCTATCGGTTTTTTACTGTTTTTGTTTTTATATAAGTTCGGGGATTCTTTTGCCACAACGTTACAAACCAAATTTATTTATGATATGGGATTTAGCAAAGAGGATATAGCCATTGTTGTAAAAAGTACCGCACTTTGGTCAAGCATTTTATCTGGGCTTGCTGGTGGTGTGATCATGCTAAAACTGGGTATTAACCGTGCATTGTGGCTATTTGGGTTGGTACAGATGGTAACAATCGGTGGGTTTATTTGGTTGGCTGCTTTCGGACATTTTGATGTTATTACATCTGCCGAGTTATGGAAACTGGGTGTTGTGATTGCAGCCGAATATATCGGCGTTGGACTTGGCACCGCAGCTTTTGTGGCTTTTATGGCGCGTGAGAGTAATCCTCTTTATACCGCAACACAGCTTGCACTTTTTACGAGCCTTTCAGCTTTGCCAAGTAAAGTGTTAGGTATGCTTTCTGGTTATGTTGTGGGAGCCGTGGGGTATTATCAGTATTTTTGGTTTTGTTTATTTTTAGCGATTCCTGGCATGCTTTGTTTATTTTGGGTAGCGCCTTGGAATCAAGAAAATAATACGGCCAATTCACTATAAAAGTGCGGTAAAAATTATAAAAAATTTGACCGCACTATGCTTTATCAGTATCTTAATCACGTTTTTTATTAATGGAGATTTTTATGAAAATTATTCTTTTAGGTGCACCGGGCGCAGGTAAAGGCACTCAAGCACAATTTATTATGAATAAATTTGGTATCCCACAAATTTCAACTGGCGATATGTTCCGTGCTGCAATTAAAGCAGGGACTGAACTTGGAAAACAAGCTAAAGCATTAATGGATGAAGGTAAATTAGTACCGGATGAATTAACCGTTGCCCTTGTAAAAGATCGTATTGCACAACCTGACTGCGCAAATGGTTTCTTGTTGGATGGTTTCCCTCGTACCATTCCTCAAGCGGATGCATTGAAAGATTCAGGCGTTAAAATTGACTTTGTTTTAGAATTTGATGTACCAGACGAAGTGATTGTTGAACGTATGAGCGGTCGCCGTGTACACCAAGCATCTGGTCGTTCTTACCACATCGTTTACAACCCACCAAAAGTGGAAGGTAAAGATGATGTAACAGGTGAAGATTTAATTATTCGTGCAGATGATAAACCTGAAACTGTATTAGATCGTTTAGCCGTATATCATAAACAAACCAGCCCATTAATTGATTATTACCAAGCCGAAGCGAAAGCGGGGAATACTCAATATTTCCGTTTAGATGGTACACAAAAAGTGGAAGAAGTTAGCCAAGAGTTAAATAAAATTCTAAGCTAAAATTAACCGCACTTTTTGATATCGAGAAGTGCGGAATATTCCTTAACATGTCTAAAATCCCTAGTTTTATCTTTTAATGATTTACCTCGTGTAAATTCCTGACCTGAAATCAGACAAAAGAGAATATTATGACAACCCAATTCAAACCAGAATTACTTTCCCCTGCTGGCTCTCTCAAAAATATGCGCTATGCTTTTGCCTATGGGGCAGATGCTGTTTATGCAGGCCAACCACGTTATAGCTTACGTGTACGCAACAATGAATTTAATCATGCCAATTTAAAAATCGGGATCGATGAAGCCCATGCACTTGGCAAAAAATTCTATGTAGTGGTGAACATTGCACCGCATAACTCCAAACTCAAAACCTTTATCAAAGATTTACAACCTGTGATCGACATGGGCCCTGATGCCTTAATTATGTCTGACCCAGGCTTAATCATGTTGGTGCGTGAAAACTTCCCGGATATTGATATTCACCTTTCTGTACAAGCGAATGCGGTAAACTGGGCAACGGTAAAATTCTGGAAACAAATGGGGTTAACCCGTGTGATTTTATCGCGCGAATTATCCATTGAAGAGATAGCAGAAATTCGCCAACACGTGCCCGATATCGAACTCGAAATTTTCGTACACGGTGCGTTATGTATGGCGTATTCTGGCCGCTGCTTGCTTTCTGGCTATATCAACAAACGCGACCCAAACCAAGGCACTTGCACCAATGCTTGCCGTTGGGAATACAAAATGGAAGAAGGCACGACGGATGAAGTAGGCAACATCGTGCCTAAAATCGATCCTGCTCAACAAATCGAAGTGAAAAATGTGGCACCAACCTTGGGTGAAGGTGCAGTAACGGATAAAGTCTTCCTTTACACCGAATCACAAAAGCCAGATGAGCAAATGACCGCTTTTGAAGATGAGCACGGCACCTACTTTATGAACTCAAAAGATCTGCGTGCCGTACAACACGTGGAAAAATTGACCGCACTTGGTGTGCATTCTTTAAAAATCGAAGGTCGTACTAAATCATTCTATTATTGCGCAAGAACCGCACAAGTTTACCGCAAAGCCATTGATGATGCGGCAGCAGGAAAACCATTTGATGAAAGCTTAATGGATACCTTGGAATCCCTTGCTCATCGTGGTTATACCGAAGGTTTCTTACGTCGTCATACGCACGATGAATACCAAAATTACGAATACGGTTATTCTATTTCTGATCGTCAACAGTTTGTCGGTGAATTTACTGGTAAACGTAACGAACAAGGTATGGCTGAAGTGGCTGTGAAGAACAAATTCCTACTTGGTGATGATGTAGAAATGATGACCCCTCAGGGGAATATCAATTTCAAAATTGAAAAAATGCTAAATCGTAAAAATGAAGCAGTTGATGCAGCACTAGGTGATGGGCATTTTGTGTTCTTAGACGTACCACAAGATATCAACTTAGACTACGCCTTATTAATGCGTAATTTAGTCAATAGCAATACAAGAAATCCACATAATTAAATGATAAAAAATTATTTGTTAAAAAAATGTTGCATTTTTGTATTTTATTATTATAATACACCACATACCTGATTTGTTAATTCAACAACTCATAGTATGACTCCAAATATTTTTGCCCTTTCAGCTTTTGAAAGGGCTTTTTTATCCTTGAATTTAAAGCCCTAACTTATTCATTTCTTTAATTACAGAGTCCACTTGGATCTGAGCCATTAAATCTTTTCCTTTTAGTTTTGTTACCCAAGGTAATAGATAGGATGGTTTTCCAAATTCTTTTTGTGCATTCTCTTCATAAACAGAGACGACATTAGACAAATTATGATAAGGGCCCGTACGTAATGGGTTGTGATAAGCATATAAACCAATAACAGGCGTATTTTGAGCCGTTGCAATATGTGCTGGGCCAGAATCAGGCGATAAAACTAAATCTACTTGAGAAATTAAGGCAGCAAGTTGCTTCAAGTTAGTTTTACCTGAGGCATTAGTTGGTTTAAAGTCACAAAGTGCTATGATTTTTTCAACCATTTCTAATTCACGCTTTGAGGGGGAACTACAAAAAATAACATGAATATTACGTTTATTTGCAAGATTTGCAACCTCAGCATAACGTTCAATGAGCCAATCTTTTTCTACTTTACTAGAGCAAGGAGAGATCAGTAAATTTTTACGTGAAGGATCGATAAATTGATATGCATATTCACTTTCCTGGGGAGAGATTTCAAGTTTCCAGGTTAATTTAGCTTTTGGCACACCAATATATTCTGCAAAAGCCATAAAACCGTCTAAGACATGAGGTGAATCAGGATCATTTACTTGACGATTAACAAATAGCCATTGTCCCTCTCGTGATCGTTTTTTACCAAACCCAATTTTATATTTAGCTTTAATTCCTAAGGAAATAATAGAAGCACGAAATGCAGTTTGCATATTTAACAAGGCATCAAAGTGTTGATTCTTTAACGTTTTCCATAATGAGAAAAGACCTTTCCAACCGGTTTTCTTATCATAAGGAATCAGAGTAATATTAGGAATCCCCTCTAATAAACCGAATTCTGTTTTACCTACAACCCAAGTAATTTGGGTTTGAGGATAATAAGCCTGAATATGTTGTATGACAGCAAGGGCATGACAAACATCTCCTACAGCAGAAAGGCGGAGAATACAAAGTGATTTGGGAGCACGAGTGAAAAGTGACATTTGCAATCCTTTCTCATTTAATTTGGATGTATTTTAAAGTAGAATAAGGACATTTTCTATCATCCAATTCCACTAATATGCACTCATTCCAACAGGGTAATGAATATTTTATCTTCAGTTTTGACCGCACTTTTAACGATAAAAGTAACTTCTTTAAACCTAAATTCTGGCAAACTCAAAAAAGAATTATTGGGACTGCAAAAGGCCGAGGCACAACTTATTTTCTACAAACAGAAGATTATCTAGGCGTAAACTGCGCACTGAGACATTATTATCGCGGTGGATTATGGGGAAAATTCAACAAAGATCGTTATTATTTCTCCTCTCTCAAGAAGACCCGTAGTTTTGCTGAATTTTATTTACTACAACGCTTATATGAATCAGGGCTCCCGGTTCCTAAACCTATTGCTGCACGAGTTCAAAAGGGAAAATTTGGGATCTGCTATCAAGCGGATATTTTGACAGAAAAAATTGAAAATGCTCAGGATTTATCCCTACTATTACAGGCAACCCCTTTACCAAAAGAAATCTGGACTCAAATAGGAAAATTAATTCGTCAATTACATGATCAGCAGGTTTGCCATACAGATTTAAATGTACATAACATTCTAGTTCAACAAATAAAAAATAGAAAACAATGTTGGTTATTAGATTTCGATAAGTGCACTATAAGATCGGGAGATAGTTGGAAAACAGATAACTTGAATCGATTACACCGCTCTTTTACAAAAGAAATTAAAAGAATGAAGATTCAATTTACAAAACAAAATTGGGCAGATTTAATCGAAGCCTATAATCAACCTCAAGAATAAAGGATAAGCCATGAAACAAAAAATCGTACTTGCTACAGGTAACCAAGGTAAAGTGAAGGAAATGTCTGATGTATTAGCTAATCTTGGATTTGAAGTGATCGCACAAAGCGATTTAGGCATTAATAGCCCCGAAGAAACAGGCTTAACCTTTGTAGAAAATGCACTATTAAAAGCACGCTATGCGTCAGAAAAATCGGGGTTACCCGCTATAGCAGATGATTCTGGTTTAGTTGTTTATGCGCTCAATGGGGCTCCAGGGTTATATTCTGCGCGATACGCTGGAGAGGATAGTAACGATGAAAAGAATCGCAAAAAATTATTAACCGAACTCTCTCATGTCACAAAAGAAAATCGACAAGCAAAATTTGTGAGCTGTATCGTTTATCTAAAACACCCAAATGATCCGTCACCAATCATCGCTGAAGGTGAATGCCATGGTCTCATTGAGTTTGAAGAAAAAGGTAAAAATGGTTTTGGTTACGATAGTTTATTTTTCAGCCCAGAAAAAAATTGCACGTTCGGTGAACTGGATACAATCGAGAAAAAAAGAATCTCACATAGAGCACGCGCACTTAATATCTTAAAAAATAAATTAGAAAATTAATATTTATAGGCACTCAAAAACGGTCAGAAATATAAAATAATTTCTGACCGCACTTTAACGTTATAATTAAGCTAAACGTATTTTCGCTTCTGCAATAGCTTCGGCAACACGCAATGGAGATACCCCACCTTTTGCACAACGTTTGTCTAAGCAAGATTGGAGCGAAAGAATCTCGTAAACATCATCTCCCACTACTTCACTAAATTGGCGGAATTCAGGAATACTGAGATCTTCTAATCCCTTCCCTTTATCAATCGCATAAACAACCGTTTCACCCACAATATGATGAGAATCTCGGAAAGGTACACCCTTAGAAACTAAATAATCCGCTAATTCAGTTGCGTTTGAATAGCCTTTTAACGCAGCTTCTCGAGTACGTTCAACATTTACTTTCAATTCATCTAATACGAACGTTGCCATATCCACACAGTTTTGCCAAGTATCTAAGGCATCAAAAATACCTTCTTTGTCTTCTTGCATATCTTTATTATACGCAAGTGGCAAGCCTTTTAAGGTGACTAGCATGCCTGTTAATGAGCCAATCACTCTGCCTACTTTACCCCGAATTAACTCACATGCATCAGGATTTTTCTTTTGTGGCATTAATGATGATCCCGAAGTCACACGATCAGATAGCTCGACGAAATTTGCCTCTCCGCTATTAAAGATAATCATATCTTCAGCAAAGCGGGAAAGATGCGCCATACTGAGGGATGCGATGTAAAGCAACTCTACAATATGATCGCGATCAGAGACGCTATCTAAGCTATTTCTAGTTGCGAAAACAAAACCAAGATCGTGCGCAAGTGAATCACGATCTACGGCATAAGCCGTACCAGCCAGCGCACCACTACCAAGTGGACAGGTATTCATACGATTATACGCATCTGTTAAACGTGAATAGTCGCGGTCGAACATTTCCACATATGCCATACACCAATGAGCAAAAGTGATTGGTTGAGCTCGTTGTAAATGGGTATAGCCAGGCATTACTGCTTGTTGTGTGTTTTCTGCGGTTTGAACTAAGTGGCGTTGCAAATTACGTACTGATTCTTGTAATTCAACCACACGTTGTTTGCACCATAGTTTTATATCTACTGCCACTTGATCGTTGCGGCTACGGCCAGTATGTAATTTTTTACCAAGGTTGCCTACTTTATCGATTAGCTTACTTTCAACCCAACTATGAATATCTTCAGCATCATCTTGTAAAATTGCTTGCGGATTTGACCGCACTTCAATAAGTAATTCATTGAGTGCTTGCTCAAGTTGATGCTGTTCTTCGATAGTTAATACATTGACTTTCACCAAGGCTTTGGACCAACCAATCGAGCCTTGAATATCCTGTTCTACCAAACGATAATCAAAACGTAACGAGTCATTAAAATCTTTAAAACGTTTATCCGCTGCCTGCGTAAAACGCCCCCCCCAAAGTGCCATAATCTTTCCTTTTTATTTTAATTAATTATTCTATTATTGTGCATATTTATGCATAAATCAACATTCTATATTAATAATAAAACAAAAATGGACAAAATCTTTCATTTTGTCCATTTTATCTGTATTAGTGCTATTTATAGCGTTTTTGCTAAATTTTTGATAAAGGTTTTGAATTCTTTACCTAATTTTTCATGACGAATACCGTATTCTACGAAAGCTTCCATATAGCCAATTTTATCACCACAGTCGAATGTTTCACCTGTCATATGGAATGCTTCGACAGTTTCTTTTTCAATGAGCATATCAATAGCATCGGTCAATTGGATTTCATCACCAACACCTACCGGAGTTTTTTCCAATAAATCCCAGATTTCAGCAGAGAATACATAACGACCCACTACAGCAAGGTTCGATGGTGCCTCTTCAACGGCTGGTTTTTCAACAATGTTATTAATTTTTGCACTTTCACCACCATTAAGAGCTACACCGCCACAGTCTGCAACACCATAGCTACTCACATTTTCTTGTGGTACCGGTGCAACCATTATCTGACTAGCTCCTGTTTCTTTAAAACGTTTAATCATTGCAGAAAGATTTTCTTTTTTCTGATTTGCGCTAAAATCAGCCAATAATACATCGGGTAATACTACAGCAAAAGGCTCATTAC
This sequence comes from Haemophilus sp. CCUG 66565, assembly GCF_001679495.1. Lineage (NCBI taxonomy): Bacteria > Pseudomonadati > Pseudomonadota > Gammaproteobacteria > Pasteurellales > Pasteurellaceae > Haemophilus > Haemophilus sp. CCUG 66565. Next base: position 95,929 of record NZ_LZOX01000017.1, on the reverse strand, counting down.
CAACTACTGGACGACCACAAAGAACAGCATGACCTAAGCCCTTAGCATTACCTTGGCGAACGTGCATAATCGTTACATCTTTTGGACAGATAGAACGCACTTCTTCTAGAAGTTGACGTTTAACTCGTTTTTCTAGCATCGTTTCTAGTTCAAAAGAGGTATCAAAATGGTTTTCGATAGCATTTTTTGATGAATGCGTGACAAGTACAATTTCTTTTATGCCAGCTGCAACACATTCATTTACAACATACTGAATTAATGGTTTATCAACTAATGTAAGCATTTCTTTTGGAATTGCTTTTGTTGCAGGTAACATGCGGGTCCCTAACCCTGCTACAGGAATAATTGCTTTCATAATATTAAATCCATTATTTACGATTATGATGAACCGTCTAATTGTTCATCTTTCATCTGTTTAATTCGTTGGTAAATTTCTTCTCGGTGAACGGATACTTCTTTAGGCGCTTCTACACCGAGTTTAACTTGGTTTCCACGTACACTCAAAATCGTGATAGAAATATCATTTCCAATAAGTACACTTTCGCCAACTTTACGAGTCAAGATTAACATCTTTTATCTCCTTAGTTTGCATTTATTAGATATCCCTATCAATCAAGGAAGGTTGGCATCCCACCAACCGGCTTGTACTACAGATTTTTGTTTAACCAGTCCTGCGCCACTTTAACTGCTTGTGCTACATTTTCTGGTTGGGAGCCTCCTGCCATTGCCATATCCGGACGACCACCGCCTTTACCCCCGACCTGTTGAGCCATTAAATTAACGAGCTCTCCAGCTTTTACTTTGGTAGTTAAATCGTTTGTTACACCAACGACAAGGTTGACTTTTTCATCTAAGATCGATGCGAATGCGATTACGCCTGAGCCGAGTTGATTTTTTAAATCATCGACCATCACACGTAATGACTTTGTTTCTATGCCATCTAATTGTTGTGCGATAACAGAAACACCGTTGATTTTCACCGCACTTTTCACAAAATCAGAACCCGCCTGCATTGCGGCTTTTTCTTTTAGACCTTGCAATTCTTTTTCCACTTTCTTCGCTTTGTCTTGAAGTTGTTGGATTTTTTCTACTAAGGTATTTACATCTGATTTGAATAAGTCTGCGCTTTGGAGCAGAATGCGTTGTTGATTATGTAACCATTCAATCGCATTTTCACCAGTTACAGCTTCAATACGACGAACGCCTGCAGCCACTGCACTTTCAGTAATAATTTTAAATAGACCGATATCCCCAGTGCGTTTTGCGTGAATACCACCACAAAGCTCAATTGAGAAGTCGCCCATGGTCAATACGCGAACGTTATCACCATATTTCTCGCCAAAGAGTGCCATTGCCCCTTTAGCTTTTGCTGAATCAATGTCCATAATATCCGTTTGAACAGGGAAGTTAGCACGGATTTTTTGGTTTACTAGTGTTTCAATTTGAGTTAATTGTTCTTTTGTAATTGCTTCTGGCTGTGCAAAGTCAAAACGCAAGGCTTTATCTGAAACAAGTGATCCTTTTTGCACAACATGTTGACCTAAAACTTGACGTAAAGCCGCGTGCAATAAGTGTGTTGCTGAGTGATTAAGTGATGTACTGTGGCGACGTTCCGCATCCACAATAGCATTCACTGTTTGCCCAACTTTCAAACTTCCTTGCGTTAATTCTCCAATGTGTCCAAATACTTGCCCATATTTTTGGGTATCTTTAACATTAAAGGTCACGCCTTGCGCGTTTAAATATCCGCTATCGCCAATCTGACCGCCTGATTCTGCGTAAAACGGTGTATTTTCTAGAATAACGACTGCACTTTGACCTGCTTCGATACTTTCCACTGATTTACCATCATAGAAAAGTGCGGTGATTTTTGCTTGAGATTCGACTTCAGTATAGCCTTCAAACTTGGTTTCACCATCTACACGAATAATGCTGTTGTAGTCCACACCAAACTGACTTGCGGCTTGAGCACGAGTACGTTGCACTTCCATTTCACGGTCAAAGGCTTGTTCATCAATAGTGATATTGCGCTCACGACATACATCAGCCGTTAAATCCAATGGGAAACCATAGGTGTCATAAAGTTTGAATGCAACTTCACCTGAAAGAATGCCATCTTTCACTTGAGCAAGGGCTTCATCTAATAAGCTCAAACCACGTTCTAGAGTGCGAGCAAATTGTTCTTCTTCTAAACGTAATAGTTTTTCAACATTTGCTTGTTTTGCTTTTACGTCTTTGCCCGCTTCAGCCATTACTTCAATTAGAGTTGGTACGAGTTTATAGAAAAAGGCTTCTTTGGCACCTAATAAGTGACCGTGACGAACTGCGCGGCGAATAATACGACGCAAGACATAACCACGGCCTTCGTTTGATGGAATAACGCCATCTGCGATTAAATATGCACAAGAACGAATATGGTCAGCAATAACACGTAATGATTTATTACTTAAATCTGTTGTGCCAACAACTTCAGCCGTCTTTGCGATTAATGTTTTGAAAATATCAATCTCGTAGTTTGAGTTCACATGTTGCAATACAGCAGAAATACGCTCTAAGCCCATACCTGTGTCAACTGATGGGCGTGGTAATTTTTCCATTGTGCCATCAGCTAAACGGTTGAATTGCATGAACACAACGTTCCAGATTTCGATATAACGGTCGCCATCTTCTTCTGGTGAGCCTGGAGGTCCGCCCCAAATATGATCACCGTGATCGTAGAAAATTTCAGTACAAGGACCACAAGGACCTGTATCGCCCATTGCCCAGAAGTTGTCTGATGCGTAAGGTGCGCCTTTATTGTCACCAATGCGAATAATGCGTTCAGCAGGTACACCGACCTCTTTATTCCAGATGTTGTAGGCTTCGTCATCCGTTTCATACACGGTTACCCATAGTTTTTCTTTAGGTAAACCAAGCCATTGTGGGGAAGTTAAATATTCCCAAGCAAAATTAATCGCATCGTGTTTAAAGTAATCACCAAAACTGAAGTTACCGAGCATTTCAAAGAAAGTATGATGACGCGCGGTATAACCAACATTTTCTAAGTCGTTATGTTTACCACCAGCACGTACGCAACGTTGCGCTGTGGTGGCTCTAGAATAAGGGCGTTTATCCATTCCAAGGAATACATCCTTAAATTGGTTCATCCCAGCGTTCGTGAAAAGCAAAGTCGGATCATTTTCCGGCACAAGTGAGCTACTCTCAACTACTTGGTGACCTTTGCTATGGAAAAAATCAAGGAATGATTGTCTTATTTCTGCTGTTGTTTTCATTAAAAAGAATCCTTGTTACCCATAATAAAAATAAAAACTAAATCGCTCTATTTTTGCATATTTTTGAAATTTATAAAAAGGCTTTTTGCCAAAACCCAAAAATAAAACCGCACTCCACGACGCTATTTGAGAAGTGCGGTTAAAATTTAAGTTATTTCAGATTATTCAAAAAACAATTTCTTGTTAATTATTCATCTCTAAGCGGAACAACCAACATATCAATTTTAATCGTATTCATCACTTGACGTGTTGAAGACATTAACTTACTCCAAAAGTCTTGGTGATGTCCCGTCACTAATAAATCTACATCATATTGTTCGATGGCATCACTTAGAACTTGTCCTAAATCACCACTGCCACTCAATTTTTCTGAAATTGGATAATCCGCACTTTCAGCTAAATCTAACAAGGCTTTTTGTGTTTCCGTGGAAATTCTGTCTTGCATTGAAGACATATTCACATCAATCAATCCAGTGTAAAGATCCGAGAAGTTCACATCAACGTGGATGATAGAAAGTTTTGCTTCGTGACGTTTTGCAACCCCAACCGCTTTTTTAAGTAAAACAGGACTCTCTTCAGAAAGATCTACTGCCACTAAAACGTGTTTGTACATAATCGACTCCTTAACTGATTGGTTCGGTTTTTTAACTGGTTCTAATGCTAACATTTTGAGCAATAAAAAACTGTGTACTAGATCACAATTTAAACATTTTTATTCAAAATTCATTAAATTTTCAATGTCTGCAATTTCTTTAGGGGCAGCTACGGTTAGGATTTTATTACCATATTCAGTCATGAGTAAATTGTCCTCAATACGCACGCCAATGCCTTTGTATTGCTCTGGCACATCAGCATCTTTTGAAATATAAATACCAGGTTCAACGGTAATCACCATGCCGATTTCGAGTATCCGCTGTTTATCCTGACCATAGCTACCCACATCATGTACATCTAAACCTAGCCAGTGTCCTAATCCATGCATATAAAATTGGCGATAAGCTTGTTGTTCAATGAGTGTATCGACATCACCGTTTAAGATACCTAAATCCACTAATCCTTGGGTTTTAATACGAATGACTTCATCATTGGCTTGCTTAATGGAATTGCCTGGTACAAGTAATTCAATCGCACGTTTTTGTGCTTTTAAAACTAACTCGTAAATTTCACGTTGAGGCTGGCTAAATTTTCCATTTACAGGAAAAGTGCGGGTAATATCGCCTGCATACATGGCAAACTCACAGCCGGCGTCTATAAGCACCAAATCCCCATCATTTAATGGGCGATCATTTTCTGTGTAGTGCAAAATACAGGCGTTGTTTCCCCCAGCAACAATGGAATTGTAAGAAGGAAATCTGGCGCAATGACGATTAAATTCATGCAAAATATCGCTTTCAATTTCATATTCAAAGCGATTTGGACGTGTCGTTTGCATTGCTTTAATATGCCCAAGTGCCGTAATTTGTCCTGCTTGTTGCATTAAGCGGATTTCATTAGGCGATTTTATAAGGCGCATTTCGCTGAGCATTGGTCGCCAATCTAAAATCTCGTTAAAATTCACCGCACTTTCTGTCACTAATTTATCACCCCAAGTATGAATTTCTGGCACATAGTAAAGTGCGGTCAAATTTTTCAGTATTTTGGGGAGTACGGTAACGAATTCTTCAATAGAATAGGCTTCATTTACATTAAGTTGTTGTGGTGCTCGCTCAACACCTAATCGGCGACCATTCCACGTTTCAAGTAACGGATCGCGTGGACGAAGAAAAATAATAGCTTTTTCTGCTTGTTCTGTTTTCAGTAATAACAACGCTGCATTAGGTTCATTAAAGCCCGTTAAATACCAAAAATAGCTATCTTGACGGAAAGGATAGGTACAATCATTATTACGGCGTTTTTCGATTTCAGAAAAAAGCAATAATGCTGAATTAGGTTGCATTTGAGTGAATACTCGTGTGCGACGTTCCTCAAATTCTTCTTTAGGCAATTCAGCCATATAAGCCAATTCCATTCGAGATCTCCTTAATGTAATACAGGTTTGCTCTCAATTTCTCCTTCGTTGAAATGAGAATAGAATAACATAGCAATGGTGCGAACATATTCAATGATTTCTTCTAGTGCTTCCACTAGTTCTTCTTCGTTATCGTCTTCATCATAACCAAGTTGGCAAATATCTTGTAAATCATCTACGGCTTCGCCAATCTCGCCTTTTTCTTTTGCTAATTCAGGTTGAGCTAAGCCAAGACCAAGTAAGAATTGGTTTGCCCAGTCAGATAAGCTATCCGCTTGCGCAAAGACATTTTCATCTTCGGTTAAACCAAGTTCAAAGGTAAATCCTTCAACATCTGATAAGGTTTGACTAATTTGTTCATAAAGTTCTGTAACGGGTTGAACTAATGCTGTTGGGTAAGCGTGATTATCATTGCTGAATTGATATAAGAGCGGTAGCCAACTTTGATCTTTTAATCCGCCACAAAGTAAACCGCTTAAAAAACCGTGTAGTTCTGTTGCATTAAAGCCGATTCCAGCAGATTTAAGTTGTTGGTTAAGGTCAGAATGAGAAATGAGCATAATAGATTTCCTGAGTAAATTTGAAATTAGTGTAAACCTTTGTAAATAAAAAAGCGATCGCTTTTCCTTGTGGAAAAACGACCGCACTTTTATCTGATGATGAGCGAATTACATCATTCCGCCCATGCCACCCATACCGCCCATGCCTGCGCCTAGGTCAGCTTTTTCATCTTTTGGAAGCTCAGTTACCATACATTCAGTGGTAATCATTAAGCCTGCTACAGATGCCGCAAATTGCAATGCAGAACGAGTTACTTTAGTTGGATCTAAGATACCCATTTCGATCATATCGCCGTATTGTTCTGTACCTGCGTTATAACCAAAGTTTCCTTCGCCATTTTTAACCGCACTTGCCACAACAGATGCTTCTTCACCTGCGTTAGTAACGATTTGACGTAAAGGTGCTTCCATCGCACGTAATGCAAGTTTGATACCCACATTTTGTTCTTCGTTGTCACCTTTTAGACTTGCTGCAACTTTCGCTGCTGCGCGAACTAATGCAACACCACCACCTGCAACGATACCTTCTTCAACCGCTGCACGAGTTGCATGTAATGCATCATCCACACGGTCTTTTTTCTCTTTCATTTCAACTTCAGTTGCTGCGCCGACTTTGATTACTGCCACTCCGCCAGCTAATTTAGCCACGCGTTCTTGAAGTTTTTCTTTATCGTAGTCAGAAGTTGATTCTTCAATTTGTTGGCGAATTTGAGCCACACGACCTTTGATTTGAGATTCATCACCAATACCATCAATAATGGTTGTGTTATCTTTATTGATAACAACACGTTTTGCTTGACCTAAATCTTCTAATGTCGCTTTTTCAAGCTCCATACCGATTTCTTCAGAAATCACAGTACCCGCAGTTAAGATCGCAATATCTTGTAACATCGCTTTACGACGATCACCAAAACCAGGCGCTTTCACGGCTGCAACTTTCACGATACCGCGCATAGTGTTCACCACTAAGGTTGCAAGCGCTTCACCTTCTACATCTTCAGCGATGATTAATAACGGTTTACCTGCTTTCGCAACACCTTCTAACACTGGAAGTAATTCACGGATATTAGAGATTTTTTTATCAACAAGAAGAAGATATGGATTATCTAATTCAACCGTTGCAGTTTCTGGTTTGTTGATGAAGTATGGAGAAAGGTAACCACGGTCAAATTGCATCCCTTCAACCACATCTAATTCATCTTCAAGACCTGTACCATCTTCAACGGTAATCACGCCTTCTTTACCCACTTTTTCCATCGCTTGTGAGATTAATTGACCCACAATGCTGTCAGAGTTTGCAGAAATGGTACCTACTTGTTCAATTTCTTTCGCTGTTTCACAAGGTTTAGATAAATTTTTAAGCTCAGAAACAACCGCACTTACTGCTTTATCGATACCACGTTTTAAATCCATTGGATTCATGCCTGCCGCTACTGCTTTCAAGCCTTCATTTACGATAGCTTGCGCAAGTACAGTTGCCGTGGTTGTACCATCACCTGCAGCGTCATTTGCTTTAGATGCTACTTCTTTCACCATTTGTGCACCCATGTTTTCGAATTTATCTTCTAATTCGATTTCACGAGCAACAGATACACCGTCTTTAGTGATAGTTGGTGCGCCAAATGATTTATCTAAAATTACATTACGACCTTTCGGGCCAAGGGTTACTTTTACTGCGTCGGCTAATACATTCACGCCTTTAAGCATTTTTACGCGTGCGTCATTACCAAATTTTACGTCTTTTGCTGCCATTTTCTTTTCCCTTATCTAATTATTCTACAATTGCTAAGATGTCGTTTTCAGAAATGATTAATACTTCTTCACCATCGATTTTTTCGCTTTTCACGCCGTAACCGTCGTTGAAAATTACGGTATCGCCAACTTTTACATCTAATGGTTGAACGGTGCCATTTTCTAAAATACGACCTTTACCCACCGCTAATACTTTAGCACGGGTTGATTTGGTCGCTGCTGAACCGGTTAATACGATACCGCCAGCTGAACGGGTTTCGACTTCTTCACGTTTAATAATTACACGATCGTGTAAAGGACGAATATTCATGATTAATTTCCTTCTTAAGAATTTGTAAGTGCGGTTTTTATATAAGGAACATTTTTTCGCTTTCAAGGGCTATTCATAAAAAAATTCTGACAAAATGTTTCTCCTATTTGGATTTTTTACGTAAAATTCGCCGCTCTTTGTGCGATAAATAAATGAAGGAATGAAGATATGCACTTAACATCAAGAGAACAAGAAAAGCTAATGCTCTTTTTGGCCGGTGAACTGGCAGCAAAACGTAAAGCGAGAGGCGTTAAATTAAATTATCCAGAAACCATTGCTTATATTGCGAGCCATTTACAAGAGGCAGCAAGAGACGGAATGAGTGTAGCGGAAGTGATGCAATATGGCTCAACACTTTTAACCGTTGATGATGTCATGGAAGGTGTGGCAGAAATGGTTCATGAAGTCCAGATTGAAGCGACTTTCCCAGATGGTACAAAACTTGTTACCGTGCATAATCCGATTAGATAAAAGTAGAAGGATTTAAATAAAATGCTCCCAGGTGAATACCAATTAGCTGAAGGCGATATTATTGCCAATGTCGGCAGAAAAACCGTCACAATCGAAGTAACCAATTCAGGCGACCGTCCAATTCAAGTTGGCTCGCATTACCATTTTTTTGAGACCAATAATGCCCTTAAATTTGACCGCACTTTAGCGCGTGGAATGCGCTTAAATGTTCCATCTGGCAATGCAGTACGTTTTGAACCAGGTGAAGTGAAATCAGTCGAGTTAGTGGCTTTTGGAGGATCGCAAACTATTTACGGCTTCCATAATCAAATTGATGGCAAATTATAAGGTAGGGCAAAATGGCATTAACAATTTCAAGAGCACAATATGTAGCAACTTACGGCCCAACCGTTGGCGATAAAGTCCGTTTAGGCGATACCAATTTATGGGCAACTATTGAACAAGATTTATTGACCAAAGGCGATGAGTGTAAATTTGGTGGCGGTAAAAGTGTGCGCGATGGCATGGCGCAAAGCGGCACCGCAACTCGCGACAATCCGAATGTATTGGATTTTGTGATTACCAATGTGATGATCATTGATGCTAAATTAGGCATTATCAAAGCTGATATTGGTATTCGCGATGGGCGTATTGTCGGTATTGGACAAGCTGGTAACCCTGACACTATGGATAACGTCACGCCAAACATGATTATCGGTGCTAGCACGGAAGTGCATAACGGTGCACATTTAATTGCAACCGCTGGCGGTATTGATACCCACATTCACTTTATTTGTCCGCAACAAGCACAACATGCGATTGAAAGCGGTGTTACCACGTTAATTGGTGGAGGAACAGGCCCAGCTGATGGCACACACGCGACCACTTGTACGCCAGGCGCTTGGTATATGGAGCGTATGTTCCAAGCGGCAGAAGCTTTGCCTGTCAACGTAGGCTTTTTTGGTAAAGGTAACTGTTCAACCCTAGATCCGCTACGCGAACAAATTAAAGCGGGTGCATTAGGTTTAAAAATCCACGAAGACTGGGGCGCAACGCCTGCAGTAATTGATTCTGCATTAAAAGTGGCAGATGAAATGGATATTCAAGTAGCGATTCACACCGACACACTAAATGAAAGTGGCTTCTTAGAAGATACCATGAAAGCGATTGATGGACGTGTGATTCACACCTTCCACACGGAAGGTGCGGGCGGCGGACATGCGCCCGATATTATTAAAGCAGCGATGTATCCAAACGTATTACCCGCTTCAACCAACCCGACTCGTCCGTTTACAAAAAACACCATTGATGAACATTTGGATATGTTGATGGTTTGCCATCACTTAGATAAACGCGTGCCGGAAGACGTAGCTTTTGCCGATAGCCGTATCCGTCCTGAAACTATTGCAGCAGAAGATATTTTGCATGATATAGGCGTTTTCTCGATTATGAGTTCTGACTCTCAAGCAATGGGACGTATTGGCGAAGTCGTTATTCGTACATGGCAAACTGCAGATAAAATGAAAATGCAACGTGGTGAGTTAGGCAATGAAGGAAACGATAACTTCCGTATTAAACGCTATATTGCAAAATACACTATCAACCCAGCGATTGCACACGGTATTGCGGATCATATTGGTTCATTAGAAGTGGGCAAAATTGCAGATATCGTATTATGGAAACCGATGTTCTTTGGGGTAAAACCGGAAGTGGTAATTAAAAAAGGTTTTATTAGCTACGCCAAAATGGGCGATCCAAATGCCTCTATTCCAACACCGCAACCTGTATTCTATCGTCCGATGTACGGTGCACAAGGTTTAGCAACAGCACAAACTGCGGTATTCTTTGTTTCACAAGCCGCTGAAAAAGCAGATATTCGTGCAAAATTTGGTTTAAACAAAGAAACCATTGCCGTGAAAGGCTGCCGTAGCGTGGGTAAAAAAGATCTCGTTCACAATAACGCGACACCTGAAATTACGGTAGATCCAGAACGCTATGAAGTGCGAGTGGATGGCGAACTCATTACTTGCGAACCAGTGGATACGGTGCCATTGGGACAACGATATTTTATGTTCTAAGCAGAAAAGAGCGGTCAAATTTTAAGGAGAATTTACAATGAAACTTTGGTACTCCACCACCAGCCCGTATGTGCGTAAAGTGCTGGTAACATTGAAATATCAACAACTCTTAAACAAAACAGAACTGATTAAAATTGGTTCATCATTTGATGCAAGCTCTCCGCATAATCAGGCAAATCCTCTGGGCAGAGTGCCAGCGTTAGAACGTAATTGTGGTAATTGGCTTTATGGCAGTTTGCTGATTTGTGAATATCTTGATCAAAAAGGCAAGGTAGAACCTAAACTCATTCCAGAAAGCGGCAAACCACGCTGGGCAGCGTTAGCGTTGCATAATTTAGCCGATGGCATTATGGAAAACACCGTGCCAATGATGGCTGAAAAAATGCTTCGCCCTGAAAGTGAATGGTGGACAGATCGCCATCAACAACTAACCGAACGTAATCTTCAAAGTTTTGCAAGACTTGAGCAAGATTTAAAACCGTTTGGCACGGAATTAAACATTGGTACGTTAACGGCGGTTGCAGTCATTGATTGGTTCTTGTTTAGAGCAGAAAAAATTGGATTAGATCTTGCAAAAGAATTTCCAAATTTAACCGCTTGGGCGGCAGAGATGAATGAAAAATATGAGGTTTTAAGCGAGACAATGCCGACTTTATAACCATTTTTGTGGCATCACGAAATTGGTCTAAATAATCTAATTTCTCCGTATTTTCTTCTGCCAAATCTCTCCTCCCCCTCTTTGCTAAAGAGGGGAAAGAACGGGCGAGATTTTATATCATTGTTCTACTTTGATATGGCAAATATAAATTAGTCAGATGACAGCAAATTTATAAAGAAAATCCCCTCTTTAGCAAAGAGGGGAAGGAATTAGCGAGGTTTTATATCATTGTTCTACTTTAATATGGCAAATATAAATTAGTCAGGTGATAGCAAATTTATAAAGAAAACCCCCTCTTTAGCAAAGAGGGAAAGGGGAGATTTGGTAGCCTTAATTAGCGAAGAAAATAAGTAATACAAAAATGAAAATCCTCAACCCCATTTTGCCTATTATGGATACCATTTTAGGCGATTTAACTAGCCTCCAAGCTGAAGGCAAAATTACACATCAAACCATTGAACGCGTGGCATTGCAGTGGTATGAAAGTGAACGGAATATTCTGCGTAAAACCACGAATACGGGGCGTGAAGTAGCGTTTCGTTTGCTCAAAGAGGGACAACGTTTAAAACACGATGATGTAGTGTTTATCAACGATGAATTAGTGATTGCGATTGAAATTTTACCGAGTGAAGTAATTGTACTATCGCCGAAAACCTTGCCTGAAATGGCACGGGCGTGTTATGAAATCGGCAACAAACATTCGCCGCTTTTTTTAGATGGCGATGAAGTCACGTTGCCTTACGATAAACCGATGTTTGAATGGTTACTAGCGGCGGGATTTGAACCGAAAAAAGCAGAACGCCGTTTAAGCCAATCCCTGCGAGCCAATTCAGCACAAGGACATCGGCATTCACATAGCCATTCACACGATCATCACGGTTATCATCATCACGGAGATGGAAATTGGCACAAACATTAAACCGCTCTTTAACGGATTTAGGTGCGTTGTTGCACTTGGTCGATCCTACCTTGCCGATTGGTGGATTTAATCACTCCAACGGCTTGGAAACCTTTGTCCAGCAAGGTATAGTAAAAAACAAAGCGACCCTCGAAGAATATGTGCAAACCCAGCTGTTGCAGAACTGGATTTACAACGACGGTGCGTATCTTTCCCATGCATTCGATGCAATGTGTGAGGGTAATTTCGACCGCTTGTGTGAGCTGGATTGGCAACTTTCTGCCACCAAAATAGCACGAGAAAGTCGCGAAGGGAGTTTCAAACTCGGTGTACGCTTGCTGAAAATTTTTATTCGCTACGAAACACATACGCTACTCACCACTTACCAACAAGCGATTGTCGAAAAACGCGTGCAGGGCTATTTTCCGATAGTATTTGCAATGGTCGCCCAAGCGATGGGGTTAACCAAAGCCGACACACTCTATGCGTTCTACTACAACGCAGCAGTCGGCTCGATCACTAACGGCGTAAAGCTAATTCCCCTCAGCCAAATGGATGGGCAAGATATTCTGTTTGACTTGCGAGGCTCTCTTGTGCAGGCGGTGGAATTAAGCCTTGAACCCGACGAAGAATGGCTTGGTGCGGCAACGCTGGCGAATGATATTCGGGCTATCCAGCATGAAACGCTTTATACCCGACTCTATATGTCGTAATAATATTGAAAACACCGTTAAGGAAAAGCAAAATGAGCTTTAAAGAAATTTTAGAAACCTTACCCACAATCGAGCATTTAACCGGTTTAAATGTGATGGATGGTGAGACTATTATCCACAACATTCCAGCCATACCAGGTAAATTAGGGTCGCTTCGTCTTTATAATGCGTTGGCTGAAAAATTTAACGGGAAATTAAACCGCACTTCCGCACAACAAGGCGTTGAATGGTTTGCAGAACACGTCGAAGATGCAAAAGCGAACCCAGGCAAGCATCCGAACATTGATTTACTATTTAAAGTGATTGATGAAAATCTTAATTTAACCCTCATTCCACTTTGCTAATTAATCAGAATTATTTAGAATAATTGAACTTTTGATTGATAAAACCTGTCTTATTAACAAATTGGTTCAATAAGATAGCTTATTGTGCTATAACTAAGTACATTGATTGGCAAAAGCCAAAATAAAGAAGGGAAACGATGGATAAAGAAACACAAATGATGTTAGTTCCTCAAGGCAGTATCGAAGGTTATATTCGTGCGGCAAATGAATATCCGATGCTGACCGCAGAGGAAGAAAAGGAATTGGCAGAACGTTTGTATTATCACGAGGATTTAGATGCCGCGAAAAAACTCATTTTGTCGCATCTTCGTTTCGTGATCCATGTTGCGCGTGGCTATTCTGGCTATGGTTTGCCACAAGCTGACTTAATCCAAGAAGGCAATATCGGCTTAATGAAAGCTGTCAAACGTTTTAACCCTGAAGTTGGTGTACGTTTGGTATCATTCGCTGTGCATTGGATTAAAGCTGAGATCCACGAATATGTTCTTCGTAACTGGCGTATCGTAAAAGTCGCAACCACTAAAGCGCAACGTAAACTATTTTTTAACCTACGCAAAACTAAACAACGTTTAGGCTGGTTTAATGAAAATGAAGTTGATATCGTAGCAAACGAACTAGGTGTTTCCAAAGAAGATGTGATCGAAATGGAATCGCGTATGAGCGGTGCCGATGTAGGTTTTGATTTACCCACTGATGATGCAGAAACAGAGATCTATTCTCCAGCCCTTTATTTGGAAGATAAAAGTTCTAATTTCGCAGCAGAGCTGGAAAATGAAAACTTTGAAAGCCAAGCAACCGAGCAATTAGGTGCAGCGTTACAAAGTCTAGATGCGCGTAGTCAGGATATTATCAAAGCTCGTTGGTTAGATGATAACAAAGCCACATTACACGACTTAGCGGCAAAATATAATGTCTCTGCGGAACGTATTCGTCAATTAGAAACCAATGCACTGAAAAAATTAAAAAGTGCGGTGAGTTTTTAAATAACTTAGAAAAAGAAAACCTGCTAATTAGCAGGTTTTTTATTTATCATTTAAACGTAATTTCAAATCTTCAGCAGTTTGGCAAGTCTTAATCTTATCAAACACTTGGTTCGCCTCATCATATTCCTTATTCAAATAACGTAACCATTGTTTAATTCGTGCCACATGATAAAAGCCACTGTCATATTCATTCTCAACATTAGCATATTTTTGCAAGATTTTTTGAATCTCGCACCAAGGCATTTTTTCTGCATTTGATTTTAGAACATGACTTAAATTCGGAATATTTAATGCGCCTCGCCCCACCATTAAATCCTGACAACCTGTTTGAGATAAGCAATCTTGCCCATCTTGCCAATGCCAAATTTCTCCGTTAGCAATAACTGGAATGGATAAACGCTCTCGGACTTCGCTAATTTTTTTCCAATTAATTCGATCAGCGCGATAACCATCAGCTTTTGTACGTCCATGAACTGTAATTTCGGTTGCGCCGCCTTGCTCTACCGCATCTGCAATTTCAAAAGCTTGTGAAATATCATCCCAGCCTAACCGCACTTTTACACTAACGGGGAATTCACTTGGCACAGCTCTGCGCAAGGCCTGAGTAGCACGATAAATCAATTCAGGCTGTTTCAATAATGCCGCACCGCCATTGCTGCCATTGACTGTTTTAGAGGGGCAACCACAATTTAAATCAATGCCATGAGAACCAAGTTCTATCGCACGAATAGCATTTTCAGCAAGGCATTCTGGATGGTGCCCAAGCAACTGCACTCGCACAGGCGTGCCAGAAGAAGTAAAGCCCTGATTTTTTAATTCAGGGCATAAACGATAAAATACTTTTTCAGGGAGAAGTTGATCAACTACGCGAACAAATTCTGTTATACATAAATCGTAGTCATTCACTTCGGTGAGAAGTTGACGCACAAAGGGATCTAGAACCCCTTGCATAGGCGCAAGAATTACACGCACTATTTCCAGCCTTTTGCTTTACAAATTAAATCGTAAGCAGCTTGAATCTGTTGAGTTTTTTCTTTTGCCATTTCCATCATTTCTGGCGGTAAACCTTTCGCCACAAGTTTATCTGGATGGTGTTCATTCATTAAACGACGATAAGCACGCTTAACCGTGTTTTGCTCGTCGGACTCAGTCACGCCCAATACTTTATAGGCATCATTTAAAGTTGGGCCTGAAGCATGTTGGTAACCACCACTATTTTGTTGCTGATATTGGTAGCCACCTTGATATGCACCTTGTTGATATTGCTGATAAAAACCACCTTGAGTAAAAGCTCGAGCAGCCATTTCCATTGCAATCATTTGTTCAAATTGCATACGAGAAAGACCAAGTTCCTCAGCGATTACATAAAGCACTTCTTTCTCATTTTCGTGAAGTTCTGAATCGGCAAAAGCCGCTTGAACTTGCACTTGTAAGAACATTCGCAATAAATCAGCACGTTGCCCACAACCAATGCGAAATTCACGGATAACCTGGCGAATTGGGAAATCAGACTCTTTACCGCGACGAAACGCATCTTGCGCTAATTTACGCCCAGCATCATCCAGTTTTAGCTGAATCATTAATTGATTAGCTAATTGAATATCTTCTTCTGTTACACGCCCTTTCGATTTGCTTAAATGCCCTAACACCGCAAAGGTGGTTTGCATAAACAAGTCTTGACGCGTTGTTTTCTTTTTAAAGAAACTGGAACTTACCGAGCCAAGCTCATACAATTTTTTATCTGCAATAGAACCTAAAATGAGCCCAGCAATCGCACCAAAAAATCCACCAACTTTCCAACCTAAAAATACGCCTATAATTTTTCCAATAAATCCCATTCTTTCCCCTGTTAAGTCAAAGTGCGGTTATTTTTATAATGTTATTTATAATGATGACAAAAATTTATTTCTCAAGTTTTATACGCCAAATTCAGCACGATAAGCACGCATTTCTGGCAAATGGCTACTGTATCGAGGATCTTGTTCGATAAATTGCATCAAATCATCTAAATCAATAATTGATAGCACTTGGCATTGATAATCACGTTCTACTTCTTGAATTGCAGAAAGCTCGCCTTTTCCTCGTTCCTTACGGTTTAGAGCGATCAATACTGCCGCAAGCTCTGCCTTATTTGCACTGATTAATTCCATAGATTCACGGATCGCAGTACCCGCAGTAATCACGTCATCCACAAGCAAAATCTTTCCTTGTAATGGGCTACCAATTAAATTGCCGCCCTCTCCGTGATCTTTAACCTCTTTGCGATTAAAACACACGGGTTTATCAATACTATAACGATTAAATAACGCCACCGAAACTGAAGTGCCAATTGGAATACCTTTGTAAGCTGGGCCAAAAACCACATCAAAATCTACCGCACTTGCCTGAATTGCAGCAGCATAGAACTCGCCTAAACGCGCCAAATCTGCCCCCGTATTAAACAAACCCGCATTGAAGAAATACGGACTTTTACGACCCGATTTCAAAGTAAACTCTCCGAATTTCAATACATTTTGGCTTAAAGCAAATTCGATAAAATCGCGTTTATATTGTTCCATTTTTTAACCCCTATAAACTGTGTTTATAAGCCTAGCGCTTCGCGTTGAGCGATGAAAATTTGATTACAACCTTGTTTCGCTAAATCTAATAATGTTAATAATTCTTCATGGCTAAATGGCTCACCCTCTGCAGTGCCTTGCACCTCAATCATGCGACCATCTTCCATCATCACAACATTCATATCAGTTTCCGCTGCAGAATCTTCCACGTATTCCAAATCACAAACAGCTTGACCATCAACAATCCCTACGGAAATTGCCGAAACTAAACCTTTAATTGGGTTAGTTTTTAACGTGCCATTCTCAATTAAACCGTTAATCGCATCACATAATGCGACTGCTGCACCAGTAATGGATGCAGTACGTGTGCCGCCATCCGCTTGAATAACATCACAATCTAAAGTAATCGTACGTTCACCAAGTGCTTTGAGATCCACCATCGCGCGCAAAGAGCGGGCAATTAAGCGTTGAATTTCCATTGTGCGTCCGCCTTGTTTACCTTTAGCCGCTTCACGTTGCATACGACTTTGTGTTGAACGTGGCAACATTCCATATTCAGCCGTGACCCAGCCTTGCCCTTGTCCCTTTAAGAAACGCGGAACAGCATCTTCCACGGTTGCAGTGCAAAGCACTTTGGTATCACCAAATTCAACAAGCACAGAACCTTCAGCATGCTTGGTATAGTTACGAGTGATTTTAATTTGGCGGGGTTGATTATTTTCTCGATTATTTGGACGCATAATTATTCCTTGATATGGTTTAGAACGATGTAATAAAAAAGCGCACTATTCTAGCACGCTTTAGTTTTCATTATTGGGTAGTTTTTTCAAAGTCACGAATTTTATGGAAAGTTTCGTTTAAATCTGCCGCAAAATTAATTTTTTGAATATCTGGCGAAGAATTAGATTTAACTAACATTCTCAACGGTTGGAATTGCATATTGCACAAGTAAAGTTGTTGATGCGGCAACATATGTTGAACAAATCGAGTAAGCGCATGAATTCCACCAGCATCAAGCACTGTCACTGCATCACATTGCAGCACAATATGTCTGATTTCGTGATCGGTATGAACCGTTCTATCATGCAAATCCGCAAACAATTTATCCGCAGCAGCAAAGAAAAGCGGACCGCTAATTCGGTAAACCAAAACATCATCTAAATCTTCAGGCGCATTGTGTTCAATGGCTTTTGTCATCTCAGCAATCGTTCGAATAAACAAGAGACTTGCAAGCAACACTCCTACACTAATCGCAATCACCATATCAAATAATACGGTCAAAATAAGACAAGTCAGCAACACCGCCATTTCATTTTTGCCTGAACGGCGAGCAAGGTGAATAATATCGTGCACACTGGCCATATTCCACGCCACCACTAACAACAATGCTGCCATAGATGACAAAGGCAAATAAGAAAGGGCTTGCGAAAACAAAAGTAAAGCAAATAAAACAAGTATTGCGTGCACAACACTTGATATTGGCGATACCGCCCCTGATTTCACATTAGCAGCAGAACGAGCAATCGCAGCTGTTGCCGTAATCCCGCCAAAAAACGGAGAAATGATATTTCCCAAGCCTTGTGCTAATAACTCGTTATTAGAGTGATGTTTAGTATCTGTCATATTATCTAAAATCACGGCACAAAGAAGTGATTCGATTGCGCCCAATACCGCCATTGAAAAAGCAGCAGGTAACAACGCTTGTAAGCTATTAAAATCCCAATAAATTAATTCACCTTGCGCATCAGGAATATTCCACGGCAGAGAAAAATCTGGCAATACATTAGGAATCCCATGACCAATGGAACCATCAGACAAAGTATATTGGAATGCAGATCCAATCGTCGCCACCTCAAAACCAAAATGCTGTAATACTAAAGCTAAAATTGTACCAATAATCACAGCAGGTAGGTGCCCTGGCACTGCCAAACGCAATTTATACCATTGAGTCAGGACTAATAGTGTTACCACTCCAACCGCTGCATTCGCCCAATTTATCGTAGGAAGTGCGGTAAAAATTGTTTGGATTTTTGCGAGATAATGCGCCGGCATTTTTTCTATGGAAAGCCCCAAAAAATCCTTAATTTGCAAAGTACCAATAGTAATGCCGATCCCACAAGTAAAACCTAAGGTGACGGGCAAGGGAATATATTCAATTAAACGCCCTAGGCGAAATAACGCCATCAACACTAAAATGAGGCCCGAAAGCAACGTTGCCATCAAAAGACCACTTAGCCCAAATTGTTGAGTAACAGGGTAAAGAATCACAACAAAAGCTGCTGTAGGCCCAGATATATTAAAGCGAGAACCACCTGTCAGCGCAATAACGATACCCGCAATAATTGCCGTATAAAGACCATGTTGTGGCGGCACACCACTCGCAATAGCCAAAGCCATGGAAAGCGGAATCGCAATCACCCCCACGGTCAACCCTGAAATAATGTCGCGAATCAGCGATTTTTTCGAATAGCCTAAACGGAAAGAATCTTTCAGCGCGCTAAAGGGTTTTACGGCTAAAAAAACATTTTTAGAAAATAACGCTTTAATATGCATAAAAAAACTACAAACGATAAATAAAGTGCGGTTATTCTAGCGAAACTTTTAAAAGTTTTTTATGTTCTAGCGCAAAAAACTTGACTAAACTGGAGCAAATCTTTATAGTTTGCGCACCTTTTACGGTGAGATGTCCGAGTGGTTGAAGGAGCACGCCTGGAAAGCGTGTATGTGGGAAACTGCATCAAGGGTTCGAATCCCTTTCTCACCGCCATCCTAATTTTATTCCCTTGTTTTCCCTCTTATTCAAAATCAATTTTTTATTCTTCTTTTCGTATTCTGTTCATTGAATTTTTTCATCAATGCAGTAAACTAGCCACCGATTTTTTAATCACCTCTCTTTTCACTTTAAATGTTACCTGCGAGTAACAAAAGGATACATCATGACAAACAAAATAAACAGTTATGGCTGGAAAGCCTTAATTGGCTCTGCCGTCGGCTATGCAATGGACGGTTTCGATCTTCTCATTTTAGGTTTCATGCTTAGTGCAATTTCCGCAGACTTAAATCTAACGCCCGCCCAGAGTGGTTCTCTCGTGACATGGACACTTATTGGCGCAGTTTTTGGCGGCATTTTATTTGGCGCATTAAGTGATAAATACGGTCGTGTACGCGTACTTACTTGGACCATTCTTCTTTTTGCGGTGTTTACTGGTTTATGTGCGATTGCGCAAGGTTATTGGGATTTACTGATTTATCGCACAATTGCTGGCATTGGCTTAGGCGGTGAATTTGGAATTGGGATGGCTCTAGCAGCAGAAGCATGGCCTGCTCGCCACCGAGCGAAAGCCGCATCTTATGTTGCATTGGGTTGGCAAGCTGGTGTGTTAGGTGCCGCATTACTTACACCATTATTGCTCCCGCATATTGGCTGGCGTGGAATGTTCTTGGTGGGTATCTTCCCTGCATTTGTCGCTTGGTTCTTACGTTCTCATCTGCACGAACCTGAAATTTTCACTCGAAAACAAACCGCACTTTCAACGCAATCCAGCTTTACTGATAAATTACATTCATTCCAGCTTCTGATTAAAGACAAAGCCACGAGCAAAATTAGCCTTGGTATCGTCGTACTCACCTCCGTACAAAACTTCGGTTATTACGGTATTATGATTTGGTTACCTAATTTCTTATCAAAACAACTTGGATTCAGCTTAACTAAATCTGGACTTTGGACAGCCGTTACCGTCTGTGGCATGATGGCTGGAATTTGGATTTTCGGACAACTTGCTGACCGAATCGGACGCAAACCAAGTTTCTTACTTTTCCAATTAGGCGCGGTGATAAGTATCGTGGTTTACTCACAACTTACCGATCCTGACATCATGCTTCTTGCTGGGGCATTTTTAGGTATGTTTGTGAACGGAATGATGGGCGGTTACGGTGCATTGATGGCAGAAGCCTACCCAACAGAAGCTCGAGCAACCGCACAAAACGTACTTTTCAATATTGGTCGTGCCGTAGGGGGATTTGGACCTGTGGTTGTGGGCGCAGTTGTGCTCGCATACTCCTTCCAAACTGCCATCGCCCTACTTGCGATTATCTACGTAATTGATATGTTAGCGACAATTTTCTTAATCCCTGAATTAAAAGGTAAAGCCTTAGACTAAGAAAATATAAAAGATAAAAATGCTCGCCAAGTGCGAGCATTTTTTATGAAATAAAAGTAAGCAATTGTGAGAATACTTGTTCAGCTGAAATCTCTTTCATTGAACTTGCCGATAAGTAATGCTGATTTTTACCATAACAGCCAATCAATTTAGGATCCGTTGCGCCATAAAGCGTAATATTGGGCTTATCCAAGGCGGCAGTTAAATGCGCCAAGCCTGTATCCACCGACACGACGGCTTTTGCATTCGCAAGCTGTTTTGCAAGCTCCGTTAAAGTTAACTTAGGCAACACGATCACATTAGAATGAGCTTGAGCCAAACGCTCTGCTCGCGCTTTTTCCTGTTCACTTCCCCAAGGCAAGCGAATTTCGTAATCAGAAAGTGCGGTAATTTTTTCAACCAATTTTTGCCACTCAGATTCTTCCCAATGCTTATCTGCCCGAGTTGTAGAATGAATAAATACCACATAGTTTTTTTCTGAAGTTTGATGAAGAAAATGGCGAGCAATACCATAGTCGCCCTGAACTTGAGGTAATTCATAACCTAAACTTTGAGCAAAAAGCTGACGAATTCGTTCCACAGCATGCTGTTGATAAGAAATGGCATATTTTTTATCGTAGAAAAAAGACGCTAACGGCTCTCGGATACTTTGGCGATCATAGCCATGTTTCACACCTTGAGCGAAACGAGTTGCAAATAATGCACTTTTAATGAGCCCTTGTGCATCAATTACAGCATCATAGTTTTCAGCCTGCAACAAAGTGCGGTAATTTTTCCACTCATTTCTTGTTTGAATGGAAAAAGGCGATTTACGCCAACGGCGCAAAGCAATAGGAATCACGCGATTCACTGCAGAATGCCAACGTGGAATTTCGGCAAAATTATCTTCCACCACCCAATCGATAGAGAGATTAGGGATAGCACGCTGTGCATCAGTCAATGCCGGCAAAGTGTGGATAACATCCCCCATAGAGGACGTCTTAATCACGCATACTTTCATTTAATTAATCTTCTTCCCCAGTGCATAATCCCAAGCCCAGATACGGCTAAAATTCCCCCAATAATTAAGGAGGAATCCACCTGTTCATTCAACCAAACGGCTGAAAATAAAATGCCTAAAATCGGCACAAGAATAATATAGGCCGAGGCATTGCCCGCCCCTAAGTGTTTCACACCATCAAAATACCATGCATAAGCCAATACCGTTGAGCCAAATGCAAGACCAAGTAAACTAAACCATTGCGATCCATTTAATTGAAATACGGTTGCCCAATCTTCCGCACTTTCCGTCCATAATGTTGCCAACGTCAGCATGAAAAAACCAAAAGTAGAAGAAATCGTGGTAGCGGTGAGAGAATCAATTCCGATTAATACTTTACGAGCCAATAAAGTATAAGCAACCCAGCAAACTAAAGCACAAAGCAATAACATTTGACCGAATCCAAAATTTTGTAAGAGATTAGTTGGATTCCCTTTTGTCATAGCTAACAAAGAACCGCTAATCGCAATAATCATCCCTAATACAACCCAGCGATTCCATTTTTCTTTAAATAATAAAATAGCAAAAAACATCGTAAAGACGGGGTTAGAAGCGACCACCATTGTTCCTTGCCCTGCTGGAACATATTTCAACCCCCAAATAAAGAAAGTCGAATAACCAAAGATCCCAAGCAAAGCCGTTAACAATAACCCCACCCATTGATTAGGTCGCAGTTGTTTAGCATATTTGAAACGATTCGCTGCATATAGCCAAATAATGAGTGGAATAATGGCGAAAAAAAAGCGCGCGCTTGAAGCAACAAATGTCGGCATAGCTTGGGCAACCACTCGTCCCCAAGGCCAAGAGGCGCCCCATAAAATCACCATTCCAATTAATTGTAAATGTATGCGTAGAGGGTTCATTTTGCTAATAATGCCTCTAATTTTTCTAATGCCATTTCTGGCGTAATATCAATCAAACTTTGATGATAACCGCCCTCTTTATCGCCTTTACGGACTTTAATCAATCCACCTTCAATTAAACGAATAATCGTTGCTTTATCCGAAAGCGGCGGCGTATATTGCGGACTCGTTGGGCCATAAAGTGCAATCAATGGACGATTTACTGCTGCCGCAATATGCATCAAACCACTGTCATTGGTCACGACTGCCGTACAATTTGCAATTAAATCCACTGCTTCATTTAAATTTGTTTTTCCTGCTAAATTGACACAAAACTCACGCAACTCTTCTGGCAGCGCTTGACGAATTTCTTCGCCCCCAGGTTCATCTTTAGCAGAACCAAATAGCTCCACTGCATAGCCTTGTGTAATTAACATTTCTGCTAATTTTGCATAATGATAATGCGGCCAACGTTTTGCTGGGCCAAATTCTGCACCAGGACAAAAACCAATAATTGGACGCTCGACTAAAAGTGCGGTTTGTTTTTCAAATTTTTTTAAGGTTTCAGTTTGTTGCGCTGGCTCAACCGTCAAATAGGGTTTCAAGACAGGAATATCATCGGCTTTTGGTACAGCATCTTTTTCAAAAGCCAATGCAACATAACGCTGCACCATCATCGGATAATCTTTTTTATTAGCACGTAAATCATTCAATAAAATATAACGGCTTTCACCTTTCCAACCCCGACGATGAGCAATTTTTGCAAAGAAAGGAACAAACGCAGATTTCAATGAGTTAGGCAAAATAATCGCCATATCATATTGTTCACGCAAAGATTTCCCTAAACGATAACGCGTTCCCAATTCAAAGGCCCGGTGCCCTAATGGCATTTCAATCGCCTTACGCACCTCTGGCATACGTGCAAGCAAAGGCTTACACCAATTCGGTGCCATCACATCAATATTGCAGTTTGGATATTGAATTTTCAGTTGCTGGTACAAACTGTGCGACATCATCATATCGCCAACCCAAGATGGGCCAATAATTAGAATATTCATTTTCTGTCTTTCAGATAAAAGTGCGGTCAAAAATACCGAGATTTTTAACCGCACTTTGTTGATGGGAAGTAGGCAAACCTACGGTTTATTTTCTATTCAACCATGCCATATATTCAGCCACGCCTTCGGCGACTGTTTTGAATGGTTTATCGTAGCCTGTTGAGCGAAGTTTAGTCAAATCTGCTTGAGTATATTCTTGATAACGAGATTTCAAATGCTCTGGGAATGGAATGGTTTCAATCTCGCCTTTACCGTGGAATTTCACTACCGCATCAGCCACTGCACGGAAACTTTCTGCATTTCCTGTACCAAGGTTGTAAATACCTGAAATACCATTTTGCCAACACCAAATATTCACTGCAGCCACATCGCCTACATAAACGAAATCACGGCGGAAATGTTCGCTGCCTGCAAATAATTTTGGATTTTCACCTTTTAAGATTTGGTTATTCAAGTGGAATGCTACGCTCGCCATAGAACCTTTATGATTTTCACGCGGCCCATAAACATTGAAATAACGGAAACCACATACTGGCGATTTTGCTTCTGGCAAAATGTTACGCACATATTGATCGAACAAGAATTTAGAGTAACCATACACATTTAAAGGGCCTTCAAATTCACGTTCTTCACGGAATACTTTGGTGTCACCATAAGTTGCTGCGCTTGAGGCATAGAAGAAAGGAATTTCGCGGTCAAGACAATAATGCAACAACTCTTTAGAATATTCGTAGTTGTTGTGCATAATGTATTTGCCATCCCATTCCGTAGTCGCAGAACATGCCCCCTCGTGGAATACTGCATCAATATCACCAAATTCGTCGCCCGCGATAATAGAAGCAATGAAATCTTCTTTATCACAATAATCTGCAATGTCTAAATCAACTAAATTTGCGAATTTCGTGCCGTCTTTTAAGTTATCTACCACTAAAATATCTTTTCGCCCTAAATCATTTAATGCTTTGACAATATTGCTGCCAATAAAACCTGCGCCGCCTGTTACGATAATCATAATTCTGTCCTCTTTGAAATAAGTCTGCGTATTGTAATAGATTTTCTACCGCTTAGCCAAAAAACTCTGTGAAAAACAACCGCACTTTTAATCCCCAATAACTCGTTAAGCCCGTCGTAACAAGATCCATTTTGCCTTTACTCAACAATACAATTGTAGGCGTCACATTAATTTGCCATCGTTCCGCAAATTCCCCTTTAGGATCATTAACCGTGGTGAAGTGGTAGTCATGCTTACTTAAATAATCATTTACGTCCGCCTTATTGCCTGAGCGTAACGCCACCGATACAACTTGATAACCTTCTTTTGCTAAAGAATTAATTGCCGGCGAAGTATAGCGACAATAACCACACCAAGTTCCCCAAAAATAAAGCAGCGTCGCTTTATTTTGATCAAGACTTTCAAGAGAGAACGTATTCCCTTGAAGATCTTGTAACGTGATTTTATTTATTTCCTCTGGCACCACAGGACGACGAACAAAATCCAGTATGCTACTCATCACAATAAAAGTTAAAAAGAGGGATAAGCCATTCTTAAGTAGTTTTTTAATCTTCATTTTCTTTATTCCTTATCGCATTGAGATGATTGTAATCAAGCGTAAAAGCACAGTCAAAAACAAGGGATTTTTGCTACAATAGGTAAAACATAAATAAAGGAGGAAAATAATGACACCGAATCAACTTGCTCAATATATCGATCACACCGCACTTACTGCAGAAAAAAATGAACAAGATATTTTGACACTCTGTAATGAAGCGATTGAACACGGATTTTATTCTGTATGTATCAATTCTGGTTATATTCCACTCGCTAAAGAAAAACTTGCAGGATCAAATGTAAAAATTTGCACTGTAGTTGGCTTCCCTTTAGGTGCCAATTTAACCTCTGTCAAAGCATTTGAAACACAAGAATCCATAAAAGCGGGTGCAAATGAGATTGATATGGTGATTAATGTAGGTTGGATAAAATCGCAAAAATGGGATGCAGTAAAACAAGATATTCAAGCTGTATTTAATGCTTGTGATGGCACACCATTAAAAGTGATTTTAGAAACTTGTTTGCTCACTAAAGATGAAATAATGAAAGCCTGCGAAGTTTGTAAGGAAATCGGTGTGGCTTTTGTTAAAACATCAACAGGCTTCAATAAAGGTGGGGCGACCGTAGAAGATGTTGCATTGATGAAACAAACGGTTGGCAATATTGGTGTTAAAGCATCAGGCGGCGTGCGTGATACAGAAACTGCACTTGCAATGATTAAAGCGGGTGCGACTCGTATTGGTGCAAGTGCGAGCATTGCAATTATTAGCGGTACACAAGATACCCAAAGCACTTACTAATCCTTTCACGCGTGGTATTCTCACCACGCGTTTTTACATATTCGACAATTTCTGCAATAAACGATCCATTGCTCGATATCCCAAAGCTTCCGCTAAGTGTGGTTGAGAAATTTGTTGTTCTCCTTGTAGATCAGCAATGGTTCGAGAAACTTTCAAAATACGATGATAAGCCCGTACAGAAAGCCCCAGTTTATTCAGCGCATTTTCAAGGAAAAAGGCATCTTTATCACTTAACTTACAATCACGCTCAATCTCTTTACTATTCAAATAAGCGTTAATTTTTCCTGCTCTTTCCATTTGAATCTCACGCACTTTTAACACTTTTTCTCGTACTTGTGCGCTGGTTTCGCCACGATCGCCCGTATTTTGTAAGCTACCTTGTGGCAATAAAGGCACTTCAATAGACAAATCGAAACGATCTAAAAATGGCCCTGAAAGTCGATTCAAATAACGCATAATTTGCTGGGGTGAAGTGCGGTTATGTGTTCCTGTATAATGGCCTGTCGGACTTGGATTCATCGCTGCCACCAATTGAAAACGAGCTGGAAATTGGATTTTGGCATTAGCACGAGAAATAATAATCTCACCGCTTTCCAAAGGCTGACGTAGTGCATCTAACACCTTTCGCTCAAATTCTGGAAGCTCATCAAGAAAAAGCACACCATTTGTTGCTAAGGATATTTCACCAGGTTTTGGGATCGTCCCGCCTCCAACTAAAGCAGGCATTGATGCACTATGGTGCGGTGAGCGAAAAGGACGTTGTTTCCAATTATGAAAATTTAGCTCATTTTGAACTAAACTAGTTACAGATGCCGTTTCTATCGCTTCTAAATCAGTCATTTCAGGTAAAAGCCCTGTCAATCGGCTAGCTAACATGGTTTTCCCTGTGCCAGGAGGACCAAGAAAGAGCAAGTTATGCTGCCCAGCGGCGGCAATGGTCAATGCTCGTTTGGCATGCTGTTGACCAATAATATCCGTTAAATCTAATGTATTTTTACCCGAAAAATTTACCGCACTTTCTTTCACAATTTCAGTGGCAAGGGGTAATTTTTCCTGACTGTTGAGAAATTGCACCACGTCTAAAAGCGTTTGCGCAAAATAAGTATTTTGATCAGAAACGAGAGAAGCTTCATTGGCATTTTGCTTCGCGATGATTAACTCTCGCTTTGACTTTTGCGCTGCAAGAATAGCGGGGATCACGCCATGTACACCACGTAATTGCCCCGTCAGCGCAAGTTCAGCCACAAATTCAAATTGCTTTAAGCGGCTCGCATCAAGCTGATCCGAGGCGGCTAAAATTCCGATGGCAATAGGCAAATCAAATCGACCACCTTCTTTCGGCAAATCCGCAGGGGCGAGATTCACAGTGATACGCTTGGCTGGGTATTTAAATTGTGCATTCATCAACGCGCTACGCACCCGATCTTGTGCCTCTTTCACCGTTTTTTCGGGCAAACCAACAAGCGTAAATCCTGGTTTTCCGTTGCTTAAATGTACCTCAATAGTGACAAGCGGTGCTTGCACTCCCATAGAGGCACGACTGTAAACAATAGCAAGGGACATGATAATCCTTAAAGTGCGGTAAAAATAAAGATAGTTTTTGCACTATAAAAAAAGCACATAATGAAATCATTCATCATGTGCTTTTCTTGCGATCTAGATCGCAAAATTTACATTTTATTCCGAAAAAAGTGGCGAAAACCAAAAATCTAATTTCGCTGCCAGTTTATCAATACCAATTTTATTTTGTGCAGAAAAGGCTTCTACTTGAATATCACCTTGGAATGGAAGAATCGCTTCGCGCACCATTTTTACTTGTTTACTACGTGCGCTTTGGCTCAATTTATCGGCTTTAGTAAGCAATAAAAGTACTGGTAGATCTGCAGAAACCGCCCATTCAATCATTTGTTGGTCAAGATCCTTAAGCGGATGGCGAATATCCATCAACACAACCAATCCCGCCAAACATTCGCGCTTTTGCAAATATTCACCTAATGATTTTTGCCATTGGATTTTCATTTGCTCTGGCACAGCTGCATAACCATAGCCCGGTAAATCCACCAATTTACAATTTGGTTCCACTTCAAATAAGTTGATTAATTGTGTGCGACCCGGCGTTTTTGAGGTACGGGCCAAATTTTTTTGATTAGTTAATGCATTAAGTGCGGTCGATTTTCCTGCGTTTGAACGCCCCGCAAACGCAATTTCAATGCCCGTATCTTCAGGAATGGAACGAATATTCGGCGCACTCGTTAAAAAGTGAGTTTTATGGTAATTAAGTTTAATTTCAGACATAAGGATTCCTTTTAAAATTGCGCTTAGAATAGCATAAATAATCCCGTTTCCGAAATGACACGGATTAACTCAAAAGGCAAATTAAGAGATAAAAAAATGCGAAATCAAAGAGATTTCGCATTCAAGTCTAAAGAATAAACTTATTTTCTTGCAAGAGGCGGGACAAACATTAATCCTAAATCCCAAGGCTGTTCAATCCAAGTATTTTGAGGAATATCAATCACATAATCATCAACTAGTTCTGCCCCTGCTGGTTTTGCAAATACTGTCACAAATTTTGCATTTGGATACATTTCACGGATTGCACGTGCCGTATTACCTGTATCAACTAGATCATCAACTATGATGAAACCTTCCCCGCCATTTGGTACCTGTGCAGCGTGAAGAACCTGCAATTCACCTTGATTATTGTGGTCATGATAACTTGCAATACAAACGGTTTCTACGTGGCGAATGCTTAACTCGCGAGCTAATACTGCAGCAGGGAATAAACCACCGCGACTCACGGCAATAATACCTTTCCATTGGGATGCTGGAAGTAAACGCTCTGATAATTTACGAGCATGCATTTGGAACATATCCCAAGTCACCACATATTTTTCACTCATTTTAATACCCTAAATTTTGTCAATAAATAAAAATTGCGTAAGGATAACCTGAAATAGCATTTTATGCTATTATTTCCTCAAATTTTTTCGATAAAAAGGAGAAACTATGTCTGAAATTACAACACTTCAACCCGAATTGCTATGGAAATGGTTCGATCAAATTTGTGCAATACCACATCCATCTCATCATGAAGATACACTTGCAAACTTTATTGTTAACTGGGCAAAAGAAAAGCATTTTTTTGCAGAACGTGACGAGGCGGGTAATGTATTAATTCGCAAACCTGCAACAGTAGGTATGGAGAATCGCACACCTGTTGTATTGCAAGCCCACTTGGATATGGTACCTCAGGCTAATGAAGGTAATCCGCATGATTTCACCAAAGATCCGATTCGTCCTTATATTGATGGCGATTGGGTAAAAGCAAAAGGGACAACGCTTGGTTCCGATAATGGTATTGGTTTAGCATCTACATTAGCCGTACTTGAAAGCGATAATATCGCACATCCACCACTTGAAGTCCTTCTTACCATGACAGAAGAAACAGGAATGGACGGTGCATTACACCTCCGTCGTAATTGGCTACAATCGGACATTCTTATCAATACTGACACTGAAGAAATCGGAGAAATTTATATCGGTTGTGCCGGAGGAATTAATGCCAATTTATCAATACCAATTCAATGGGAAAACAACACTTTTGAGCAATCAATTCAACTCACATTGAAAGGTTTGCGTGGTGGACATTCAGGTTGCGATATTCATACTGGACGAGCTAATGCAATCAAAGTTATGGCTCGCGTATTAGCGAAACTTTCACAAAACACTTCTCCTTTCCAGCTTGCAGAAATTCGTGGTGGTTCAATTCGAAACGCGATTCCTAGAGAAGCTGTTGCGATTCTAGTTTTCAATGGCGAACCTCATGCTTTTGAAAGTGAGGTAGAAAAACTAAACATTTTATTAAAAGAAGAATTATTCATTGCTGAACCTAACCTTAAGCTTTTCTTAGAATCATCGGAAAAACCACAATCTATCTTTACCTTAGAATCAACAGAAAAAGTCATTCATTTATTAAACGCGTTACCTAACGGCGTCATTCGTAATAGCGATGTAATCAAAAATGTTGTCGAAAGTTCACTCAGCATTGGGGTATTAAAGACCGAAGAGCACAGTGTGAAGGGAACTATTTTAGTACGTTCATTAATTGAAAGCGGTAAAGATTATGTAACAGAATTATTAACCTCTGTTGCCAACCTTGCGGGTGCGAAAACTGAATTTTCAGCACCATATCCAGGTTGGAAACCAGTCAATGATTCCTCCATATTAAATCTTACCCAAAAACATTATGCTGCAGTGTTAGGCAAACAACCTGATATTAAAGTCATTCATGCGGGTTTGGAATGTGGATTACTCAAAGAGCATTATCCTAATATCGAAATGATTTCTCTAGGACCAACTATCCGTAATGCGCATTCACCAGATGAGAAAGTACAGATTTCTACTGTCATAACCTACTGGAATGTATTAGTAAATGTATTAGCTGATATACCAGTTAAAGCTTAATAAATAATAAAAAGCGATGGAATTTCAATATTTTTATCGCCTTTTTAAATATCTCAAAATAAACAAAAAAGAGATAAAAAAATACCGCACTTTAATATCTCAAAGTGCGGTAATTTTTATCGATATTTTAACTACACATCATAAGTGGTAGAGGCTGTATTCCCACCTCGACCTGTCCAGTTGGTGTGGAAGAATTCACCACGTGGTTTATCAGTACGCTCGTAAGTGTGTGCACCGAAATAGTCACGTTGAGCTTGCAATAAGTTTGCTGGTAAACGTGCTGAAGTATAACCATCTAAGAAGGTGATTGCAGACGCCATACAAGGCATTGGAATACCCACTTCGATAGATTTTGCCACCACTTTACGCCAGTCGCTTAATGCGTTTTCTAAAATGCCTTTGAAGTAACTATCTGAACCTAAGAAGATTAAATCTGGATTGGCTTCATATGCATCACGAATGTTACCTAAGAAACGGCTACGGATAATACAACCTTCACGCCATAATAATGCTGTTGCACCGTAGTTGATGTTCCAGCTAAATTGTTCAGAGGCTTCACGAATCAGCATAAAGCCTTGTGCGTAAGAAATGATTTTAGACGCCAATAAGGCTTTACGTACCGCTTCAATCCACACTTTTTTATCGCCTTCAACTGGTTGAATTGTTTTGCCGAATAATTGGTTAGCGGCAACACGTTGATCTTTAAATGAAGATACACAACGAGCAAAGACAGATTCAGTGATTAAGGTTAATGGAATACCAAAATCTAATGCATTGATACCCGTCCATTTACCTGTCCCTTTTTGGCCTGCGGTATCTAAGATTTTTTCAACTAATGGTTCACCATCAGCCTCTTTATAACCAAGAATATCGGTGGTGATATCGATTAAATAGCTATCAAGTTCAGTTTTTTTCCATTCTGCGAAGATAGCTTGCATTTCGCCATAGCTCAAGCCTAAACCTTCTTTTAAGAATTGGTAAGCTTCACAGATTAATTGCATATCGCCATATTCGATACCATTGTGAACCATTTTCACGAAGTGGCCTGCACCTTCACCGCCAACCCAGTCACAGCAAGGTTCGCCTTGTTCTGTTTTAGCTGAGATTGCTTGGAAGATTGGTTTAACATATGGCCATGCTTCGTGGTTACCACCTGGCATGATAGATGGTCCATGACGCGCACCTTCTTCACCGCCAGAAACACCCGAACCGATAAAGCGAATGCCTTTTTCAGCTAATGTTTTTACACGACGGTTGGTATCAGGATAGTTTGAGTTACCCCCATCAATGATGATATCGCCTTCTTCTAAATGTGGCAGTAATGCCTCAATGAATTGGTCCACCACATCACCCGCGCGCACCATTAACATCACTTTGCGTGGTTTTTCTAATTTAGCGGCCAAATCTTCCAAAGAATAAGCACCGATAATGTTCGTGCCTTTTGCCGCACCTTGTAAAAATTCATCCACTTTGGATGTGGTTCGGTTATACGCCACCACTTTAAACCCGTGGTCGTTCATATTTAAAATGAGGTTCTGCCCCATAACGGCTAAGCCGATAACACCGATGTCGCCTTTTACTGACATTGTTTTCTCCTGTTGTAGGGTACAAGTTGTTGTACCGATTTGAATATGTTGGTGCAATAAGTTGCACTCTACAAAATAAATTCTATTCTTTAATATCTTTAATCAAAGAACCTTTTTCATCATAGACTTGAAATCGAATTAGATGTCCATTTTTATAAAAAATTTTTGTTCTTAACTTACCTTCTTGCGTATAACCTTCAGACCATCCTTGAGCTAGTCCTTTTACCAATGGTGTATGAGAGTGCAATTTCCCATTAGGGTGATAAACATCAAAATATTTATCTACATACCCATTTTTTACAACTGTTTTAAAAGTTCGACCATTACTTGCAGTTCCTGTAAATTCACCATCTTTTATATTAGCAGGAACTTGTTTTTTAGAGATCGTTCTCATACTTTCAGGAATATCACTAATCTGATTAATTTCAGGCTGTGAAGAAGTAGTCTTGTTATTATCTGTCACACATGCGGTCAATATGAGAGATGCAAATAATGTTACTAATATTTTTTTCATATTTTTACCCTAAAAAATAAATGTTATTAAATTAAAAACCCTATGATAGCGCGTGTCTCCTGACGCGTGCCTTTATCTACAAGCATACGTTATGAAACGTGCGCTATCAGTAATCCATCTTCTTTCTACGCAAAAGTGCAGCCACCTTTCCAAGTATTTACCTCTTCGTCCACGCACTCATATGTTGAGTAAATCCAATATATGGATAATAATCCACTGCTTGTGGAGCAGATAAAAGCACGATTTTGGCTTGTGGATGTAAGGCTTGCTTAGTGTATTCAATTAACTGCAAGATGATACCTTGTTTCAGATATTCTATAGCAAAACTTCTTTTAAATTTCTCTAATCAAAGAGCTTCCTTGCTCTAACGTGTCTAGCCACTGCCATTTTTCATGGCCGACGAGTTTACTTTCTTCTAAAGAAAATGTTGTACAGCAACGCCCCAAACGATTTTCTAGAGAGTGATTTAAATGTTGATATGTAAATTCAATTTGAGTATCGTCAATCCATTTCCCAATTAAAAAGCCTTTTAAAATTTCACCGCCACCATATTCAGCCCAAATCATTTTACCTTGTTGATGGTAATGAAATTCTGTTTGGCTACTCACTTCACCATTTTCGGTGTTTTCAACAGCAACAAATTTTTTATTATCTAAATTCAACATTAAGTCACTCCGCATCTGATGTATCTATATTTTAATCTTACTTTAATCCATACAATGCTAATAAATTAACTCTTCGTCCACGCACTCATATGCTGCGTAAATCCAATATGCGGATAATAATCCACTGCTTGTGGAGCAGATAACAGCACGATTTTGGCTTGTGGATGTAAGGCTTGCTTAGTGTGTTCAATCAATTGCAATCCAATACCTTGCTTTTGATATTGTTCATCAACCGCTAAGTCAGATAAATAACAGCAATAGGCAAAATCCGTCACAGAACGTGCTACGCCCACTAATTGTTTACCATCCCAAGCAGTCACTAATAAATCCGCATGGTGCAACATTGTCGCGACACGTTTTTCATCCTCTAACGGACGGCGTACCCCGAGTGTTGTTTTATTTAGCAATTCAATAAATTGTTTAACTGAAATCGATTCATTCACTTTGTAGTCTATCATTTTGTAAGCCTGTGATATTTGATACTCAACTTGTTATAGCAATTTAGCGGCCGCTTTATCCAAATACCATTCTGTCACCCCATTTTTTGCTTTAATTTTTGCAGCGGGATAAGGGAGGTTTTCAGCGGGTCTAGTTTGAATTTCTTTGAGGATTTCCGCTTTGCTTTCGCCCGTTACTAAGTAGGTAATGCGTTTGGCTTGTTCAATGAGTTTAGCGGTTTTAGAAATGCGAATTTGACCACTTTCAGGGTGCTTAGCAATGACAACTAGATTTTCATCATCAAAATTGGTTTGATGTGGGAAGAGAGAAGCAGTATGACCGTCTGCCCCCATACCTAAAATGATCCAATCAAAAACACCGTTTGGAATGACCGCACTTAATTCTTCTTCGAAGCGTTTTAACTCAAAGTGCGGTTCATTTTCGCCACGAATTCGATTGATATTTTCTGCTGGAATTTGAATGTGATCGAATAAGAGTTTTTGTACTTCGCCATAGTTACTTTCAGGATCAGATGGCGGAACCATGCGATCATCCCCCCACCAAAAATGCAGATTTTTCCAGTTAATTTGTTCAGCATAAGGTGATTTGGCTAAAGTTTTAAATAACAGCTTAGGCGTTGAACCGCCAGAAAGAGAAATATGCACGGGGTGATTTAATTGGCTATAAATCACAAATTCTTGGGCAATTTTATCGACTGCGTGTTGCGCAGTTGGGAAGATGATAGTGTTCATTGATTTTCCGTAGGGTGGGCTTTAGCCCACAATTTATTATGTTCGATATTAAGAGAGGTGGGCTAAAGCCCCCCTACATTAGATTAATTAAACTTTTTTCTTCATTAAACCTGTCGGTTTACGCCAAACCTTGCCTTGTTTTGCGATTAATTTATCAGCTGCAACAGGGCCCCAAGTGCCAGATTCATATTCGTGAATACGACCACCATTGGCTTTATAATCTAAAATCGGTTGCACAAATTTCCATGCAGCATGCACAGCATCAGTACGAGCAAACAAGGTTGCATCGCCTTTCATCGCATCCAACAATAAGCGTTCATAAGCGGTTAATACTTGTGCGCCTGCTAAATCTGCATAACGGAAATCCATTGATACTTCTTTCGCTTCAAAACCTGCACCTGGTTTTTTCAAACCAAAACGCATTGAAATCGCTTCATCAGGTTGAATACGAATAATCAATTTATTCTCTGGTGCATTTTGGCTGAATACAGGATGTGGCGTGGTTTTAAAATGAATCACAATTTCAGTCACACGAGCAGGTAAACGTTTACCCGTACGAACATAGAATGGCACGCCAGCCCAACGCCAGTTTTCAATTTCACAACGCAATGCGATGTAGGTTTCAGTGCGAGAATCTGCCGGTACACCTTTTTCTTCCAAATAACCTTTTGCCATTTTACCGTTGATTTCCGATGCGGTGTATTGTCCCAAAACGAGATTATGCTCCATATCTTCTGCAGTTAACGGACGCAAACTATGCATCACTTTTGCTACTTCATCACGCATGGAGTTCGCATTAATAATCGCTGGCGGCTCCATTGCCACCATCGCTAATACTTGCAATAAATGGTTTTGGAACATATCGCGCATTGCGCCAGAACCATCATAATAGCCACCGCGCTCTTCCACGCCTATAGATTCTGCACCAGTAATTTCTACATAATCAATGAAATTACGGTTCCAAAGCGGTTCAAACCAACCATTTGAGAAACGTAATACAAGCAAATTTTGTACTGTTTCTTTACCTAAATAATGGTCGATACGATAAATTTGGTGTTCTTCAAAGAAACGGTGGATTTGTACGTCTAATGCTTGCGCTGTTTTTTCATCGTAACCAAAAGGTTTTTCAACAATAATACGCTTCCAGCCATATTCTTCCGTATTTAAACCATGTGCAGCCAAACACTCAGGAATCACGCCATAAAGACTTGGCGGAGTGGACATATAGTAAAGGGTGTTACCACAGGTTTTATATTTATCATGAAGGTCATCTAAGCGTGGAACAAGTTTACCGTAATCTTGAGCATCCGAAGTATTCACAGCTTGGTAATAAAGATGAGAGCAGAAAGCATCTAAGGTTTCTGGTGTTGTTTCTTCATTATGGATTAACGCCTCACGCATTTTTTCGCGGAAAGTTTCATCATTCAAGTCAGAACGTGCAACACCTAGAACGGAAAAGTTTTCACTCAAACGCCCAATTTTATAGAGATTATAAAGAGCTGGAATGAGTTTACGGTGAGTTAAGTCACCAGACGCGCCAAAAATGACGATACAGTTATTATCAGTTTGCATAATTATTCCTTATAAGATTCCGAGTAATGTCGAAAATAATGCCGTATTCTAGAGAAAAAAACCAATCGAACCAATCAATTAAATTGAAAGATAGAACGCCAATCGAGTGATTGATCGCCCACCATTACAAAATGCGGATTAATTAAGGTTTCTCGTTGGTTATAGGTTAAATGCTCAAAATGAGCGTCAAAAA
This sequence comes from Haemophilus sp. CCUG 66565, assembly GCF_001679495.1. NCBI lineage: Bacteria > Pseudomonadati > Pseudomonadota > Gammaproteobacteria > Pasteurellales > Pasteurellaceae > Haemophilus > Haemophilus sp. CCUG 66565. Next base: position 59,710 of record NZ_LZOX01000017.1, on the reverse strand, counting down.
TGGCACCGTGAGTTTCACCCAGTAGGACTTCAGCGCCAGCGGTATCCCATTCACCAGTTTGTCCTAAACGAACATAACAATCTACTGCACCTTCAGCCACTAAACCGCTTTTTAAGCTACTTGAACCCACCACAACAAATTCACTAGGAAAATCCTTCGGTAAAATCGACCTCACTTTTTCTTGTGAAGTGGTTGCACCTACCGCAATTCGTAAAGGGCGGTCAAAATTAATCGTGGTTTTAGTGAGTTTTTTTACCTGATCCACTTGTTTTTTAAATGCTCCAAAATCACGCATTGCATAATAAGTCGTCGATAAAATTGGTGCATGAATAACGCTTAATACTGGCTTATTTTTACGAACTAAGGTTATCAACACAGAAAATTGATCGGTACGATTAATAAATTGTTGTGTGCCATCAAGAGGATCGATCAACCAATATTCTTTCCAATTTTTACGTTCTTCAAAGGAAATATGACAATTTTCTTCCGAAAGAACAGAGACATTAGGAAAAAGTGCGGTCAATTTTTCTGTTAAAAATTGGCTCACAAAAAGATCCGCTTCCGTCACAGGCGTGTTGTCTTCTTTCAATTCAACATGAACCTGTTTTTGATAAAACTGTTGCAAATGCTTACCCGCTTGATAAGCAATCAGCAATACTTGGTTAAGTAAATGTTCGTTTAACGTGAGCATAAAATTATTCTCTTATTTTTGGCAGCAACCACGGCATCACAAATAGAGCATAAAACACCATTCCGCATGTGCTTATTAGCCCGAGGGATAATCCCCCTTCGGTTAACCAGCCCCAAAAGGAAGTTTCTTGTTCACCGAGCAATAGTAAATAAAAATAAGATGCCATATTGCAGTAAACAAATGAAATGATAGAGGAAACTAATACAATCGAAGCAATGTTATAACGTGTGTAACGGAATTTTACAGCTAAAAGTGCGGTTAAAAATGCGGGAATGGTGGCAAGAAGAAATGCTGTGAGAGCATAGCTAGAAAAAGGAACGATAACGCCACTTGAATCATCATCGAACCAAATCAAAAGTGCGGTGACGATTACTTGTAAAATTAGAGGAAAAAAAATAAGTGTTTTTAAATAAGATTTCATAATAAAAAAATAGGCTATCCCAAAGGTAGCCTATTCTAAAATAAATTTAAGGATTAATCAGATTTTTTCGCACGTAATACGCGAGATGCAAAAATCACAATGCCCACGATAAATACGATTAAACCTAACCACTCGCCAATAGTATCCCAGTTTTCAAGATTTAAGGATAATGGCGCTTCAGAACCACCGGTAGTAACAGAAGCCGCAATAATGAATGCTAAAATCACCCCCATTAAGCTTTCACCTACGATTAAACCTGCAGAAAAAAGGGTACCGAAACGTTCTGCTTTAGCTGACACTTCTTTGTTACCAAGTTTTGCAATATGGCGAGTCATGATCCACGCTAAGAATGCACCAACAATCACAGGCATATTAATTGATGGTGGTAAGTAAATACCAATCCCCACGGCAATAACTGGCAAGCCAAAGACTTTGTTGCTGACTTTTTTCAAGAATGCATCAATCGTAATTAACACAGCCCCCAAAACCACACCAGTTAAGATATAAGTCCATTCCAATTTATTGGTAAAAATACCTTGAGAAATAGTGGTCATTAATGTTGCTTGTGGTGCAGATAGAGCCTGTGAAGGATCCATATCTGGACGTGGCAACGCACCGCTGAAACCATACGCGTGATATAAGATTTCTAATACTGGTGCGATAACAAGCGCACCGACAAAGCAACCGATAATTAATGCTACCTGTTGACGCCAAGGTGTCGCATCCACCAATAAACCCGTTTTTAAATCTTGCAAGTTATCATTAGAAATTGTTGCGGTGGTTAATACAATTGACGCAGTAAAGAGTGTAAGTGCGGTTAAAAATTTCTGACCATCTACGGTTTCAAATAAGCCAGATGCATTACCGATTGACACCAATACCAATGAAATCACGATAACAGAAATAATCCCGATACCAGAAATTGGGCTTGAAGATGAACCCACTAAACCTGCCATATAACCAGAAGCTGCAGCTACAAAGAAGCCGATAAATACAGCTAAGAAAGTACAAACTACCACTAATAAAATGGAAAGCTCCGGTGAAATCGGTGCAGCCGCGATAAAGTGGTGTAATGAAATAACAATTAACACAACAGTCGCGATTAAGATGTAAATCATTGTTTTTGGAGAAAGGTCGATATCTACGCGATGCTCAGATTCAGCCTGTCCACCTTTCAACATACGGAAAGAATGTACCATCCCTTCAATCATTGGTTTCATTAAAATCAGTAATGTCCAAATCGCTGCGATACCAATTGTACCCACACCAATAAAGCGTACTTTCGTTTTCCAAACCACCATAGCAGCATCAATTAAGCTTGCGTCAGCCGCGATATCACCTGACATCGTGAAATATGGCACAGCCACACCCCAAGTCAAAATAACACCGATTAACATCGCAATACCGCCTACGATACCAATTAAATAACCCGCACCAAGCAAGGCAAGTGAAAAGCCCATTGGTAATTGGAAAGCCGCTTTACCAGTTTGAATCCAAGCGCTTGCACCATCAGCCATCACGCGTAAACCGTTGGTTAAAAATGCAACTAATCCCGCTAAAACACCACCGTAAGCAATATCTTTCACGCCGCTATCGCCATCTTCATGATTACCCGCTTTTAAGATTTCAGCAGCCGCTACCCCTTCAGGATAAGGTAAATCACTGTTTACCACCATCGCACGGCGTAATGGAATGGTGAATAACACGCCCAATGTACCACCAGCAGCACAAATCAGCATAGTTTGCCAGAATGGGAAGTCTTGCCAGTAACCCATCATTAATAAGCCTGGTAAGACGAAGATCACAGAAGAAAGTGTCCCCGCTGAAGATGCTTGTGTTTGCACCATGTTATTTTCAAGAATACTAGAATCTTTGAAAAATTTGAGTACAGCCATAGAAATGACGGCCGCCGGAATAGATGACGCGAATGTCATCCCTACTTTTAGACCGAGATACACATTAGATGCAGTGAAAATCACTGTAATCAATGCGCCGAGGATGATCCCTCGAAAGGTCAATTCTTTTAAGTTTTCGTTATGCATATGTTACATCCTTAAGTAAAAAAAAGAGAACACTTTAAAAATCGCAAAAAACACATATTTTTTCAAGTACTTTTAATCTTAATTTTATTCAATTAGAAAATATTTAAATTAAGCGGTATTTCTCTTTCCTAATTTAATAAAAATGCAATAAATAAGATTTGTGATACTATCTTATTCAATAATAACCTAATCCAAAAGGTAAATTCATGGCTAGCAAAGAAGGTGTCCGCTTAGATAAATGGTTATGGGCAGCACGTTTTTACAAAACTCGTACTATCGCCAAAACCATGATTGAAGGGGGGAAAATACACTACAATGGACAACGTGCAAAAGTTAGTAAAATTGTAGAACTAGGTGCATTAATAAAATTACGCCAAGGGAATGAAGAAAAAGAAGTTGAAGTACTTGCATTAAGTGATCAACGTCGTGGCGCACCTGATGCACAATTACTTTACCGGGAAACGGAAACAAGCCTAAAAAAACGTGAGGAAATAGCATGGGCTCGTAAAAATAATGCATTATCCATGCCCCATCCTGATCGTCGCCCAAACAAACAAGAAAGACGTAATTTACTGAAATTTAAACACCAAGATCACTTTGAATAAAAAATAACCGCACTTAATACAAGCACGGTTATTTTTCTTACTATATTTCGATTAGATATCTAAATTTGCTCTTAACGCATTCAACTCAATGAACTCACGGCGTGGCTCAACTTCATCTCCCATTAAGGTCGTGAAGAGTTGATCCGCCGCAACGGCGTCCTTAATAGAAACCTTCAACATACGACGTGAATTTGGATCCATTGTGGTTTCCCAAAGTTGATCTGCGTTCATTTCACCAAGTCCTTTATAACGTTGTACTTCAAGGCCTTTGCGAGATTCTTTCACTAGCCATTCAACGACTTGTTCAAAGCTACGCACGGGTTGCATTTTTTCACCGCGTGTAACATAAGCGCCTTCTTCCAATAAACCATTGAGTTGTTTATTAAGAGAAACAATTTTCGCGTATTCATTGCCGTGAACAAAATCAAAATTCAAGAAATAATCTGTATCAATACCGTGTTTACGAACCGTAATCACCGCTTCATATACTTGGCGTTCCGCGTTAAATTGTGTACGCACTGAATATTGATGCGCTTCTGTTTCTTTTGCAGTCAGTTGTTCAACAAAAGATTTACCCCAATTTTCAACCGCACTTTCGTCTTTCATCATTTCAACAGAAATTGGCGACTGATAAATTAATCCTTGCAACACAGGCGTTGGATAATGGCGACTTAAGCGACCTATAAGTTTTTGTACGCCGTTATATTCTGCCACCAATTTTTCAAATACAAGGGCATTCATTGCCGGTGCATTTGCGCTAATATGTAATTCTGCGCCATCTAAAGCAAGCGTTAATTCATATTGCTCCATTTCATCCGCATCTTTAATGTAGCGTTCTTGTTTTCCTTTTTTCACTTTGTAAAGTGGCGGCTGAGCAATGTAAACATAACCACGCTCAATAAGCTCAGGCATTTGACGATAGAAGAATGTTAAAAGCAGCGTACGAATGTGAGAACCATCCACATCAGCATCAGTCATGATAATGATATGATGATAGCGTAATTTATCAGGGTTATATTCATCACGACCAATACCGCAACCTAAGGCAGTAATCAATGTTCCCACCTCTTGGGAAGACAACATTTTGTCGAAACGTGCTTTTTCTACGTTTAAGATTTTACCTTTCAATGGCAAAATTGCTTGAGTTTTACGATCACGACCAACTTTTGCAGAACCACCCGCGGAGTCACCCTCCACCAAGTAAAGTTCAGAAAGTGCAGGATCTTTTTCTTGGCAGTCTGCAAGTTTACCTGGTAAACCTGCAATATCTAACGCCCCTTTACGACGCGTCATTTCACGAGCTTTACGTGCTGCTTCGCGCGCACGAGCGGCCATAATAATTTGATTTACAATGATTTTTGCATCTGCCGGATTTTCCAATAAATATTCCTGCATTTTTTCATTCATCGCAGATTCCACCGCACTTTTAACTTCTGAAGACACGAGTTTGTCTTTCGTTTGCGATGAGAATTTTGGATCAGGCACTTTAACTGAAATAATCGCAACTAAACCTTCACGCGCATCATCGCCTGAAGTCGCCACTTTTTCTTTTTTCAGCATACCCTCGTTTTCCATATAGCTATTTAAACTACGGGTTAAAGCCCCACGGAAACCTGCTAAGTGAGTACCGCCATCACGTTGAGGAATGTTATTGGTGAAGCAATACACGTTTTCATTTACACCATCATTCCACTGCAAGGCAACTTCTACACCGATACCATCTTTCTCAGCGGTAAAATAAAATGGTTTTGGATGAATTGGGTTTTTATTTTTATTCAAATATTCGACAAATGCTTGAATACCGCCTTCGTAATGGAAATGATCTTCAGAGCCATCACGTTTATCGATTAAACGAATAGATACGCCTGAGTTCAAGAAAGAAAGCTCACGTAAGCGTTTTGCTAAGATTTTGTAATCAAAGGTTGTGATAGCAAAAATATCTGAGCTTGGCCAGAAACGAACCGTTGTCCCCGTTGCCTCTGTGTCACCAATCACTGTTAATGGCGCTTGTGGCTCACCTAAATGATAGAATTGCTCATGAACGTGACCTTGACGACGAATGGTTAACTGTAATTTATCAGAAAGCGCATTCACCACTGATACACCTACACCGTGTAAACCGCCCGATACTTTATAAGAGTTATCGTCAAATTTACCGCCAGCGTGAAGCACGGTCATGATAACTTCTGCTGCAGAAACGCCTTCTTCAGGGTGAATATCCACAGGAATACCACGCCCATCATCTTGTACCGATACAGAATTATCATCATGAATTGTCACGATAATATCGGAACAATGGCCAGCGAGGGCTTCATCAATGGCATTATCCACCACTTCAAATACCATATGGTGCAAACCAGTACCATCATCAGTATCACCGATATACATACCTGGACGTTTACGCACCGCATCAAGGCCTTTTAATACTTTAATGCTCGATGCACCATAGTTATCATTGGTCGTTTCTGACATAATTTATCTCATTCTTTTGTAAATAAAAATTGGGTGGGATTATAGCAAAAAATCGCCGTTTTGGCGATGCTTTTCGGGAAAGGAAAGATATAAAAAAGGGCGAATAATCTCGCCCTATAACTTGTTATTTTTTCCAATTTTTTAGCGCATCAGCAAAGGCATTGCCCATCGCATTATTACCTCTTGAACTACGCTCCTCTCGCTGCGTATTTCCACGAGGTCTTGCAGATAAAGTACGGTCAGATTTGCTATCATTTTTGACCGCACTTTCATCTAATCGCATCGTTAACGCAATACGTTTACGCGGCACATCTACTTCCAACACTTTTACTTTTACGATATCACCAGTTTTCACCACTTGATGTGGATCTTCGACGAATTTATCGCTTAATGATGAAATATGTACTAAACCGTCTTGGTGAACACCGATATCCACAAATGCGCCGAAGTTGGTCACATTGGTCACCGTACCTTCTAAAATCATACCTGGTTTTAAATCGGTGATTTCTTCCACACCTTCTGCGAATACAGCCGTTTTGAACTCGCCGCGTGGATCGCGACCCGGTTTTTCCAATTCTTTAAAAATATCTTGAACCGTTGGTAAACCAAATTGCTCATCAATGAATTGTTTAGCGTCAAGTTGATGCACCACACCAGCGTTACCCATTAAATCTTGGATAGATTGCGCGGTGGCTTGCAAGATTTTTTCGACAACAGGATAAGCTTCTGGGTGAACACCTGAAGCATCAAGTGGATTTTTCCCGTCTGCAATACGCATAAAGCCCGCACATTGCTCAAAGGCTTTTGGCCCTAAACGTGGCACTTTTTTCAATTCTGCACGACTTTCAAAACGACCATTTTCATCACGGTATTCCACAATGTTTTGCGCTAAGGTTTTCGTCATCCCTGCCACGCGAGCAAGTAATGGTGCAGATGCCGTATTCAAATCCACACCTACTGCGTTTACACAGTCTTCCACCACCGCATCGAGTTTACGCGCAAGTTGGGTTTGATTTACATCGTGCTGATATTGCCCCACACCAATGGCTTTCGGTTCGATTTTCACTAATTCTGCCAATGGATCTTGTAAACGACGGGCGATAGAGACCGCACCACGCAAAGATACATCTAAATTCGGAAATTCATTTGCGGCAAATTCAGAAGCAGAATAAACGGATGCGCCCGCTTCGCTCACTACAACGGTTTGAGGTTTATTTTCTTTGATTTCTTTAATCACTTCTTTCGCAAAACGTTCTGTTTCACGAGAAGCTGTACCATTACCAATGGCAATTAACTCTACGTTATGTTTGCGGATTAAGCTGAAAATCGCCACTTGCGCTTCAGCTTCACGCCCCGTGTGTGGATAAATGGTGGTGGTATCTAATAATTTACCTGTGTTATCCACCACTGCGACTTTAACCCCCGTACGTAAGCCTGGGTCCAAGCCCATGGTGCTCTTCGCGCCAGCGGGTGCCGCCATTAAAAGTGCGGTCAGATTTCGAGCGAAAACATCAATAGCTTCTTCCTCCGCTTTTTCACGTAAACTTGCCATTAATTCCGTTTCTAAATGCAACGACACTTTGATTTTCCATGTCCACGCAATCACTTGCTCACGCCATTTATCCGCAGGATGACCTGTAAAACGTACATCTAAATAATCACGAATAATTTCTTCACAATAACTTTGGCGACTTCCCTCTTCCGCATCAGGATCAGCATTTAAGCTTAATTGTAAAATGCCCTCATTACGTCCACGGAACATCGCTAATGCACGGTGAGAAGGCGCATTTTTCAATAATTCTTGGTGGTCGAAATAATCTTGGAATTTTGCGCCGTCCGTTTCTTTGCCTTCGATCACTTTGGATACGATAACCGCATTTTTTGCTAAATAATCACGGACTTTCGCTAATAAACCTGCATCTTCAGCAAAACGCTCCATTAAAATATAGCGTGCACCATCAAGGGCTACTTTGGTGTCTGTCACGCCTTTATCAGCATCAACAAAGGAAAGTGCGGTTGATTCTGGATCATTTTTCGGCTCGTTCCAAAGTAAATCAGCCAATGGCTCAAGACCAGCTTCAATGGCAATTTGGCCTTTGGTGCGACGTTTTGGTTTATATGGTAAATACAAATCTTCTAATTCAGTTTTGCTTTGTGTCGCATGAATTTTATCGCGCAATTCAGCGGTCAATTTCCCTTGCTCTTCAATGGATTTCAAAATGGTTTGACGACGTTCTTCTAATTCACGCAAATAAATTAAACGGGTTTCAAAATGACGAAGTTGGGTGTCATCTAGACCACCTGTGGCTTCTTTACGATAACGAGCGATAAATGGAATGGTGTTGCCATCATCTAATAATTGAATGGCAGCGAGGATTTGTTGGGGTTGAACGGTTAATTCTGCCGCAATAATTTGGCTAATTTGTTGATTTAACATTGTCATACTTCTTTGTTATGAAAAGATTCGAGAAAAAACGGGGATAGAATACTGGTTTTAGGCTGTTGGCTCAAATATAATTCGAAAAACTTTCTTTTATTTTTATTATGGCAAAATCAAATTATATTACCCGTCAAGGCTGGAATGAGCTTAATCAAGAACTCAAGTTTTTGTGGAAAGAAGAACGTCCCAAAGTTACCCAAGCTGTTTCAGATGCCGCTGCTCTTGGTGACCGCAGTGAGAATGCAGAATATATTTACGGAAAACGTCGTTTACGTGAAATTGATCGTCGAGTACGTTTTCTTTCTAAACGACTAGAAGTGCTACAAATAGTAGATTACAGCCCTAAACAAGAAGGTAAAGTGTTTTTTGGTGCGTGGGTTGAGCTAGAAAATGAAGAGGGAGAAGTGAAGCAATATCGCCTAGTCGGTTGTGATGAATTCGATCCTGCTAAAAACTGGATCTCCATTGATTCTCCTGTTGCGCGTGCTTTAATCGGTAAAAGCGTTGACGATGAAATCCATGTAAAAACGCCCTCTGGCAAAATAATTCTCTATGTGAACCGAATTTGGTATGAGAAATAAGCAATGAAAAAACATTCATCATCTTTCTCTTTAAATAAGATCAAACAAAATTCGAATAATTTTCACCGCACTTTCAAGCAAAAGTCAAAGTTTAAACTCATCTCACTAAAAGAAACGAAAGTTATCGTATTTAATAAACCCTTTGACGTGCTTACTCAATTTACTGATGAGCAAGGTCGTCGCACATTAAAAGATTTTATTTCTATTCCAAATGTTTATGCAGCAGGACGATTAGATAGAGATAGTGAGGGATTATTGATTCTAACTAACAATGGCGAACTACAACATCGCTTAGCAGATCCTCAATTTAAAACAGAAAAAACTTATTGGGTACAAATTGAAGGAATACCCGAAGAAAAAACTTTAGATCAACTTAGAAAAGGCGTAAAACTTAAAGATGGCATAACTAGCCCAGCCAAAGTATGCCATATCTCCGAACCTAACCTATGGGAACGAAATCCGCCCATCCGAGATCGTAAAAATATTCCAACAAGTTGGCTAGAAATAAAAATCAGTGAAGGGCGTAATCGTCAAGTTCGTAGAATGACCGCCCATATTGGTTTCCCTACTTTACGGCTAATAAGAGTAAATATCGGCGATTTATCCATAAATAATTTAAAAAATGGTGCATTTAGATCATTGTCATTAGATGAAATAAAAGACCTATTTAATCAATTAAAGATAAGATACTAATCCGATAAATATAACTTGATAACTATAAATATTATAGAGATATATCTAATATCTCATAAACAAAAAGTGCGATGAAAACTCACCGCACTTTTCTCTTACTTGTCTCTTAGACTATTTCGCTACATCTATTATTTGATGATTTTCGCTACAACGCCCGCACCAACTGTACGACCACCTTCACGGATTGCGAAACGTAAACCTTGGTCCATCGCAATTGGGTGGATTAAGCTTACTGTCATTTTGATGTTATCGCCTGGCATTACCATTTCCACGCCTTCTGGTAATTCGATAGTACCAGTTACGTCAGTTGTACGGAAATAGAATTGTGGACGGTAACCTTTGAAGAATGGAGTATGACGACCACCTTCTTCTTTTGATAATACGTACACTTCTGATTCGAAGTCAGTGTGTGGTGTGATTGAACCTGGTTTAGCTAGTACTTGACCACGTTCGATTTCTTCACGTTTGGTACCACGTAATAATGCACCGATGTTTTCACCTGCACGACCTTCGTCAAGTAATTTACGGAACATTTCAACACCCGTTACAGTAGTTTTCGCAGTTGGTTTGATACCTACGATTTCTACTTCATCACCAGTACGGATGATACCACGTTCTACACGACCTGTTACTACTGTACCACGACCTGAGATTGAGAACACGTCTTCGATTGGAAGAAGGAACGGTTGGTCAATCGCACGTTCTGGTTCTGGGATGTAAGTATCTAAGTGGTTTGCTAATTCAAGGATTTTTTCTTCCCATTCTGCTACGCCATTTAATGCTTGTAATGCAGAACCACGTACGATTGGCGTATCGTCACCTGGGAAGTCATATTGAGAAAGAAGTTCACGAACTTCCATTTCTACTAATTCTAATAACTCTTCATCATCTACCATGTCGCATTTGTTTAAGAATACGATGATGTATGGAACACCTACTTGGCGACCTAATAAGATGTGCTCACGAGTTTGTGGCATTGGACCATCAGTTGCTGCTACTACTAAGATAGCACCATCCATTTGTGCCGCACCAGTAATCATGTTTTTAACATAGTCGGCGTGTCCCGGACAGTCAACGTGTGCGTAGTGACGAGTTGCTGTATCGTACTCAACGTGTGAAGTGTTGATGGTGATACCACGCGCTTTTTCTTCTGGCGCGTTATCGATTTGGTCAAATGCGCGAGCCGCACCACCGTAGTGTTTAGATAATACGGTTGTGATTGCTGCTGTTAAAGTTGTTTTACCGTGGTCAACGTGGCCGATTGTACCCACGTTTACGTGCGGTTTTGTACGTTCAAATTTTTCTTTAGACATTGCTAATGTTTCCTAAGAAGTGCGGTATAAAACACTCATGTTTTACACCGCTGGTTTACAAAAATTATTTTTTACGCGCTTCAATTACTGCAGCTGCAACACTTGTTGGAGCTTCAGCATATTTTAACGGTTCCATTGAGTAAGATGCACGACCTTGAGTTTGTGAACGTAAGTCTGTTGCATAGCCGAACATTTCTGAAAGTGGAACTTCAGCATCGATCTTAACAACGAACTCATTCGCTTCTTGACCGTTCACCATAGCACGACGACGGCTTAAGTCACCAATTACATCACCAACATATTCAGGTGGAGTTTCAACTTCAACTTTCATAATCGGCTCAAGTAATACTGGGTTTGCTTTTGCGAATGCTGCTTTAAATGCTAAAGATGCAGCAAGTTTAAACGCTAACTCAGATGAGTCCACATCATGGTATGAACCGAAGTGTAAACGTACACCAAGATCAACTACTGGGTAGCCCGCTAATGGACCAGATTTAAGCTGTTCTTGGATACCTTTATCAACCGCAGGAATGTATTCACCAGGGATTACACCACCTTTGATTTCATTTACGAATTCGTAACCTGGGCCTTCTGGATCTAATGGATATAAGTCAATAACAACGTGACCATATTGACCGCGACCACCAGATTGTTTTGCATGTTTACCTTCTACATCATTAACACGAGTGCGGATAGTTTCACGATAAGATACTTGTGGTTTACCGATGTTAGCTTCTACTTTAAACTCACGTTTCATACGGTCAACGATGATATCTAAGTGTAACTCACCCATACCAGAAATAATGGTTTCACCAGATTCTTCATCAGTGTGAACACGGAATGAAGGGTCTTCTTGTGCTAAACGACCTAATGCTAAGCCCATTTTTTCTTGGTCAGCTTTAGTTTTTGGTTCTACCGCAACAGAGATTACTGGCTCTGGGAATTCCATACGCTCAAGGATGATTGGTGCTTCAATTGCACATAATGTATCACCAGTAGTTACATCTTTTAAGCCGATAGCAGCTGCAATGTCACCTGCACGAACTTCTTTAATTTCTTCACGTTTGTTAGCGTGCATCTGTACGATACGACCAAAACGTTCGCGTTTTTGACGTACAGAGTTTAATACTGTGTCACCAGAATTAATAACACCAGAATATACACGGAAGAAGGTTAAGTTACCTACAAACGGGTCAGTTGCAATTTTAAATGCTAATGAAGAGAATGGTTCTTCATCACTTGCATGACGTTCGCCTTCAGTTTCATCTGGATTGATACCTTTAATAGCTGGAATATCTGTTGGCGCTGGTAAATATTCAACAACGGCATCTAGCATAGCTTGAACACCTTTGTTTTTGAATGCAGAACCACAGGTTACTAAGATAATTTCACTTGCTAATACACGCTGACGTAATGCAGACTTAATTTCTTCTTCAGTTAAGTCTTCACCGCCTAAGTATTTCTCCATTAATTCCTCAGACGCTTCAGCTGCTGCTTCTACAAGGTTTTGACGCCATTCTTCACAGTCTGCTTGCATATTTGCAGGCACATCTTCATAGGTAAATGTCATACCTTGATCTGCTTCATTCCAGTTAATCGCTTTCATTTTGATCAAGTCAACAACACCGGTGAAGTTATCTTCTGCACCAATTGGAAGTTGAAGAGGAACTGCGTTAGCACCTAAACGAGTTTTCAATTGCTCAACTACGCGTAAGAAATTTGCACCAGTACGGTCCATCTTGTTTACGAACGCAATACGTGGCACTTGATATTTGTTAGCTTGACGCCATACAGTTTCAGATTGTGGTTGAACACCACCAACCGCACAGTAAACCATTACCGCACCATCAAGAACACGCATAGAACGTTCTACTTCAACAGTAAAGTCTACGTGTCCTGGAGTATCGATAACGTTGATGCGGTGTTGTTGGAACTGTTGTGACATACCAGACCAGAATGCAGTTGTTGCCGCAGAGGTAATGGTAATACCACGCTCTTGTTCTTGTTCCATCCAGTCCATCGTTGCGGCACCATCGTGCACTTCACCGATTTTGTGGCTAACACCAGTATAGAATAAGATACGCTCAGTAGTAGTGGTTTTACCCGCATCAATATGCGCACTGATACCGATATTACGATATCTTTCAATAGGGGTTGTACGAGCCATTATTATAACCTTGTTTATTTAATATCAGTTTATATAAGGGTAAGGCTTCATCAATGATGAAGCCCTTTAAATTCAAAAACTTATTACCAACGGTAGTGAGCAAATGCTTTGTTAGCTTCAGCCATGCGGTGAACATCTTCACGTTTTTTCACTGCTGCACCTTTATTATCTGAAGCATCAGATAATTCGTTTGCAAGGCGTAAAGCCATTGATTTATCACCACGTTTACGTGCTGCTTCAACGATCCAACGCATACCTAATGCGTTACGACGTACAGGGCGCACTTCAACTGGTACTTGGTAAGTAGAACCACCAACACGACGAGATTTAACCTCAACAGTTGGACGTACGTTTTCAAGTGCAACTTCAAACGCTTCTAAAGGCTCTTTACCTGTGCGTTGTGCTAAAGTTTCTAAAGCACCATAAACGATTGATTCAGCAACGGATTTTTTACCGTCTACCATGATTACATTAATAAATTTTGCAAGTAATTCTGAACCGAACTTCGGATCTGGAAGAATCTTGCGTGCTTCAACACTACGACGACGTGGCATTGCGAATTTCTCCGTATTTTAATCTTCAGGATATCCAAAACCCATCAGCAATATTTCTCATTGAGAAAATTTGCAGCGCAAAGCGCTTTTTGACTGGAGTTTATGGTTTAAATTGTTTTGCTAATTTAGACGTTTGGCCTTACTTAACGGAGAACCATTAAGCTTTAGGACGTTTAACGCCGTATTTAGAACGACCTTGTTTACGATCTTTAACGCCTGCGCAGTCTAATGCACCGCGTACTGTGTGGTAACGCACACCCGGTAAGTCTTTAACACGACCACCACGGATTAATACAACACTGTGCTCTTGAAGGTTGTGACCTTCACCACCGATATAAGAAGTTACTTCAAAACCGTTAGTTAAGCGGATACGACATACTTTACGTAACGCTGAGTTTGGTTTTTTAGGAGTTGTAGTATATACACGAGTACATACACCACGTTTCTGCGGGCAAGCCTCTAATGCAGGAACGTTGCTTTTTACAACCTTTTTCACACGCGGTTTGCGTACTAGCTGGTTGATAGTTGCCATTAAAAAAGCTCCAGTTTAAATGTTATTCAATAATAGAATGTTGTTCAAAAAATCTACTTCCATACAGAAATAGACGGCGAATTTTAATCGTTCTGAGGTTTGTTGTCAATAATTAAACAGCGCCAAAGATCCGCGAAAGGATCTTTAGTTACGTAAGTTACGTACAAAAAACGCTTCCAAAATTCACCGCACTTTTTTATTCAAAATGCCAAACCAATTGCCCCAGCGAAATGACAGTTTTATAATTTCTACTTAATTAGTATTAAATTACAATCATTATGTTACGCGCGCTCAAATTTCACTTACGCTATTTCTTCCATAAAAAGCTACGCCAAACACACAGAATTTCCCACAAAAGTTTAGGATTTATCTGCCTAATTATAGGTGCAACATTTGTCTCACTCTTTTCATTTGGCTTTGCTAAATTATCCGATCTTGGTCTAGAACTAAACGCTCACTGGTCATCTAAATATCCTATTGCGGTTTGGTTTGTGTTACCCCTAAGCATGGCTTGCCTGACTTGGTTTACGAAAAAATATACTCCCTATGTAGGTGGAAGCGGTATTCCGCAAGTCATTGCATCAATTAATCTTCCTCATAGTCGCTATAAAACCAAATTAGTTGAATTCAGCCAAACTATTTGGAAAATTCCTCTTACCTTTCTAGCAATGCTTATTGGCGCATCGGTTGGACGTGAAGGTCCATCAGTACAAGTTGGCGCAGCTGTCATGCTGGCATGGGGAAATTATTGTAGAAAACATAATTTAGCGTTTAGAGGATTAAGCACCAATGAATTACTTGCGACAGGTGCAGCGGGTGGGCTTGCAGCCGCCTTTAATGCACCTTTGGCTGGGGTGATATTTGCGATTGAAGAACTTGGACGTGGCGTAATGTTACGTTGGGAACGACGCGTATTGATGGGCGTATTAGCTGCTGGTTTTATTCTTGTCGCGATTCAAGGAAACAGCCCTTATTTTCCAAGTTACCAAGGGGCAACATCTGTTTCTTATCTCTATCTTTGGCTTGCAATTTGTGGGGTGGTTTGTGGCATTCTAGGTGGCATATTCGGACGACTATTAGCAAAAGGTCTCGCAGGATTATCGCCTGAAAAATGGCGTGGCTGGGTTCGCCAACATCCTGTTTATATTGCTTTATTATTGGGTTTAGTGCTTGCCGCACTCGGCAGTTACACTCACGGGCAAACTTATGGCACAGGCTATGAGGTTGTTGAGCACGCTTTAGAAGGGCAAGCCATAGATCCTGAAATTGGCATCCTTAAACTTTTGGCAACGGTGACCACTTATTGGAATGGTATTGCCGGTGGTATCTTCACCCCATCACTGACAACAGGCGCAGGCATTGGCGCAATGCTGTGGGATATCAGCGGAGGGATGGTCGATCAACGTTTTTTGGTGATTTTATGTATGGCGGCATTTTTAGCTGGCGGCACACAATCGCCAGTTACCGCCAGTGTTGTTGTAATGGAAATGACTGGTTCACAACTCGTTCTCATTTGGACCTTGATTTCCAGCATTATTGCATCCATAATCTCGCGCCAATTTAGCCCAAAACCATTTTACCACTTTGCTGCAGGCCGTTTTCGCCAGCAAATGCAAACTCGCCAAGCCGAAGAACTACGCAGCAAAACCGAATAAGAGAAATAAAAATGCCTCAAAATCTACCGCACTTTTACCGCGGCCGTTTTTCTGTTGCGCCAATGTTAGATTGGACAACACGCCATTGTCGTTATTTTCATCGCCAATTTTCAAAGCATGCTCTACTTTACACTGAAATGGTCACAGCGCCTGCGATTATCCATGCCAAATACGATCACTTGGATTTTGATTTACAAGAAAATCCCGTTGCGTTACAGCTAGGAGGAAGCGATCCTGAACAACTAAAATATTGTGCAAAACTTGCTGAGGAACAAGGTTATCACGAAATTAATCTTAATGTAGGATGCCCTTCTGATCGCGTACAAAATGGGATGTTTGGCGCTTGCTTAATGGCGAAAGCAGATTTGGTAGCAAACTGTGTAGAACAAATGCAAAGTGCGGTCAAAATTCCAGTCACGGTGAAAACGCGTATTGGCATTGATGAATTAGACAGCTATGAATTTTTATGTGATTTTATTGAAAAGGTTCAAGGAAAAGGTTGCCAAGAGTTTATTATCCACGCACGAAAAGCTTGGCTTTCAGGATTAAGCCCGAAAGAAAATCGAGAAATTCCGCCATTAGATTATGCTCGGGTGTATCAACTAAAACGTGATTTTCCACAACTAACTATTTCAATTAACGGTGGTATTAAAACCATTGAAGAAATAAAGCAACATTTGCAATATGTAGACGGCGTTATGGTTGGGCGAGAGGCCTATCAAAATCCAAGTTTACTTGGGCAAATTGACCAAGCTTTATTTGATCCTAACGCACCAATTGTTACCGCCCATGAAGCGGTACAATCAATGCTTCCTTATATTGAGCAACAACTTAGCCAAGGTATACACCTTAATCATATCGTCCGTCATATGTTAGGTGCATTTCAAAATTGCAAAGGTGCTCGTCAATGGCGACGCTATTTAAGCGAAAATGCGTTTAAACAAGGTGCGGGAGTTGAAGTAGTTGAAACCGCCTTAAGCTTTGTAGAAAACGAATCCTAAAAAACAAAATAAGCCGCAAAAGTGCGGCTTATTTTTTAGCTATTTTTCTTACGCAATACGCATTTGAAAAATCACCAATTCAGCTTGGCAACAGAAAGTAAAATCTGCCTTTAATAAATAGCCATCATCCACTTTTGTAATTTCAGATTGAATTTCACAAGTTTCAGTTTCTACATCACGCGCTTTCTGAGTAAAAAATGCGAGCGCTTCTTGCGCTTGTTCTTCACTGTCATAAACATATTCAATAACCTGACTACAATCACGATTATCGAAAAGTGATTTCATATCAAAAGTATTACAACCTACACATTCAATCGGTTTTTCAGTTTGAATTGCCATAATATTATCCCTTTTCTTCAGATTATTTTGCAGCAACAAAACCTACTGCTTCATACACTTTCACCAAGGTTTCTTGCGCTTTTGCACGAGCTTTTTCCGCTCCTTGTCGTAAGATATTATCTAATAAAGCTTCATCATTACGATATTGATGGAAACGTTCTTGTAAACCAGCAAGTAAAGTTGATACTTCATCCGCTACTGCAGTTTTTAAATGTCCGTACATTTTACCTTCAAATTCTTTTTCAAGATCAGCAATTGGCTTATCCGTAACCGCAGAAAGAATATCTAAAAGATTGGATACCCCCGCTTTATTTTGCACGTCATAACGAACAACAGGCGGCTCATCTGAATCTGTTACGGCACGTTTAATTTTCTTCGCCACAGATTTTGGATCTTCCAAAAGTGTCACCACGTTGTTGCGGTTATCATCTGATTTTGACATTTTCTTTTCAGGATCTTGCAATGACATAATACGCGCCCCTGCTTTTCCAATGAAAATTTCAGGAATGGTGAAAATATTGCCATAGAGCGCATTAAAGCGGCTTGCAATATCACGCGTAATTTCTAAGTGTTGCTTTTGGTCATCGCCGACAGGCACACTTTTTGCTTGATAAAGTAAAATATCCGCCGCCATTAACACAGGATAATCAAACAAACCTACGTTAATATTTTCTGCATAACGTGCTGATTTATCTTTGAATTGCGTCATTCGACTCATTTCACCGAAATAGGTGTAGCAGTTTAACACCCAGCCTAATTGCGTGTGTTCTGGAACATGAGATTGAACAAAAATAGTACTTTTATTTGGATCAATTCCGCATGCCAAATAAAGTGCAAGCACATCAAGCGTTGCTTTGCGCAGGGCAACAGGATCTTGACGAACAGTGATCGCATGTAGATCAACTACGCAGAAAATACATTCATAATCTTCTTGCATTTTTACCCAGTTGCGCAACGCGCCCAAATAATTTCCGATAGTTAATTCACCAGAAGGCTGCACGCCACTAAAAACAATTGGTTTTGCCATAATCAATCCTTAATACCTTAAAACTGTTCGCACATCATACCAGAAACTCTAGGCTTTTTTAATGTTCGAGTTCAAAAGCTAGGTTAAAAATGCTATATTTAACGGAAACGTTTTCCTAATATTTTCTAATGAAAAACTACCACAATATTGTTCTTGCCCTTGCTGGCGTGTGCCAATCAGCAAAATTGGTTCATCAACTTGCAACAGAAAGTCGAGCAGATTCTGATACATTTTTAACCGCACTTAATAGCCTTTTCATTACCCAACCACAACGAATTGAAGATGTTTTTGGTGGAGAAGTTCGTCATTTAAAATTAGGTCTAGAAACCTTAATTCACCAGCTCAATGCACAAGGCGATCAAAATTTAACTCGCTATTGGTTAAGCCTTTTGGCATTAGAAGGAAAATTATCAAAAAATCCCGACGCTAAACAAACATTAGGCAATCGAATTTCTCGCCTAAAAGAACAAGAAATTCATTACGCTCGCGATAGTGAAACAATGTTATCTATTATGGCAAACATTTACAGCGACGTTATTAGCCCATTGGGCAAAAAAATTCACATACTAGGCTCGCCTGATTATTTGCGACAAGAACTCGTGCAAAATAAAATTCGTGCAGTTTTACTTGCAGGCATTCGCTCTGCCGTGCTGTGGAAACAAATGGGTGGAACAAAATGGCAAATTTTATTTTTCCGCAGAAAATTACTTGCCACCGCAAAACAGATTTATTCTTCTATTTATTAATACAATTCTGGAGCAAACATTTATGCAACTCTCTACACTGACCGCACTTTCCCCTCTTGATGGTCGTTATCAAGATAAAGTAACTCCATTACGCGCTATTTTTAGCGAATTCGGGTTAATGAAATTCCGTGTAGCTGTGGAAGTTCGTTGGTTACAAAAATTAGCTTCAACGGCAGAAATTACCGAAATACCGCCATTTTCTACGCAAGCAAATGCTTTTTTAGATGGAATTGTGGCTAATTTTAATGAGACAGATGCTGCGCGTATTAAAGAAATTGAACGCACAACCAATCACGATGTGAAAGCCGTTGAGTATTTTCTGAAAGAGAAAATTCAAAATGAAGTGGAACTAATGAACGTTTCCGAATTTATTCATTTCGCTTGCACCTCAGAAGATATTAACAACCTCTCTCACGCATTAATGTTAAGCACCGCTCGTGACGAAGTGATTTTACCAGAATGGAAAAAACTGATTGATGAAATCACTCGTCTTGCAGAAGAATATAAAACGATTCCATTACTTTCTCGCACACATGGCCAACCAGCTTCACCAAGCACAGTGGGCAAAGAAATGGCGAATGTCGTTTACCGTCTAAAACGTCAATTTAAACAACTCCAAAACGCGGAAATCTTAGGTAAAATCAATGGCGCGGTAGGTAACTACAATGCGCATTTATCGGCATATCCTAATATTGATTGGCATAAATTCAGCGAAGAATTTGTCACTTCATTAGGTATTCAATGGAATCCTTATACCACGCAAATTGAGCCGCACGATTACATCGCTGAATTTTTTGATGCTGTAGTACGCTTTAATACCATTATCATTGATTTTGATCGGGATTTATGGGGGTACATTGCATTAAATCACTTCAAACAACGAACTATTGCAGGCGAAATTGGTTCTTCTACCATGCCACATAAAGTCAATCCAATTGATTTTGAAAACTCAGAGGGCAATCTGGGATTAGCCAATGCAGTGATGACCCACTTAGGTCAAAAGTTACCAATTTCTCGCTGGCAGCGTGACTTAACAGATTCAACCGTATTACGTAATTTAGGCGTAGGATTAGGTTATTGTTTGATCGCTTATGCTTCAACTCGCAAAGGCATTAGTAAACTTGAAGTAAATCAACCGCACTTATTAGAAGAACTCAATCAAAACTGGGAAGTTTTGGCTGAACCAATTCAAACCGTAATGCGTCGCTATGGAATAGAAAAACCTTACGAAAAATTAAAAGAATTAACGCGAGGTAAACGAGTGACAGAACAGGCTATGCGTGAATTTATTGATAAGTTGGATATTCCACAAGAAGAAAAATTACGTTTACAAAAATTAACACCCGCTACTTATATTGGGGCTGCAGTGGAATTAGTAGAGAAGCTATCATAGGAATTTGGCTCTTTTTCCAACAATATCCTTTACAAGAACATAGCTTTTCTCTATAATCTTGCGCCTGTGTTAGTCAATCTAACAAATTTCTGGTTGGTGCTTGACCTATTCAAGCCCCATCCAAGACCGTAGGGGAGTAATCTTAATTATCCTACGTAGATGGTGAACAGAATAAGAATTTTTCTTGCTTCTGGGCGCCGAAGTCATCCTAGTCTTAGGATTAGGTAAATTAATTCCGAGTAATCGGAGTGTATTCAGGAGCTAAAAGCCAATGGCATTAAATCTTCAAGACAAACAAGCAATTGTTGCTGAAGTAAATGAAGCAGCCAAAGGTGCACTTTCAGCAGTAATCGCGGATTCACGCGGTGTAACTGTTGAGAAAATGACTGAATTACGTAAATCAGCACGTGAAGCTGGCGTTACAATGCGTGTAGTTCGTAATACTTTATTACGTCGCGCAGTTGAAGGCACAGATTACGAATGCTTAAAAGATACGTTTGTAGGTCCAACACTTATCGCGTTCTCTAACGAACACCCGGGCGCAGCTGCTCGTTTGTTCAAAGAGTTTGCTAAAGCAAACGATAAGTTTGAAATTAAAGGTGCAGCCTTTGAAGGTAAAATCCAAGATGTTGAATTCTTGGCAACATTACCAACTTACGAAGAAGCGATTGCACGTTTAATGGGCACAATGAAAGAAGCTGCAGCAGGCAAACTTGCTCGCACCTTCGCGGCATTACGCGACAAATTACAAGAAGCAGCTTAATCATTAAGCGTTTCTTACTTCATCTAACTTTATTTATTTTAGGAATTGATTGTTATGTCATTAACTAACGAACAAATCATTGAAGCGATTGCTTCAAAAACTGTAACTGAAATCGTTGAATTAATCGCAGCGATGGAAGAAAAATTCGGTGTTTCAGCAGCGGCAGCAGTAGCAGCAGCTCCAGCAGCAGGCGGCGCAGCGGCAGCAGAAGAAAAAACTGAATTCGACGTAATTCTTGCAGCAGCTGGTGCTAACAAAGTAGCAGTAATCAAAGCAGTACGTGGTGCAACTGGTTTAGGCTTAAAAGAAGCTAAAGATTTAGTTGAATCTGCTCCAGCAGCATTAAAAGAAGGTGTTTCTAAAGAAGAAGCTGAAGCACTTAAGAAAGAATTAGAAGAAGCTGGTGCACAAGTAGAAGTTAAATAATTTCTCTTTTAACCACTTTAAAATTCAGAAAACCGATGGGAAACCATCGGTTTTTCCTATCTATAAAGCCACAACTTCCTTAATTTAAAAACTTATCATCTTCTCCTTTCTACGATAAAATATCTCCTATTATTATTGATAAATAAAGAGAAAATCTATGACTACAAAAGCATTAAGTGCGGTAATTTTAGCAGCCGGAAAAGGAACGCGTATGTATTCCGATTTACCTAAAGTTCTACATACAATCGCTGGTAAACCAATGGTAAAACATGTAATTGATACTGCTCATCAATTAGGCGCAGAAAATATTCATTTAATCTATGGTCACGGTGGGGACTTAATGCGTACCCATCTTGCAAATGAACAAGTAAATTGGGTATTACAAACAGAACAACTTGGTACTGCACATGCAGTTCAACAAGCGGCACCTTTCTTTAAAGATAACGAAAATATTGTTGTACTTTACGGCGATGCACCATTAATAACTAAAGAAACACTAGAAAAATTAATTAAAGCAAAACCAGAAAATGGCATTGCATTGCTTACCGTAAATTTAGATAACCCAACAGGCTATGGACGAATTATTCGTGAAAATGGGAATGTTGTAGCAATTGTAGAACAAAAAGATGCAAATGCTGATCAACTAAATATTAAAGAAGTAAATACTGGCGTTATGGTATCTGATGGTGCAAGTTTCAAAAAATGGCTAGCTCGTGTAGGCAATAATAATGCTCAAGGCGAATATTACTTAACGGATCTTATTGCTCTTGCAAACCAGGATAATTGCCAAGTTGTTGCGGTACAAGCAACAGATATCATGGAAGTTGAAGGTGCAAATAATCGCTTACAATTAGCCGCACTTGAACGTTATTTCCAAAATAAACAAGCCTCCAAATTACTACTTGAAGGCGTAATGATCTACGATCCTGTTCGCTTTGACCTGCGTGGAACATTAGAGCATGGAAAAGATGTGGAAATCGACGTTAATGTTATTATCGAAGGTAGTGTTAAACTCGGCGATCGCGTAAAAATTGGCGCAGGTTGCGTATTAAAAAATGTTGTTATTGGCAATGATGTAGAAATAAAACCCTATTCAGTGCTAGAGGATTCTGCGGTGGGAGAAAAAGCCGCAATTGGTCCATTTTCTCGTTTACGCCCAGGTGCAGAACTTGCAGCTGAAACGCATGTCGGTAACTTTGTAGAAATTAAAAAATCTACCGTTGGTAAAGGTTCTAAAGTAAATCACCTGACCTATGTTGGCGATTCAGAAATTGGCTCAAATTGTAATATTGGTGCGGGTGTCATCACCTGTAACTACGATGGCGCAAATAAATTTAAAACGATCATCGGTGATGATGTGTTTGTGGGATCGGATACACAATTAGTCGCGCCAGTAAAAGTCGCAAATGGTGCAACTATTGGTGCTGGGACAACAATTACACGCGATGTAAGTGAAAATGAATTAGTGATTACACGAGTTCCTCAACGCCATATTCAAGATTGGCAACGACCAACAAAGAAAAAATAAAATAGCATAAAAAAATCCTACGTTTTATCGCAGGATTTTTTTATAAACCGATTTTACAAATCGTAATTAAAGCTATATAAAAAATGACCGCACTTAATACCAATAATTTAAAAGCCAATTTTGGCTTTCTATGATGTAGACGATATAAAATTCGAGCTACTACCGCAAGAATAATAGGATAAATCCAAAAAAATATTGAGAATAAATTAACTTGCCAAGTTTCCAAGCTAGGATTTTTATCAAATGTAGTTGAAAGCAACAGAGCCATCGGACATAACAATACAGGGGCACAAAAAATAGCTAATCCCCAGGAAAATAAACTAAAACCACGAGGCAAAGATTGTCTTGTCATAATTTAAAATTTTACAAATAATAGATAATTACAATATAACAAATACTGTGATTATTAGAAAGTAAGTAGAAATCAATAGACTTGAATAAAATGAAATGGCGCACCCGAAAGGATTCGAACCTTTGACCGCTCGGTTCGTAGCCGAGTACTCTATCCAGCTGAGCTACGGGTGCGTAGATGATGCTTTAATTATTCATAACCAATTTAATAAGATAGAGCCGTTTTAAAATGGCGCACCCGAGAGGATTCGAACCTCTGACCGCTCGGTTCGTAGCCGAGTACTCTATCCAGCTGAGCTACGGGTGCAGAATAAATAAAACAAACAATGGCGGTGAGAGAGGGATTCGAACCCTCGATGGAGCTTTTTAACCCCATACTCCCTTAGCAGGGGAGCGCCTTCAGCCTGCTCGGCCATCTCACCACGATCGGTGTGAGCGGTATAATACGTTTTTTAGAAAATATGTCAAACCATTTTTTGAAAAACGTACCTGTTTGAATATTTTATCTACACATTAAATATATTCTTGAATAAAAATCTACTCATCATTCAAAAATACTAAAATCTTAGATATTGTTTCCCGTCTTAATTCATCTTGCTCAAATAACACCTCATGTTTCGCGTTCAATACAACTTTACACTGAGCATTCGGAAAAAGTGCGGTTAATTTTTCAAGATTTTTGTTATCTACTATTTTTTCTTTTTCGGCTTGTAAAATTAGGATTGGAATTTCAATCTTAGGAATAACTTTCGGCAAACGTTTAATGGCATTCAAACACAAATGTACCCAACGGAACGTTGGTCCGCCAAGATGAATTGCTGGATTCTTACGATTAACACGATTCATCCATTTCATTCTGTTTTTACAGAAACTTAGTTCATTGTATTCCAAGTGGGCTTGTTGATAAGCCCCTTTACCAAAAACATAACGCTCGCTCTGCCCTAACATATTCATTAGGGCAATAATCAGTTCATCTCTAATAGGGTGTTTTAAAGGAATACCGTAAAAAGGCGAAGAAAGCACGGCTTTATTAATGCGATGATCATAATTAGCCAAATAATAGGTTGCAATCAATGCGCCCATTGAATGAGCAAGCAAATGCTGCGTTGAATAGCTGAAAAGTGCGGTTACTTTTTCGATGATTTTCGCCATATCATCGACATAGAAACGAAATTCGTCTAAATGCCCTTTTTCAGAATCCTTCAACAAATGGGTTGAATAGCCTTGACCACGGTGATCAAATAGCAACACATCATAGCCTTGATGATAAAAATCATAAGCTGGCTCTGACCATTTCAACATATTTTCAGCACGACCATTCACTAAAATCATCAATTTTCTATCCGCACTTTTTGCGTGGATTAAATGACGATAAGCGATTTGAACATTATTTTTGCCAGTGAAATATTGCGTTGAAAATTGATTAAAAAAAGGTAACAGTTTGGTAAAGACAAATTGAGTAAAGTAGGATTCTCGATTCATAAGTTTTTAGATGGGATACATCAACGCATACAAAAGAAAGAAAAAGTGCGTGAGATTTTACTTCACGCACTCTGCCAATTATGCAACCAATTGTTTTAAGATACGGCGAACTGGCTCTGCTGCCCCCCATAATAATTGGTCACCCACAGTAAAGGCAGCCAAGTATTCTGGTCCCATTGCCAATTTACGTAAACGACCAACCGGTACGCTTAATGTACCCGTTACTTTAGCTGGCGTTAATTCACGCAATGTACTTTCTTTGTCGTTTGGAATCACTTTCACCCATTCATTATGTGATGCAATAATTTGTTCGATTTCTTCTAATGGTAAGTCTTTTTTCAGTTTAATAGTGAATGCTTGGCTATGGCAACGTAATGCACCAATACGCACACATAAACCATCCACAGGAATTGGATTGTCGCTTAAACCTAAAATTTTGTTGGTTTCTGCATAACCCTTCCATTCTTCTTTAGTTTGTCCGGTTTCTGGAAGAAGTTTGTCAATCCAAGGGATTAAGCTGCCACCTAATGCGGCACCAAAGTTTTCTGTTGGGAAGCTGTCAGCGCGCATTTCAGCGGTGACTTTACGTTCAATGTCTAAAATAGAAGAGGCCGGATCGGCTAATTCTGCGCTTACGGATTTTTCTAATAAACCCATTTGTGAAAGTAATTCACGCATATTTTTTGCGCCAGCACCTGAAGCCGCTTGGTAAGTTGCCACAGAAATCCATTCCACCAAATCTTTTTCAAATAGACCGCCGATAGCCATAAGCATTAAGCTTACGGTACAGTTCCCGCCCACGAAAGTTTTAATGCCTTTTTTCAACCCTTCAGAAATCACATGTTGATTTACCGGATCAAGCACGATAATTGCGTCATCTTTCATGCGTAGTGCAGAAGCGGCATCAACCCAATAACCGTCCCAACCTGTTGCTTTTAATTTTGGATAGACTTCATTGGTGTAATCGCCTCCTTGGCAAGTCACGATAATGTCTAATTTTTTCAGTTCTTCAATATCGAATGCATTTTTAAGTTCGCCTGCATCCTTGCCACCAAATACAGGGGCTTTTTGACCTGCTTGTGAAGTTGTAAAAAATACGGGATTAAGATTCGCAAAATCATTTTCCTGCAACATACGATCCATTAATACGGAACCCACCATTCCGCGCCAGCCGATAAAGCCTACATTTTTCATTATTGTTTCCTTAGTTCGTTGTGTTTAAATAGAATTATTAATTACAAGATAGCGTTAGCAAAATCAAGTATTTTTCATGGAAATTTACATTTTGCGAAAGAAATTAAATAAGAAATAAAAAAGAGCAGTCAATTTAAAAGAAAATTTAATTTGACCGCTCTTTTTCTAGTTATCTACTTCGACACTTATCACACCTTCTTCCGCTTTCAACAATGCATACGCATCTTTCAACATTGTGGAATCAATGGAAAAACAGCGAATTTGTAGCCGCACTTCACCACTACTTTGATCTTTCACCTGTATATGTTCAATACGATACTGATTGTTTACTAACAATTGGGTGACTTTTCCAATACTTTCTGCACTATTGACAAGAATATTGAATTTTGTCCGACGACGTTGTGATTTACGATGAACCCAACGTTGTACCAACGGACTTAATCGAATAGACACCAAAATCATCACCGTCGCAATGACCGCATCAAACACGAAGCCCGCACCAGCGGCAATACCGATCCCCGCAGAAGCCCAAATAATCGCCGCAGTGGTTAAACCTGAAATCGCATCATTTTTCTTATGCAAAATCACTCCTGCACCTAAAAAACCGATGCCGCTAATCACTTGAGCCGCAAGACGCATCGGATCCGTACGAATATTTTCTGAAACTTGCGCATAATGCTCTGCGGCTTGAATCGAAACAATGGTTAGCACACAAGTGGTGACGGCAATAATGGCGCAAGTTTTTACACCCACAGGTTTGCGCTTAAGCTCACGCTCTAAGCCAATAACACTGCCAAGCACCATCGCCAATAGCATTTTGCTAAAAATAATTAAGTGATAAGGATCGAAAAGTGCGGTTAAAAGTAAAGATGAATTTTCCATAATGATAAAAATGAGTACGACATAATCGTCTATTCTACATCACTTAGCTTAAAATCTTTACCCTTCCAAGCCTTTAATTTATCGCCTTTCTTGCGAAAATTGAGTAAAATCTTGCGTTTGAAATTTTATAGAGCGAAAGAACGGTTATTTTTATGCAAAATTCAACCCCAAGCATTGGCTTTGTAAGCCTTGGTTGCCCAAAAAACTTAGTAGATTCTGAACGAATCTTAACGGAACTACGCACCGATGGTTACAATATTGTGCCAAGCTATGAAAATGTTGATTTAGTGATTGTGAACACTTGTGGCTTTATTGATAGTGCCGTGCAGGAATCACTCGAAGCCATTGGCGAAGCATTGGAAGAAAATGGACGCGTCATTGTAACTGGCTGTTTGGGGGCAAAAGAAGACCAAATTCGTGAAGTGCATCCTAAAGTTTTGGAAGTCAGCGGCCCACATAGTTATGAAACAGTGATGGCGCAAGTTCACAAATACGTGCCAAAACCAACACATAGCCCTTACACCAGCTTAGTACCAAAACAAGGCGTAAAACTCACACCAAAACATTATGCCTATTTGAAAATCTCTGAAGGCTGTGATCACCGTTGTACGTTCTGTATTATTCCATCTATGCGTGGTGATTTAGAAAGCCGTTCTATTACGCAAGTTTTAGACGAAGCAAAACGTTTGGCCGAAGCAGGCGTAAAAGAATTACTTGTGGTATCGCAAGATACTTCCGCTTATTCCATGGATTTAAAACGCCAAGAGGGCGGAGTAAAAACGGCTTTCTGGAATGGCATGCCAATTAAAAATGATTTAATGACGCTTTGTAAACAGCTTGGCAAACTTCGCATTTGGGTTCGCTTACATTATGTGTATCCCTATCCGCATGTGGATGATTTAATTCCATTAATGGCTGACGGCACGCTCTTGCCGTATTTAGACATTCCATTACAACACGCCAGCCCGAAAATCTTAAAAGCAATGAAAAGACCGGGCAGTATTGACCGCACTTTAGAACGCATTAAACAATGGCGTGAAATTTGCCCAGATTTAACATTGCGCTCCACCTTTATTGTCGGTTTCCCTGGTGAAACAGAAGAAGATTTCCAATTATTGCTCGATTTCTTAAAAGAAGCTCAACTTGATCGCGTAGGCTGTTTCAAATTCAGCCCCGTTGAAGGCGCACCTGCAACAGAGATGGCTGACCAAGTACCAGAAGATGTGAAAGAAGAACGTTTCCATCGTTTTATGCAATTACAACAGGAAATTTCTGCAAACCGTTTAAAACAAAAAATC
The DNA here is from genome assembly GCF_001679495.1 of Haemophilus sp. CCUG 66565. Lineage (NCBI taxonomy): Bacteria > Pseudomonadati > Pseudomonadota > Gammaproteobacteria > Pasteurellales > Pasteurellaceae > Haemophilus > Haemophilus sp. CCUG 66565. Next base: position 31,114 of record NZ_LZOX01000017.1, on the reverse strand, counting down.
GGTAAAACTCTTGATGTATTAGTGGATGAAATTGACGAAGACGGCATTATTGGCCGCTCCAAAGCAGATGCCCCTGAAGTTGACGGGTTAGTTTATGTAGATAATTTAAGCGGAATGAATGTAAAAGTCGGTGACGTGATTAAAGTAACCATCACAAATTCTGATGAATATGATTTGTGGGGAAGTTGTTAAATAATAACAATCTCAACGAAATAAACAAAAAATCCATCTTCGTATTGAAGATGGATTTTTTTATTAACCAAACACTTTTTCTAAGTGTGCTTGGTAGTCTACTAAGTATTGTTCTACTTGAGGATTTTTACGGCTTTCATAATATCTCCCTAAGAATCTAATGCTTTCAGGCAGCCTACTGCCAATTTTACTTTCCTAACAACCCATTTTTCTCCAAATAATCCCGCGCCACGTTTTCCGCGCTTTCGCCTTGCACTTTCACGCGGTAGTTCATCTCACTCATTTCCTCTTCGCTAATTTTTCCCGCCAGTCGGTTAAGTGCGGTCACAATTTGAGAATTTTTCTCGGCAAATTCTGCTTTCATTAGCGGTGCCCCCTGATAAGCAGGAAACAGGGAAATATCATCTTTCAGCAGGCGCAATTGATATTGTTTCAATTCTGCATCGGTGGAAAAGGCTTCCACTAGGTCGATTTTGTCATTCAACAATGCCGTATAACGTAAGGCTGGTTCTAGGCTGACAATATGTTTTAGCGTGATACCAGCTGCCTGCATGCCTTTATAGCCATCCGCTCGATCGGTAAACTCCAGTGAGAAACCGGCTCGGATATCGGACGCAACCTGCTTTAAGTCGCTGATTGTCTTCAGTTGGTGCGATGCACCGTAGCTTTCTTTGACTGCCAACGCATAAGTGTTCTGATAAGACATCGGTGGTAGAAACTCTAACTGATATTGTTCCGCCAATAATTGTTTGCCCCGTTGATAGGTTTCATCTGGCGACAGATGGCGGTTCTTCTGTTCAGGTGGTACTTGCACTAAGGCTTCCAGCACGGTGCCAGTGAATTCGGGGTAAATGTCGATTTCACCACTATTTAGTGCGTTAAACAGGAAGGTGGTTTTACCAAAATTAGGTTTGACTGTGACTTTCACATTCGGATTTTCTCGTTCAATCAAGAATTTATACATATTAATCAGAATATCCGGCTCACTCCCCATTTTGCCGGCAATCACCACGTTTTTTGTGGCAGGCGTAAATGAAATCTGCGAGAGACCGAGTGCGCCTAAGCCCACCGCCAATGCAAGAATAATCGGCAACTTGCGTCGCGATTTCTGTAACAGCCCGATAATGCCACTTACGCCGACAGCTAGTAACGCGGAGAGCAGTGCACCGGTAAACGTCATCGTCATGTTGTTTCGGTCGATGCCGAGCAGAATCAGGTTACCCAAGCCGCCTGCGCCAATTAACGCAGCCAGTGTTGCCGTGCCGACAATCAACACTGCCGCCGTGCGGATGCCGGAAATCATGGCAGGCAGCGCCATAGGGAGCTCAATCCGCCATAGCGACTGCCAACGCGATAGCCCGAATGCGGTGTATGCATCTTGAATCGATTGGTCGATTTGGGTCAGTCCCAAATAGGTATTTTGAAAAATCGGCAACAGTGCGTATAGCGTGAGAGCAATCAAGACGGGCGGAGATCCAATGCCGACAAACGGGATCAGTAAACCCAATAGCGCCAAAGACGGGATAGTTTGCAATATATTGGTGAACTGCAATACCGCTTCCGCTGCCCGCTGTCTGCGCGCAAACAACACGGCGGTAGGCACCGCAATCGCTACTGCCGCGAGCAAAGCCAGTCCGGAAAGCCATAAATGCGTAAGCAGCATTTGCCAGAGTTCGGCGAGCGTAACGTTTAGGGATGAGAACATAGTTTTAAATTTTATGGTTAGTACGTTGAATAATAGATGTTTATGTTTGCTTTACAGCAAGGTGTTAGCGCCTTGAAAGAGGTTTCAGACAGCCTTCACCATCATAACACTGCCCTTCTCACAGCTTCCTGTCCCTGTTTATCCAACCGTAAGAATTGGTGGATGATGCGTTCGGCATCCGGTGCGTCGGCGGTGGAAAACAGCGATTGCACATAATCATTTGCTGGCTGCTTTTTGATTTCTTCAGACGTTCCGATTTGCACCAGTTTGCCATTATGCATAACCCCGATACGGCAAGCGAGTTTGACGGCTTCCTGCATATCGTGGGTAACGAAAACGATAGTGGTGCCAAATTTTTGGTGAATCATAGCAATTTGGTCCTGCAGCACGGTACGTACTAGTGGGTCAAGCGCAGAAAACGGTTCGTCCATCAGCAGTACTTGGGGTTTGGCAGCAATGGAGCGCAAAATGCCGATGCGCTGCTGTTCACCGCCGGAAAGTTCGTGCGGATAGCGGTCGCGATAGTGCGCAGGATCAAGCTCCACCAACTCCAATAATTCATTCACACGCGTTTTGCGTTCTGCTTTCGGCCAGCCCAGTACGTCTGGCATGAGTTCGATGTTTTCCGCCACAGTCATAGTGGGAAAAAGCGCTATTTGCTGCAATACGTAACCAATTTGGTGGCGGAGCTGGCGGATGTCGTAGTCTTTAATCCGTTTGCCGTGCAGATAAACGTTGCCGTCTGTCGGTTCAATTAGCGCGTTAATCATGCGTAACGTGGTAGATTTACCACTACCCGAACCGCCTACCAACACGAAAAATTCACCCTGATAAATGGTCAAATCCAAATCGTGCACAGCATATTTGCCATCATACTGCTTGCCTGCTCCACGAAATTCAATAAACGGGACAAGATTATTTTGCATATTGTGCCTTTACTACATCTTCAAAATTAAGCAGTGTGCGTCCCAATAACTGTGGCAGGTCATCTGAAACGGCGGCAAGTTCGCCTTTGGCAATGGCGGTGTAGGTGGAAACCCAGGCTTCAATCTGCCAATCGGGTGTGTCAGAATATTCAGCTTTGCGGCTGGCGAAGGCTTCTTCCACGGTTTCATTGTGGTAGCGGTGCGGTTTGCCGGTGATTTCGGTTAAGACAGCAGCTATTTCAGCAAAACTTAATGATTGGGAACCGGTCAGCGTGTAGGTCTGATTGTCGTGGCGGTGGTTGCCACATGCGATGTCAGCGATGACGTTTGCCGCCGCTTGGGCGACATCGCGCTGCGAAACGCAGGCAACGCGCCCATCGTCGGCTGGGCCCGCGATGATGCCGTCTGCGTTAGCAATCGTTGCCATCATCTCGCTGTAAAAATTGTCGCGCAGAAAGGTGTAGCGCATATTCGTTTGCCGGATCGCATTTTCGGTAACCGCATGGGTACGCGCCAACGTGAAGGTGCTGTCCAACGCCGCCTGTGCAAAAGAGAGATAGACCATGTGTTTCACACCCGCTTCCGAAGCAGCCTGCACCAAAGTCAAATGCTCCTGTTCGCGCGTCGGGCTTTCGGCGGCGGACACCATAAACAGCACGTCCACCCCGTTTAACGCCTGCTTAGCAAGCTCCAAATCGCCATAAGCAAACCGCCGCGCCTCGCAGTTCATCAGTTCGGGAGCTTTGGCTGGGTTGCGCAGCGGCAGAATTAGCGGAAGGCTGAGTGAGTTGAGGTATCGGGCGACCATACCGCCGATATTACCGCTGGAACCAGTGATGGCGATTTTCATGAGGAACTCCTTGGGGAACTGTGTAGATATAAGATAAGGGTAACTGAAAAAGTGGCTTTAGGGTAGTAGGAATTTTGCAGTCAGGCATAACAACTCTCAATTGGCCATATTTTCTATCAATGGTGTAGCATCACCGAAAAGTAATACCGCCAACCCCATATCGGCACAAGCATATTCTCGTGCCACCAACGAGAAATCATGACCACATGGAGCATTTCCTGCCGTTGATTAAAATAAAAAATATTCGGAATTTATCTGAATTTCATCCCTAAATAGATCGTGGAAGAACAGTTTTTGAATAACAAATACAAAAGTGAGGTCAAATTTTTAGGTGTTTTTGCAAATCTTCCTAAAAACTTGACCGCTTGTTTTATCTAAACTCGGCCTACTCACTTTCCCTCTCCCCATCAGGAAGTTTGATGCGGAGAAAATAAAAAAGGTGAGCCCAAATACTCACCTTCTAAACTAATAGTTTGTAATTAACCAAATACTTTTTCCAAGTGTGCTTGGTAGTCTGCCAAGTATTGTTCTACTTGTGGATTTTTAATCACATCGTTACACAAGAATGTCGGCAGACGGGTCAAACCGATGAACTCGTTGAGTTTGTGGAAGTGCATGTATAAAACATCTACACCTTTGCCTTCGAAGAAGTCACCTTCGCGGGTGAACGCTTCAATAGGGGCATTCCACGTAAGCGAAAGCATGTGTTTTTTGCCTTGCAACAAGCCACCTGTGCCGTAGCCTTCAGTCGGATTGACACGATGGCGACCATCACTGTGGTAAAGCTTGCCGTGTCCGCTGGTTAATACTTCGTCTATGTATTTTTTCACTGTCCAAGGTTCGTGCATCCACCAGCCTGGCATCTGCCAAATCACCGCATCCATCCACAAGAACTTTTCGATTTCTGCCTCAACATCATAGCCGGCATCAATCACAGTTTCTTTTACATTGTGTCCAAGTGCGGTCAAAACTTCTTTCGCTTTTTTGTGAAGTGTATGGTTTAACTCACCATGCGAATGTCCGAAATTTTTACCACCGTCTAATAATAAAATATTCATTTTTTTGCTCCTAAAACAATGATCCAAAGAGGACTTTATTATGCTGTTTTACTTTATACTTAAAAAGTGCAAAAATAAAAAAACTCTTTTGCGTTAAACAGAATAATAAAATGAAAACAACTTCTGAAGAATTAACGGTATTTGTACAAGTAGTCGAAAATGGCAGTTTCAGCCGTGCAGCAGAGCAGCTAGCGATGGCAAATTCTGCGGTAAGCCGTGTGGTGAAAAGGCTAGAAGAAAAATTAGGCGTTAACCTAATCAACCGCACTACGCGACAGCTAAGACTAACAGAAGAAGGTTCGCAATATTTTCGCCGAGTACAGAAAATTCTACAAGAAATGGCCGCAGCTGAGGCTGAAATGTTGGCGGTGCACGAAGTCCCACAAGGCGTACTACGCGTAGATTCTGCCATGCCGATGGTGCTACATCTGCTTGTGCCATTGGCTGCGAAATTCAACGAACGCTATCCGCATATCCAACTTTCGCTCGTTTCTTCCGAAGGCTATATCAATCTGATTGAACGCAAAGTCGATATAGCTTTACGAGCTGGAGAATTGGACGATTCTGGGTTACGTGCTCGTCATCTGTTTGATAGCCACTTCCGCGTAGTCGCCAGTCCAGACTACTTGGCAAAACACGGCACCCCACAATCAACTGAAGCGCTTGCCAACCATCAATGTTTAGGCTTCACTGAGCCCAGTTCACTAAATACATGGGCAGTTTTAGATGCTCAAGGGAATCCCTATAAAATCTCACCGCACTTTACCGCCAGCAGCGGTGAAATTTTACGGTCATTGTGCCTTTCAGGTTGTGGTATTGCTTGCTTATCAGATTTTTTGGTAGACAATGACATCGCTGAAGGAAAATTAATTCCCTTACTTACTGAACAAACCTCCAATAAAACGCTCCCCTTCAATGCTGTTTACTACAGCGATAAAGCCGTTAATCTTCGCCTACGTGTATTTTTAGACTTTTTAGTAGAAGAGCTAAGGGGATAATTAAAATTCATAAGCATCGAATTTTAACGTCAATTTGCAAAAATACTTTAAAACCTGACCGCACTTTTCCTCCTGTCTTTTCATTTCGAGCTAGATTTTCTAACTTCCTTTCAAAATCGCCCTTAATCGATCAAGTTGGTTTTGTGTTTTTTCCTGTTTTTGCTCGGTGGTTAGTTTTGGTTTATCACGTTCCCACAGCACATCGTCATTGGGTAATTCAGCTAAAAATCTGCTGGGTTCTGGGCGAACTAATTCACCATATTGACGGCGCTCACGACATAAGGAAAAAGTGAGTTCTTTTTGCGCTCTTGTAATGCCTACATAAGCCAAGCGGCGTTCTTCTTCCACGTTGTCTTCATCAATGCTAGTTTGGTGAGGCAAAATGCCTTCTTCCATACCGATCAAATAAACATAAGGAAATTCCAATCCTTTAGATGCGTGCAATGTCATCAGTTGAACTTGATCGCTCTCATCATCGTCTTCGCCTCGCTCTAACATATCGCGCAATGTCAGGCGGGTTACTACTTGATTAAGGTTCATTGGCTCATTGGTTTCATCGCCTTTTAACATATCCGCAACCCAGTCAAATAGCGTGGCAACATTCTTACTTTGCATTTCTGCCGCTTTAGGGCTTGTCGCGTATTCGTACAAATATTCTTCATAATGAATCGCGGATAACATAGAACGTACCGCACGTTCTGGTTCAGAACGTTGAATTTCATCATTAAGTTCTACAATCCAACGGCCAAATTTTTGCAATGAATCATAGGCTTTTGGTGTGATGCGTTGAATAAGCTCAAACTCAAAAATAGCCTCAAACAAACTGATGTGCTTTTCTTGAGCCAACTCACCAAGTTTTTGTAACGTTGCGGTGCCAATTTCACGTTTTGGCGTATTCACAATACGCAGGAATGCTGCGTCATCATCTTGATTCACCACCAAGCGCAAATACGCCATCATATCTTTAATTTCTGCACGGGAGAAAAAAGAAGTACCACCCGAAATTTTGTAAGGAATACGGTTTTGCATCAGTACTTTTTCGAGTAATCTGGATTGATGATTGCCTCGATACAAAATCGCATAATCTTTATATTTGGTTTTACGGCTAAAACGATGGGCGATCAGCTCGGCGACAATCCGCTCGGCTTCGTGTTCTTCATTTTTTGCTTCGATAACAAGCAATTTCTCCCCTTCACCAATAGTTGAAAAAAGTTTCTTATCAAACACGTGCTCATTGTTATCAATCAAAATATTGGCGCAATGCAAAATACGTTGGGTTGAACGATAATTTTGCTCTAGCTTAATCACTTGCAAACGAGGGAAATCATCGCGTAAACGCACCATATTTTCTGGTCGTGCGCCACGCCACGAATAAATAGACTGGTCATCATCGCCCACCACGGTGAAACAGGCACGCTCACCCACTAAAAGTTTAATCAGTTCATATTGACTGGTGTTGGTGTCTTGATATTCATCCACCAACAAATAACGAATTTTTGCCTGCCATTTTGACCGCACTTCTTCATTTTGCTTGAACAACAATGTCGGCAACATAATTAAATCATCAAAATCAAGGGCATTGTAAGCTCGAATTTGTGTGGCATAACGCTCATAACATTTTGCAAAAGTTTGATATTTTGCATCACGCGCCAACGCAAATGCCTGTTTTGGCGAAATCAAATCGTTCTTCCAGTTAGAAATCACTGAAATTAACTCACGCAATAAATCCTTATCTTCTTTTAACACATCAGCGGTTAGCTCTTTTAACAACGCAAATTGATCATGTTCATCAAACAAGGTCATATTTGATTTAAAGCCAAGAGCTTTATATTCGCGTTTAATAATGTCAAAACCGAGCGTATGAAAAGTGGAAACAAGCAAGCCTTTAGATTGCTCTTTGCCAATGGAATGTGCTACACGCTCTTTCATCTCGCGTGCGGCTTTGTTAGTGAAAGTCACTGCGGCAATTTGTTTCGGAGAATAACCGCACTTTTCAATTAAATGGGCAATTTTATTAATGATTACGCGAGTTTTGCCTGAGCCAGCGCCAGCAAGTACAAGGCAAGGGCCTGTCACATATTCAACGGCTTGTTGTTGTTGAGGATTGAGTTTCATAAGAATTATTGAGCCCACGCATAGGGCAGTAATACGGTGTCTAATAAAAATGAGAGGGGCAAATCTAAGATTGGCAATCCCCATTGTTGGGCCATTTCAAGATCATAAGCAGCCCCTGCATAGGCGGTATATTTTTCTGTTGGATCGATAAGTTTGACCACGGAACCGCAACCAGATAAAGCGATAAGTGCGGTCAAAAAAATAAAGGTTTTTATCATCATGCTTTTAACGCATTCAACACTGGCACAGGAACTAGCTCAGCGACATCACCGCCATGCAAATAAATTTCACGCACAATGGTGGAAGAAACAAACGCCCATTTTTCTGCTGGTGGGAAAAACAGACTGTCTACGCCTTTTGTGAGTAAATGATTAAGGGCGGCTAATTGAAGTTCATATTCAAAATCTGTTGTCGTGCGTACGCCGCGAATAATGGCGGAAATATTGTGCTGTTTAATCACATTGGCCAACAAATCAGAGAAGCCAAAAACCTCCACATTGGATAAATGTGCAACAGACTGACGCACAAGTTCTACGCGCTCATCCAACGAAAATAACGGCTTTTTACTTGGGCTATTCGCCACCGCTACTAAAACACGAGGAAAAATCACCGCACTTCTTTCAATAATGTCTAAATGACCGTTCGTAATCGGGTCAAAAGTACCGGGATAAATCACGCTCGTCATACATTGCGCTCCAAATAAGGTTTTAATAAATCTAACAAACGCTGTAATGCCCCTCGGTTTTCCATCAGCACCTCATAGCCAGCATTGCCTAAACGCTCACTCGCCTCTTTTGAATTTAATAAGGCTTCTACCGCGCGTTCCAAAGCATCTGCGGTTGAATTAACTTCCAAAACACCTTGTACTTCCACCAGCATTCGGAATATCTCAGGGAAATTGAAAGTATGCTTGCCGGTAATCACTGGCATTTTAAATGCAAGAGGTTCCAGTGGATTATGTCCACCATGTTTCACAAGGCTTCCACCCACAAAAGCAATATCTGAAACACCATACATCAACATCAGTTCGCCCATGCTATCGCCTAAAATCACTTGGGTGTTTTCATTTGGTAACTCATTTGTCGAACGGCGAATAAATTGGAATTTTTCTTTTTTAAGTAAATCTGCCACCATATTAAAACGCTCTGGATGGCGCGGAACGAGCAATAACAATAAATTTGGGTATTTTTCCAATAATTGGCGATGTGTTTGTAAGATAATTTGCTCTTCTCCTTCATGGGTGCTCGCAGCAATCCAAATCGGACGATTTTTTACCCAAAGTGCTCGTAAAGCATCAATTTTTTCACGTAACTCATCAGTGATGGAAAGATCATATTTAATATTGCCCGTCACCTTCAATTTATCTTTGCGATAACCTAAATCCAAATAACGATTGCTACTAATGTGGTCTTGAGGTGCAATTAAATCAATTTGTGAAAACATATTTTGCAAATGCGGTTTAATTTTTCCATAACGGCGCGCTGAACGAGCAGACAAGCGTGCATTTGCCACCATAAAAGGAATGTCACGGTGATAAAATTGTTGAATTAAATTTGGCCAAAGTTCAGTTTCAATCACAATACAAAGTTTTGGTTGAACAAAGTCAATAAAACGATTAATGGCGCAAGGTATGTCGTAAGGCAAATAGCAATGGAAAACGCTATCGCCAAAAGCCGCTTTGACACGATCAGAACCCGTAGGGGTGACCGTAGTGAAAGTAATCGGTAAGTGCGGGTAATTTTGTTGGAGTTTTTGCACGAGTTGCGTAGCAGCAATAACCTCGCCCACTGATGCCGCATGAATAACGATACCACCAGCCTTAGGTGGTGTCAGTGAGGCATAAAAACCATAACGCTCACCAAGCCTTTTTCGGTAATTCGGTGCCTTAAATCCGCGTAGCCACATAAAGAGCAGCACTAGCGGTTGAATCAGATACATCAAGCTCGTATAAAAAAAACGCCACATAAATGAAATTCGGTTATACTTAAAAAAATTTCGGCTAGTATAGCAAAAAAAGGATTGAAAATATGCCTACAATTAGCGTTGCGATGATTGTAAAAAATGAAGCACAAGACCTCGCCAATTGCTTAGACACCGTAAAAGATTGGGTGGATGAAATTATCATTCTAGATTCTGGTAGCACAGATAACACTAAAGAAATTGCGCTCAGTTATGGGGCGAAATTCTATGAAAATAGCCTATGGCCGGGCTTTGGTAAACAACGCCAATTAGCCCAACAATATGTAACCAGTGATTATATACTCTGGTTAGATGCAGATGAACGCGTTACACCCAAGCTACAACAGGCTATCTTAAGTGCGGTTAAAAATGATCGAGAAAATACCGTTTATGAAATTCCACGAGTTAGTGAAGTATTTGGACGTGAAATTCGTCATTCAGGCTGGTATCCCGATTATGTGGTTCGCCTCTATCGCACAAACTATGCGCAATATAACGACTCACTTGTACATGAAAAAGTCGAATTTCCAGCTGAGACAAAAGTAGAAAAATTAACTGGTGATTTAGAGCATTTCACTTATAAAAGTATCCATCATTATCTAGTGAAATCAGCAGGTTATGCAAAAGCCTGGGCAGACCAACGCCGAGCTAAAGGAAAAAAAGCCACACTTTGGCAAGGAATCACGCATGCACTCGGTTGTTTTGTGAAGATGTATTTGTTAAAAGCGGGTTTTTTAGATGGCAAACAAGGATTTTTATTAGCGGTGTTATCGGCGCATTCAACCTTTGTAAAATACGCCGATTTATGGGAGCACGATCAGCATAAACACTAGCGAGTTTTGCAAGAACAATCATTTAAATGATCGTCCACCAGCCCCATAGACTGCATAAATGCATAGCACGTGGTTTCGCCAACAAAGACGAAACCACGTTTTTTTAAGGCTTTAGAAAGTGCTTTAGATGCTTCTGTTTTAACAGGCACAGTTCGCAAATCAGGCACATCATTGACAATCGGTTTATGATTCACAAATGACCAAATAAAATCACTGAAATTTTCACCGCACTTTTCCATCGCCAAATAAGCTTTAGCATTTTTGACAATGGCCTCTAACTTGGCTCGATGGCGAATTAATCCTGCATTTCTCATACAAGCATCAATATCAAGTCCAGTCATTTTTGCAATTCTTTTCGGATCAAATTGATTAAAGGCTGCACGGTAAGATTCACGTTTTTTCAAAACCGTAATCCACGAAAGCCCCGCTTGCTGCCCTTCCAAACAGATTTTTTCAAATAGCTTTTGGCTGTCGAATTCAGGCTTTCCCCATTCCTTGTCATGATAATCAATATAAATAGGTTGTTCGCCAACCCAAGGGCATCGAATAATCATAACATCTCCTTTTTAAGCTGTTTATAAACCGCCACAAAATCTGGCATTACACCTCGCCATAAATGAAAAGAATGTGCTGCTTGCGCGACCAACATTCCAAAGCCATCGCTAACGTTGGTTAAGCCTAAACGTTTGCATAATGCGATAAATGGCGTGTCTGCTCCTTTCGCATATTGCATATCGTAAAAAGCGGAGCCTAATTTTAAAATTTCACCATTAACTGGGGCAATTCCACCACTTAATCCAGCGGAAGTTGCATTAATCACCAAATCATAAGTTTGTAGCGGAATAGCATCCATTGAGGCAGCTTGAATATTGCCGTAAAGCTGAAATCTTTCGGCTAATTCTTTGGCTTTCGAAAAAGTGCGGTTGGCAAGGAGAATATTTTGTTGAGCTTGTAAAAGTGGCAATAATACACCTTTTGTTGCTCCGCCTGCTCCTAGAATTAATATGCGTTGATTTGGATGAAGCCAATTCAAACGTTGTAAATCCGTTACCAAACCAATCCCATCAGTGTTATCCGCATAAAGTTTTCCATCATCGAGTTTTTTTAGCGTATTACAGGCTTCCGCCAATTTTGCTCGTTGGCTATATTCGTCTGCCAGCTGGTAGGCACGTTCTTTAAAAGGCGAAGTAATATTGCAACCTTTCGCACCATCCTCAAAAAATGCCAAAAGCTGTTGTTCAAAAACATCAAGATCACCTAATTTTGCAATATATTCCATAGTCTGATGGGTTTGCGCGGCTAACTGACGTTGAATTAATGGCGATTTACTTTGCGCAATTGGATTGCCCCACACAGCATAAAGATCCATAAATTATCCCTGTCTAAAAAGTTGATTTGTGCGCAAGTCTCGAATTTCGGATGGATTGAGCGCCCCGCCAACCATTTCATCCAATACAGGAAAATCTGCACCGAATTGTGACCGCACTTCATCGGCTGTGCGGCAAGGTGATTCACCAGTCAAATTTGCGCTAGTCGAAGTTAATGCAAACCCCGTGAGTTCACATAAGACTTTCACAGAAAGATGATCGCACAAACGTACTGCGATGCTATCAAATTTGCCTGTGAGAAAATGCGAGATTGTTGATTTTGCTGGCACAATCCAAGTTGTTGGACGTTCATATTTACCTTGCAGGCGAGAAAGCTGCTCATCATTAATCTGCTCAAAATCAACAAAAGGACGGAAAAAATCCAAGCTAGGTGCTACTAAAATCAACCCTTTTTCCACTGGACGTTGCTTCAAATCAAGTAATTTTTTTACCGCACTTTCACTTTGCGGATTACAGCCCAATCCAAATACAGCTTCAGTGGGATAAGCAACTACTTGATTTTGTCGAAGAGCCTCGGCGATTTGTTCTCTATTCATTTCACTCTTTTACTTTTATTGCTCAAAAATATGACGACAAGTTTTATTTGCACACTGGAAAATTTGTTTTTCCCTATCTTCGCTTTTTAACAAAGAAAGCGGGAAATGGCACGTTGGGCAAGGCACGGCATAAGGCTTGGTAGGCAAAGAAAATTTACATTTAGGGAAATTATTGCAACCGTAAAAAATTTTTCCTTGGCGACCCCGACGAGAAATTAAATGCCCCGTTTTACATTCAGGACAAGTAATTTTTTCCTCAGTCTCAGATTCTTCTCGCACCACAAAATCGCATTCAGGATAATGGCTACAACCAATAAACATCCCAAAACTACCTTGTTTCAACTGCAATAAATTACCGCACTTCGGGCAAATTTCATCAAGTGTTTTTAATACTTTATGCTCCGATCGTTGCAAAGGACGCAAATAATCACATTCAGGATAAGCAGAGCAACCTAAAAACAGCCCTTTTTTGCCTTGTTTAATTTGCAAAGGCGCACCACATTGAGGACAAAGCTCTTCATGCTTTATGCGTTGAAAAAGTGTTTCTACCATAAACTGATCACTTTATTTACCAATATGATTGATTCTACAAGCTTCGGTTTTCTCGTCAATATTCAATAAAATAAAAGCGGGATATTTTACAATATCCCGCTCACACGCAATTACAGTCCTAGATTACCAATAAGCACGTAAACCTACAACAGTTTTGTAATCATGTGCTTTGCTAGTTTCTACACCATTTTCTTGAGTTTTGGTTCGTGTTGCTTGCCATTCAACAAATGGTTTAACCTTAATAGAACCTTGTTTATATACGTAGTACTCTGTTCCCACCATAAATTGATTTTTAGTTTTTTCTGTACGAGAACCAGTATGATCCTTATCTGTTTTATATGCATACATCGCATATACATTTAAATCATTATTATAGGTCCATGGGTTATTGAATTTTTGAAGAACAATTGTACGAATTTCATTCTTGGTATTTTTGTTATCATAACCACCTTTATGGTTAGTAACTTGACGTTCAAGATCAATACCATAAGTTGTATTTACAAATGTGTAAGATGCACCTAAAGAATAAGCATTTGTTGCAAATGAATTATTAGCGTTTGTATTCGCAGAAATTTCACGCGTAAAGCCTGCACCAAAACTTACACTTTGAATATCATTAATTTTGTGCTCGTAAATAGAACCTACACCCCAAACATTTTTACGAGGATTTTTTAAATCTAGATTAGTATCACCACGTTTGCTAGCACCACCGTAGTAAATACCTGCTCTTACTTTATCACCATTTTCATATTCTGAAGTATAAGTATATTGAGTTGCACGACGAGCAGCGCTATCTAATAAACCATCAGATAAGCTATAAGTATTAGCTAAATCTGTACGTTTTACTTCATCAGTGATAGTTGGCATATTACCATAAGTTAATTCACTAAATTGTTTCTCCGTATGCTTATAACCAAAACCTGCATAAAGGATACGCGTATACAGATGATCAAAATCATGTTGAGAATCAGCTTCTCCACGTAAACGCCACTCAACACGACCTAAAGCATAGAAATCATCAGTTAATTTTTGTTTCACTTTGAAACCAAAACGTGAACCATTATTAGAAACAGCATGATTAATATGATCTTTTTTCTGACTAGGTGTACTACCATAAGTATCTGTGGTATTAGAGGTACTTTCCCATTTCACACGTAAAGAGCCATTGAAATCAATATCAGTACCAGTTTCTTGAATTTGGAATTTGTAAGCTTGTGCAGAACTTGAAGCCAATGCCGCTACTGTTAAAGCGAGAAATGTTTTTTTCATCATTTGCTTTCCTTTTTATTAAACGTTAAGAAATAAATATATTTAAAATATATTGAACTTTTTCAAGTTTACTCACCACATTAGAAATAATCAAGCAAATTTGTAAATTCACGATCAAATTATCACGTAAAACATATATATAAAAAAGCCATTAAAATACAACTTTTCATCTGTCTCATATCGACTGCTTAGATTTCTTTCGTTATAATTGAGCGTCCTATTTTATTTAACAAACGTGTTCGGTGTGGATTTTTACCGAGTGCAAATTAATTGAGGTAACAAATGTCATTAAATATTGAAACAACTCAAGGTTTAGAACGCCGTGTAGCGATCACCGTTCCAGCTGAAACTCTATCTAAAGCAGTTCGTGAAGAATTTAAACGCGTATCAAAAAATGTGCGCGTAGATGGTTTCCGTAAAGGCCATGTTCCTAGTCATATTATCGAACAACGTTTCGGTGCATCAATCCGTCAAGATGTATTAAACGATTTATTACCACGTCATTTTTTTGATGCCGTGATTGCAGAAAAGATCAATATTGCAGGTCGTCCAACTTTTGGTATTGAAACTTTTGAAGAAGGTAAAGATCTAGTTTTCACCGCAACTTTTGAAGTTTATCCAGAAGTTAAGTTACAAGGTTTAGAGAATATTAAAGTTGAAAAACCAACTGTTGAAATCACAGAAGCTGATATTGACAAAATGGTTGATGTGTTACGTAAACAACAAGCAACTTGGGCAGAAACCAACTCTGCAGCAAAAGCAGATGATCGCGTAACTATTGATTTTGTTGGTTCTGTAGATGGCGAAGAGTTTGAAGGTGGTAAAGCATCTGACTTCGTATTATTTATGGGACAAGGTCGTATGATTCCTGGTTTTGAAGATGGTATCGTAGGCCATAAAGCAGGTGAGCAATTTGATATTAATGTAACTTTCCCTGCTGAATACCATGCAGAAAACTTAAAAGGTAAAGCGGCAAAATTTGCAATCACCTTGAAAAAAGTAGAAAACATGGTGTTACCTGAGTTAACAGATGAGTTTGTAGCTAAGTTCGGTCCGAATACTAAATCTGTTGCAGATTTACGTGTAGAAATTCGTAAGAATATGGAACGTGAATTGAAAAATGCATTAGTTTCACGTGTTAAACAACAAGTAATCAATGGGTTAATTGAACAAAATTCAATTGAAGTTCCAGCTTCTGCAGTAGAAGAAGAAATTAATGTATTACGCAATCAAGCGGCTCAACGTTTTGGCGGTAATGCACAACAAGCTGCACAGTTACCACGTGAATTATTTGAAACGGAGGCAACTCGTCGTGTTCAAGTAGGTTTATTATTCTCTGAAGTGATTAAATCTAATGAATTAAAAGCTGATGAAGAACGTGCTAAAGCAATGATTGCAGATATTGCATCAGCTTACGAGCAACCAGCTGAGGTTGTAGAATACTATAGTAAAAACGAAGAATTAATGAACAATATTCGTAATGTAGTATTAGAAGAACAAGCAGTGGATGCAGTACTTGCTAAAGCACAAGTTACTGAAAAAGCTTCTTCGTTTGATGAAATTATGAATCCACAAGCATAATGATTAATTAATATCGTTATGATTGAATAAAAGTGCGGTCGCTCTTTTTAACAAAAGCGACCGCATTTTTATTTGTAGGTTATTTAGAGTAAAATAATTAGAAATTTTAGTGAAAAAGGTAAGAAAATGAGTGTAATTCCTATGGTTGTTGAACAGACTTCGCGTGGCGAGCGTTCATACGACATTTATTCCCGTTTATTAAAAGAGCGTGTGATCTTCCTTAGTGGTGAAGTGGAAGATCGTATGGCAAATCTCATTGTGGCTCAGCTGCTTTTTTTAGAGTCTGAAGATCCAACTAAAGATATCAATATCTATATCAACTCTCCCGGTGGTTCTGTGACCGCAGGTATGGCTATCTACGACACAATGCAATTTATTAAGCCAGATATTCGTACACTTTGTATCGGTCAGGCATGCTCAATGGGCGCATTCTTACTTGCTGGCGGAACCGCGGGAAAACGAGCAGCGTTACCAAATGCGCGCGTGATGATTCACCAACCTTTGGGTGGTTTCCGAGGCCAAGCATCGGATATTCAAATTCATGCACAAGAAATTTTGAAAATTAAACACACCTTAAACGATCGTCTAGCATTCCATACTGGGCAAAGTATCGAACGAATTGAGAAAGATACAGATCGCGATAACTTTATGTCAGCTGAAGAAGCAAAAGCATATGGTTTAGTTGATGAAGTTTTAATTAAACGTTAAGGAAACACATGTCAGACAAAGATAAAGATTTACATTGCTCTTTTTGCGGAAAAGAAAAAAGCGAAGTAGATAAATTAATTGCTGGTACAGACGGCTATATTTGTAATGAGTGTATTGAACTTTGTCATTCAATGCTTGAAGAAAGTAATGATGAAAGTGTAGACGAAAGTGCGGCAGAAAATGAGGAGAAATTACCTACTCCTCACGAAATTCGTGCTCATCTAGATGATTATGTTATTGGCCAGGATTATGCGAAAAAAGTGCTTTCTGTCGCAGTTTACAATCATTATAAACGCTTACGAACTAATCATGAAAATAACGATGTTGAGCTTGGCAAAAGTAATATCTTGCTTATTGGACCAACGGGTAGTGGTAAAACATTGCTTGCTCAAACATTAGCTCGTCGCTTAAATGTGCCGTTTGCGATGGCTGACGCAACGACATTAACAGAAGCTGGCTACGTCGGTGAAGATGTAGAAAATGTCCTACAAAAGCTTTTACAAAATTGTGAGTATAATACTGAAAAAGCTGAGCAAGGCATTATCTATATTGATGAAATTGATAAAATTAGCCGTAAATCGGAAGGCGCATCAATTACTCGAGATGTATCTGGCGAAGGTGTACAACAAGCATTGTTAAAACTCATTGAAGGTACTGTGGCGTCTATTCCTCCTCAAGGTGGTCGTAAACATCCACAGCAAGAAATGGTGAAATTGGATACGTCAAAAATTCTCTTTATCTGCGGCGGCGCATTTGCGGGATTGGATAAAATTATCAGTAAACGTACACAAACAAGTACGAGTATCGGTTTTAGTGCGAAAGTAGAAAAGGATGAAGAAGAAAAGTCTCTTTCTGAATTATTCCGTCAAGTAGAACCAGATGATTTAATGAAGTTCGGTTTAATTCCGGAATTTATTGGGCGTTTACCCATGATTTCTCCACTAAGCGAATTAGATGAAGAGGCCCTTGTGCAAATTCTTACACAGCCTAAAAATGCCTTAACTAAACAATATCAAGCTTTATTTGGACTTGAAAATGTGGAGTTAGAATTCACTCCAGAAGCTTTAAAAGCAATGGCGAAGAAAGCGCTTGAAAGAAAAACAGGCGCACGTGGTTTACGTTCTATTGTCGAGGCTGTATTGCTTGATACGATGTATGATTTACCATCTATCGAAAATTTACGTAAAGTAGTCGTGGATAAAAGTACCATTGTAGATAATACTGCTCCAAAATTAGAATATCATTCTTAATAGAAAAGTGCGGTTGTTTTTCCTTATGTTTTCTATTTTGCTTGATGATTTTCAATAGGCAAGGCGAAAAGAAAATGCTACAATCGTACGTTCTTATAACTTTATTCTTATTTTCCTAAGTAAATAACGGATTCAATTTATGGCAACTGAAATTGTTGATAAAAAGAAAAATGTACCAGATACGGTGGTAGAAGGTAAATCTAAAGGATTAAATACCCTTCTTTGGATTTTAGTCGCAGTCTTTTTTGTGGCGGCTGCAATTGGTAATATTTATTTCCAAAAAGTATATTCATTACCTATTCGTGTAGTGGGTGTCGTCATTGCGTTAGTGATTGCTTTTGCATTTGCTGCAATTACTAATCAAGGTACAAAAGCTCGTACATTCTTTAAAGATTCAAAAATAGAAGCGCAAAAAGTGGTATGGCCAAGTCGCCAAGAAGCGCGTCAAACTACATTAATCGTAATTGGGGTAACAATCATTGCATCCTTATTTTTCTGGGCGACAGATTCGATTATTGTCACAGTAATTAATTTCTTAACTGATTTGAGATTCTAAAATGACTGAAGAAACAACTGTATCAAAAAAACGTTGGTATGTATTACAGGCGTTTTCTGGTTTTGAAAGCCGAGTGGCTTTAACTTTGCGTGAATACATTAAACAGCAACAAATGGAAGACCAATTTGGTGAAGTGTTAGTTCCAACTGAAGAAGTCGTTGAGAATGTTGCTGGTAAACGTCGTAAAAGCGAACGTAAGTTTTTCCCTGGCTATGTGCTTGTGGAAATGGAAATGAATGATGAAACATGGCACTTAGTAAAAAGTGTTCCGCGTGTTATGGGATTCATTGGCGGTACACCTGATAAACCTGCGCCAATTTCTAAACGTGAAGCAGATGCTATTCTAAATCGATTAGAACAAAGTTCAGATAAACCACGTCATCGTAATGAGTATCACCCTGGTGAAGAGGTTCGAGTTACTGAAGGTCCATTCGCAGACTTTAACGGAACAGTAGAAGAAGTAGATTATGAAAAAGGTCGCTTAAAAGTCTCAGTATCTATCTTTGGTCGCGCAACACCTGTTGAACTTGAATTTAGTCAAGTAGAAAAAATACATTAATTACATATAAAAAAACCCTGCTAATTAAGCGGGGTTTTTCTTCATATCTGATAAAAACTAACATAAAACTAATTTTGTTTTTTTATCGTATAAATAATCGGTAATACTATTAGGGACCTTATCCGTAAACAAATATTCTACATCACTTAATTCGCCCAATCGAACAATCGCTTGGCGCGTAAATTTAGAGTGATCGGTCACTAATAAGGTCTGACGTGAACTTTCAATAATCGCTCTCTTTACTTGTACTTCATGGTAATCATAATCCAATAGTGAACCATCTGCATCAATAGCACTAATCCCTAAAATCCCGAAATCTAGGCGAAATTGAGAAATAAAATTCACTGTAGCTTCGCCGATAATTCCACCATCCATTCGTAACGATCCGCCCGCCATGACAATATCAAAACTTTCATTTTGGCGTAAAAGATGCGCGGCATTCAGATTGTTCGTCACAATTCTGAGTTTTTCGTGACCAAGCAATGCATTGGCGACAGCCTCAGGCGTGGTACCAATATCAATAAACAAAGATGCACCGTTAGGAATCACCTTCGCGACTTCCTGCGCAATATTATTTTTTTGTGATGAAAAGAATTGCTTACGATCCACGTAATCAGAATTTTCTGCAGAAGATGGCGATGCTGCACCACCGTGATGACGACGAATTAAATCTAACTCTGCCAAAATATTCAAATCACGGCGAATCGTTTGAGGGCTAACATCTAAGGCTGCAACCAGTTCTTCCGTGCTTAAATAGCCGGATTGTTCCACCAGTTTAATAATTTGTTGATGCCGTAACGACTGCTTCATAGAGAATCCTTTATCCAAATTGAACACACCTAATGTAGCGAATTTTTACGTAATTGGCTATCGATAAATCCCCAAATCAAGCCGACAACCAAGCCTGATATATGCGCTGCATTTCCCATTTCAACACCAAATAAGGGGCTAATAAAACCTAATGCGATCCCCACCAATAACATGGTGAAAAAACCTTCTGGCAGATCAAATAAATGATGATTCAATTTATCACGTATAAATACATAACCTAGAACCGCATATACAACACCGGAAAGCCCAAAGAAAGCAGGGCCAGACACATAATTTTGCACATACCCTGTTATGACGGAGGCTACAACATACAACATCAATAATTTGACCGAACCAAAAGTTCGCTCAATCATTCCACCGAAAATAAAAAACCAAGACAAATTAAACAAAATATGCAAATTAGATAAATGTACCAATGTATGTGAGATATAACGCCATGCTTCGCTATCTTGCTCTTCGTAAGCTGGGTAATGCATCAAATACATAATATCATCTTCAAAACCCAGCTGCTGAGCAATATAGATAAGTGCGCAAAGTGCGGTAAGAATTAAGGTGATTTTTCCTTGTTGGGCTAAAAAGTTTTTCATTCGTGATCTCGTGCTTCTGCGCAAATTTAAAAATCAGACTTCGCATTAAAGGTTATTATTTCCTCTGTAATAGGATGTGTAATCGTCAATTCTTCTGCGTGCAAACATAATCTTGGCGACATAGCTTTAGCCTGAGGATGAGAGTAAAATTTATCACCTAGAATTGGATGCCCCAATGCTAACATGTGCAAGCGTAATTGATGAGATCTGCCTGTCACAGGCGTCAATTTCACGCGAGTACTGTTATTTGACAAACGTGCTAAAACTTCGAATTTTGTGACCGCTCTTTTTCCTAAAACGAAATCCAAACGTTGGCGAGGTCGATTTTCCCAATCACAAATCATCGGCAAATTTACCTCGCCATAATCTTTCTCCAAATGCCCCCAAACAATCGCTTGATAATGTTTTTTCGGTTCACGTTCGCGAAATTGACGTTTTAATTCACGATCCGCTGCCTTACTTAAAGCAAACACAATAATGCCGCTCGTTGCCATATCCAAACGATGAGCAGGCTCACAAAAGCCGAATTTTTCTTTCACTCGACTCATTGCGCTATCATAATATTGTGGTTGATTGCCAGGCACGGAAAGCAAACCGCTCGGTTTGTTCACCACACACAAATGATTATCTTGATAAATAATATCCAAATAAGGGTGGTCAAGAGGCGGATTGTATTCAATCAATGCCATTTTTATTCCTTGTTCGTCACAATGACACGCAAGCAATCCAAACGCCAATTTGCTTTAGAAAGCTCGTCAAGTGATTGTGTTCGTTGTTGTTCTAAAATATCAATTTCGCTCTGGCGAATATTTTTATTCACTGCTCGCAAAGCCTGTAAACGGTTAATTTCTGCGCTTAATTGTTGAGCTGCTTGATTTTTAGCCTCAGAAATAATCGGTTCAGCCAAGGATTTTACGAATTGCTCACCTCTCGTGATCAAGGATTCAATATTGTTCCGAGCCATTTTCACCATTTGATTAGCAATATTTTTACCAAGTGGTTTCAATTTGCTATGCAATGTTTCAAAGGCAACCTGCTCACCAATGTTATTTCCTTTGTTATCAAGCAGCAAGCGAATAGGCGTTGGCGGCAAGAAACGATTAAGCTGTAATCCTTTTAGCGATTGGCTTTCCACCACGTAAATTAATTCAATTAATAAGGTTCCAGCTGGCAGTTGTTTATTTACAAGCAATGCCATTGCGGCTTTGCCAATATCCCCCGAAGCAACAAGATCAATACCTTGACGAATCATAGGATGATCCCAAGTCAAGAATTCCATTTCTTCGCGAGCAAGGGCAAGTTCACGATCAAAGGTAACAGTCACACCTTCTTCTTTTAAACCCGGAAAATCAGGCACAAGCATTGTCCCAGTTGGGCTAATCACAATACTATTTGCGCCAAGATCTTCTTGCTCTACGCCAATAATATCAAATAATTTTAAAGTAAAATTCACAAGCTCAGGCGAATTATCTTCATCAGCAATTTGATCCGCTAACGCTTGTGCTTGCTCACCGCCATGAGAATTTATCTCTAATAAACGATCCCGACCTTTTTCTAAGTCAATCTTGAGTTTTTCCCGCGCGGTTTTAGTTTGTTTTAATAATTCAGAAAATTCATTCTCTGAAAGTCCGGTAAAATTTGACCGCACATTTTCCAACTCATCGGCAAACTGAGAAAATAATGCCATTCCCATTGGACAAGTTTGTTCAAAAGCATTCAGCCCCTCATTGTACCAACGCGCTAAACGACTTTGAGGCGAATCTTTCGCACAAGGCACATAAATTTGCACATCACGTTTTTGTCCAATACGATCTAATCGGCCAATACATTGTTCCAATAAATCTGGATTGATCGGTAAATCAAATAACACTAAATTTGCTGCGAATTGGAAGTTACGCCCTTCCGAGCCAATACTCGAGCTCAGTAAAACCTGTGCACCGTTTTCTAAATCTGCAAAATAAGCGGCGGCTCTATCCCGTTCAACAATCGACATTTTTTCGTGGAACACTGCGGCACGAATCGCCTCACGTTCACGTAAAATTTGTTCTAACTGAATCGCCGTTGCCGCTGTCTGGCAAATCACAAAAATTTTTTCATCGCGATGTAGTTTGAGGAAATCAATCAGCCAATCAATTTTATCATTCTCTTCAGAGAGTGTAATTTGGTGGTAAACACGGTGCGGAAAACCTTTCACGCCTTGACGTGTATTGCGGAATAACATTCGCCCCGTGCCGTGACGATCAATTAAAGCTTGAATCAGTTTCTGACGGGCACGCTGTTGTTCTTGATCATTATTTGATGCAATCGCTTTAAAAAGTGGCTCGACATCTTGTTCAAGCAACAAATCAGAAATATGATTTTTTTCTACCGCACTTAATGTCTTATTTGCCAGTAAAGATTCAACAGCATTAACCACAGGTTGATAGCGTTCCTGCTCTTTCACAAAGGTTTGATAATCAAAGAAACGTTCTGGATCCAGTAAGCGCAAACGAGCAAAATGACTTTCTTGCCCAAGTTGTTCTGGAGTTGCAGTAAGTAACAAGACAGAGGGAATGATACGAGCAAGCTGTTCAACTAATAAATAAGCAGCACTTGGCGAGATTTCGGACCAAACGAGATGATGCGCCTCATCCACAATTAAGCAATCAAATTGAGCATTGAGCGCCTGCTCTACTCGGTTTGGATGAGTTTCTAACCAATTCAGCGAACAAATAATTAAGCTTTCAGTTGTAAACGGATTAACGGCATCAATATCAAAATCGTTGCAACGTTCTTCATCAAAAAGTGAAAAATGCAAATTAAAGCGACGAAGCATTTCCACCAGCCATTGATGTTGCAAAGTTTCTGGTACGATAATAAGAACACGTTGTACTTTCTCAGCAAAAAGTTGATTCTGCAAAATCATTCCTGCTTCAATGGTTTTCCCTAAGCCAACTTCATCCGCCAATAACACACGAGGATTAACTCGATTACCGACTTCAGCTGCAATATGAAGCTGATGAGGAATTAAACCCGCACGCGTTCCGCGTAAACCACGCAATGGCGATTTAAATTGTGCTTGCTGATGACAAAGCGTGCGATAACGCAATGCAAAATGACTGCTGCGATCAATTTGCGCTGAAAACAAACGATCTTTCGCTTGGCTAAAAGAAATAATCGGTGAAATATCACGTTCTTGCACAATGACATCTTCACCTTGTGGATTTTTAACTAAATAAAAGAGCAAACCGTTCATATTTTGAACGTCTAAAATCTCACCTTTCCAGCCAGCTTGATGGGATAACGTTTCACCTTTACTAAATACAATTCGGCTTAAAGGCGCTTGTGCAGCAGCATATATACGCGTTTCATCCGCAGCGGGGAAATAAATCGTGACAGTTCTTTGATCTAATGCGGTAATGATACCTAATCCTAAAGCGTTTTCACTTTCACTCAACCAGCGCTGACCAATAGCAAAGGGCATAATAATTCTCTTTCTGATTTATATTGATAAAATTTGGGGGCGTATTGTAGCTTGCTTAAATAGCAAAGGAAATTAATAAAAGAGAATAAAAAATAGATTGAAGAAATAAATGGCACGCCCTAAAGGATTCGAACCTTTGACCCACGCCTTAGAAGGGCGTTGCTCTATCCAGCTGAGCTAAGGGCGCATTCAAAGGATTTCTTTTGTACAGAATTTCAAGACAATATAAAAGAAGTGGTCGGCGAGATAGGATTTGAACCTACGACCCACTGGTCCCAAACCAGTTGCGCTACCAAGCTGCGCTACTCGCCGATAAGCTGAACCAATTATAGATTTGTTTTGATACCAGTCAATGACTTTTTTTATTTTTTAAGCTAATTGCTCAAAATTATTTCAATTTAGGAAATGTCACTATTTCCCGTTGTAAAAAATTCATTGTCCGTTAGAATAGCAAACGTTTTCTCTCTTTTCATATAAAAGGACAACTAAATGACTGCACAAATCATCTCTGGTACTACTCTTTCAAAAAAAATCAAATCTGATGTTGCCTCTGAGATTGAACGTTATATTGCTCAAGGTAAACGTGCACCAGGGCTTGCAGTCATTCTCGTTGGGGCAGATCCTGCATCACAAATTTATGTAGGAAGTAAACGTAAAAGTTGTGAAGAAATCGGCATACTTTCCCAATCCTATGATTTACCAGAAACAACTACACAAGCCGAATTATTAGCCCTCATCGATAAACTCAATAACGACAAAACAATTGATGGTATCTTAGTGCAACTCCCCTTACCTCAACAAATCAATGCCGAAGCTATTATTGAACATATTGATCCGAAAAAAGACGTGGATGGCTTCCATCCTTATAATGTAGGAAGATTGTGTCAACGAATTCCAACATTACGAGCCTGCACACCTTATGGTGTAATGAAACTATTAGAAACAACAGGCATTGATTTACATGGCAAACACGCGGTAATTGTAGGTGCATCCAATATTGTCGGCCGCCCAATGTCTTTAGAATTATTATTAGCAGGTGCAACCGTCACTGTGACTCATCGATTCACCAAAGATTTGGAAAGTCATGTTCGCCAAGCTGATATACTTGTCGTTGCAGTGGGTAAGCCGAATTTAATTCCTGGCGATTGGATCAAAGAAAGTGCGGTCGTCATTGATGTCGGAATTAATCGTGTAGATGGAAAATTAGTAGGCGATGTAGAGTTTGACAAAGCGGCCGAAAAAGCGGCATATATTACCCCTGTTCCAGGTGGAGTTGGGCCAATGACCGTTGCAATGTTAATGAGCAATACACTTTATGCCTATAAAAAAACATTAACGCAATAAAATTCAAAAGCAAGGTTAACTTTAACCTTGCTCACCAATGTGAATGAAATCATTTCTTATCAGTCAGGGACAATATTGTTCCATTGCAATCTAAAACAAGCGTATGAATATTCAATAATCGATTAATTAATTCGCCTAGGAACTTTCCAACATTCTAATTGCTTAAGCAATCTCATTTGAATTCTATTTGTTCAAAATTTGTGCTTTAATTTACCGCTTTTTATGAAAATAAAACAATGCAGAGATCTCAATTTTATAGCAAAATGATAAAAATTTAAAAATAAGTAAGGATGTAAAAATGTTTAATTATGCAATGTTCGATCGATATGAGGGATTAATTTTTGATATGGATGGAACCCTCATTGATACTATGCCTGTTCACGCAAAAGCATGGGGAATGGTGGGAAAACAATTTGGCTACGAATTTGACAGTCAAATCATGTATAACCTAGGTGGGGCAACCGTAAGAACCATTGCAGAGGAAATGATGAAATCGGCTAATATGCCACTTGAACGTCTTGATGAAGTTATTACAGCAAAACGTGCTTTATCTTATCAGCTCATTCCATCACAATCCACCTTGCTTCCCACATTTGATATTGTAAAACATTTCTATCAGAAAAAACCGATTGCATTAGGCTCGGGCTCTCATCGAAAAATTATTGATATGTTGATAGATAAACTTGATATTGCCTCTTATTTTAATTCTATTGTCAGCGCAGACGATGTAAAAGCGCATAAACCTCATCCAGAAACTTTTTTACGTTGTGCAGAACTGATCAAGATTAATCCTACAAACTGTATTGTTTTTGAAGATGCAGACTTGGGCATAAAAGCAGGTTTAAGTGCCGGAATGGATGTTTTTGATATTCGTACTCAAAAAATTATAACCACAAAATGATGGAATGGTTATTAGGATTACTTTCCGATTTTTGGCAAACTCATGCCTTATGGTTAATGTTTGCGAGTGCATTTCTAAGTGCGACGGTATTACCAGGTAATTCAGAGATAATATTTATTGTATTAGCTATCCCCAAATTAGCGTTAGGAACTTGGCTAAGTACGGATATTTTTTTACTTCTTTTTATGGCAACACTAGGTAATGGGCTAGGTAGCTTAACTACTTATGGAATAGGGCGCTGGCTTCCTCAATTTAGGCCAAAAAATCACCGCACTTTATGGGTTATGAAGCAACTTCAACGTTATGGTTCACTCACCTTACTATTAAGTTGGCTACCTATAGTAGGCGATTTATTTTGCGCCCTAGCGGGCTGGCTTAGATTGAACTTTATCGCGAGCTGTTTTTTTATTTTTCTTGGAAAACTGGTACGTTATGTCGCGTTATTGTTTCTCAGTGTACCTTTCTTATTATAAAATGGACAAAAGAAAAGCCCCGCAAGAATACGGGGCAAATAACCTAAGGAACCAATTTTATTAAAACAACTGCAAGTTGCTTGTTCTATCAGACAAGCCCATCTGGAAAAAGTTCACATAAATTAAAAAAATTCCAAAAAATAAAATCTAACAAAAAATACAAAGAAAAAAGCCCCGCAAGAATACGGGGCAAATAACCTAAGGAACCAATTTTATTAAAACAACTGCAAGTTGCTCGTCTTATAGGACAAAGACCTTGCTATAAAGTTCATAAAAAAATTGTAAAAAAATGAACATTCATTCAAATAATTCTTAATCAACTGATTTATAAGGAAAATTTATGCCATTACTTGATAGTTTTAAAGTAGACCACACTAAAATGAATGCCCCTGCCGTGCGTGTGGCTAAAACAATGCGTACACCTAAAGGTGATGATATTACTATTTTTGACTTACGTTTCTGCATTCCCAATAAAGAAATCCTCCCTCCAAAAGGAATCCACACTCTAGAACACTTATTTGCAGGTTTTATGCGTGATCACTTAAATAACGAAGATGTTGAAATTATTGATATTTCACCTATGGGATGTCGAACCGGTTTTTATATGTCTCTCATCGGCACACCAGACGAACAACAAGTCGCTAACGCTTGGTTAGCATCAATGCACGATATTTTAAATGTACAAGATCAAACCAAAATTCCAGAATTAAACATTTATCAATGTGGCACATATACAGAGCACTCTTTAGAAGAAGCACATGAAATCGCAAAAAATGTGATTGCTCGTCGTGTTGGTATTAATAAAAACGAAGATTTAACATTAGATAACGCATTATTAAAATAGGAGAAATAATGACAACGCTTGGTACCGCATTAACACCTAATGCAACAAAAGTGATGCTATTGGGATCGGGGGAACTTGGTAAAGAAGTAGTAATTGAACTACAACGATTAGGCGTAGAAGTAATTGCAGTGGATCGCTATGAAAATGCCCCAGCACAACAAGTTGCACACCGTGCCTATACACTCTCAATGTTAGATGGTGAGGCATTAAAAACACTTGTAAAACAAGAACAACCTGACTACATCGTGCCAGAAGTAGAAGCAATTGCAACAGCAACACTGGTGGAATTAGAGCAAGAGGGTTTTAACGTGGTACCTACCGCCAAAGCCACACAACTTACTATGAATCGTGAGGGGATTCGCCGACTGGCCTCAGAAGAACTTAAGTTACCCACCTCGCCTTACCAATTTGTAGATAATTTTACTGATTTCCAAAATGCGGTAGAAAAAATTGGCATTCCCTGTGTCGTGAAACCAATCATGTCATCTTCTGGTCATGGGCAAAGTATTTTAAGATCTAAAGACGATATTCAAAAAGCATGGGATTATGCACAAGAAGGTGGCCGTGCTGGTGCAGGAAGAATAATTGTAGAAGGGTTTGTAAAATTCGATTATGAAATTACGCTTTTAACCGTTCGTCATATCAATGGTACAAGCTTCTTAGCACCAATTGGCCATCGCCAAGAAGAAGGTGATTATCGGGAATCATGGCAACCACAAGTGATGTCGGATATTGCATTGGAAAAAGCGCAATCGATTGCGGAGAAAATTACAAGTGCACTAGGTGGACGAGGCATCTTTGGCGTAGAAATGTTTGTGTGTGGAGATAATGTCATTTTCAACGAAGTCTCACCACGCCCACATGATACAGGCATGGTCACGCTTATTTCTCAAGAGCTTTCGGAATTTGCCTTACACGCAAGAGCCATTTTAGGTTTACCTATTCCAGAGATTACCTTAATTAGTCCATCCGCATCTAAAGCTATTGTTGTAGAGGGGAAATCAAAGAATGTAAAATTTGGTGCGATTGATAAAGTGCTTGCTGAACCCCATACGAATATTCGTTTATTTGGTAAAGGTGAGGTTAATGGCCACCGACGTTTAGGCGTGTTATTAGCACGAGGCGTATCCGTAGAAAAAGCACTAGAAAAAGTAAATCAAGCTTATCAAAAATTAGAAATTACACTCTAATATTTCTTGCACTCACTGACGCAAGCCTTTCAGCTTGCGTCGATCTTATAGAAGATTTTATATATTAAGCCAAAATGTCACTGGGCCATCGTTTGTTAAACTCACTTGCATATCTGCTGCAAATTGCCCTGTTGAAACAGGTAATTTCTCACCGCACTTTTGGATAAAGTATTCATATAATTCATTAGCTAATGCTGGGGGCGCACCTTTTGAAAAACTTGGACGCAAACCTTTTTGTGTATCCGCCGCTAATGTAAATTGAGAAACAATAAGTAGTTCACCTTGTGCTTGTTGAACATTTAAGTTCATTTTGTCATTTTCATCACTGAAAATTCGATAATTAAGTACTTTTTCAGCAAGTTTATCCGCTTTCTCTTGGTTATCTTCTTTTTCTACACCAAGCAAAACCAGTAAACCTTTGCCAATTTGTCCTATTGTTTCACCGTTTACATCAACTTTCGCTTGAGACACACGCTGAATTAAAGCAATCATTTTAATCCCTCGATAAAGCTCGGTAACCATGCTTCAGCATAGCCTTCTTGATCATCCACGTTTAAAACATCAATTTTTAAAGTCTCGCAAATTTTTACCGCACTTTTTTCTTGGAGAGTTTGCTCCACTTTGTCCGCAGCATAGCAAAACGTATCATAATCAGAATTACCTAATCCAACGACCGCAAAGCGAACATCTGAAAAATCGCTTTGATTTTTAGCTAATTCATCAAATAGAGGTTTTAAATTATCTGGCAACTCGCCTGCACCATGAGTTGAAGTCACAACAAGCCAAATTTTTTCATTTTCGATGTCGGATAAACTTGGCCCATGAAAAAGAGCGGTGGAAAAACCTTGAGTCTCTAAAACATCGTTTAAATGTTCGGCAACATATTCTGCGCCACCTAAAGTGCTGCCAGAGAGAATGCAAATGTGCATTTGATTATCCTATATTTATTTTCTTCCCTCATTCGAGGGAAAAGCAAAAAGAATATTTTTGAAATGATTAAAATAAAAAGGCTTAGATTTTCTAAGCCTTTTGTTACGATTAAACGTTATCGAATTTGCCAAGCAATGAACGAATATGTTCTTGCCAGTTGCGGTGTTCGTTTTTCAGTTGCTCATTTTCAGTTTGTAAACTTTCGATATTTCTTTGAGATTCTGCATTTTTCTCTTTTAATTCTTCAACTTCTAATTGAAGCAATTGGATGGTTTCCACAGCTTGTTTAATTTTTTCTTCAAGCTGGTCTAAAATTTCTAAAGACATAATGATTTCCTTTTAAATATGGGTAAATTTAGGCGTATTTTACCTAGTTCACACCTCTTTTTAAAGCCTTGTATAAAAAATTATTATTCGTTCAATAACGTAATGATAAAATCACACCGTTTTTATGGCTAAAAGTCAAAGGAGAATAAAATGAACGCTGCCCTAGCAATTGAATTTTCACGTGTAACAGAAATGGCCGCATTAGCAGCTCATACATGGTTTGGGCGGGGAGATAAAAATGCGGCTGATGATGCTGCAGTAAAAGCCATGCGTTATATGCTAAATTTAATCGATATGGATGCTGAAATTGTTATTGGTGAAGGGGAAATTGATGAAGCTCCAATGCTTTATATTGGCGAAAAAGTCGGTTCAGGTATGGGAGAATTGGTTTCTATCGCCGTTGATCCTATTGATGGGACGCGTATGACCGCAATGGGCCAGTCTAATGCTATTTCTGTCTTGGCTGCTGGTGGCAGAAATACCTTTTTAAAAGCACCCGATATGTATATGGAAAAATTGGTGGTAGGCCCAAATGTTAAGGGCATGATTGATTTAACTTTACCACTGGAACAAAATCTTCGCCGTGTCGCATCTAAGCTAGGAAAATCACTCTCAGATCTCACCGTAATGGTATTAGCAAAACCACGTCATGATGCGGTAATTAAACAAATGCATAACTTGAGCGTGAGAGTGATGGCGATCCCTGATGGTGATGTGGCAGGTTCCGTATTGTGCTGTTTGCCTGATGCCGAAGTCGATCTTCTTTACGGAATCGGTGGTGCGCCAGAAGGTGTGGCAGCTGCAGCGGCAATTCGTGCATTAGGTGGCGATATGCAAGCTCGTTTACTTCCTCGTAACGAAGTAAAAGGTGATACGGAAGAAAATAAAAAAATTGCTGCCGATGAAATTCAGCGTTGTGAAGCGTTAGGCGTAAAAATCAATGAAGTGTTAAAACTTGAAGATCTCGTGCGTGATGACAACCTCGTATTTACCGCAACGGGTATCACCCATGGTGATTTGCTTAAAGGTATCTCTAGAAAGGGTAATTTAGCTTTTACAGAAACCCTCTTAATTTGTGGTCAACCATGTGCAATCCAAAAAATACAATCAATTCATGACTTAGCTCGTAAAGATTCTGAAATTTATAAGATTTTGAATATTTAGTTGTCTACAACAAGTGCGGTGAAAT